>JAZUJX010000031.1:0-8902 GCA_045642965.1 Synergistaceae bacterium | reverse complement strand
CCTTAGCTGAAGAGCAACGGGCTTACCGCCGTTTCGAGCCGCATTACGTAATGCGTGAGAGGTGATTTTAACGAAATCCGTCTGCCGAGAAACGGCTGAAAGGTCAGACCTCGGCAGGTCTTACAGCCGTTTCAGAAAGATCTCGCCGGATTTGGCGCTGTGCGCCGCTGTATTGCTCGTTTCACTCGCGCTGTCAGCTGTTGGCTGATAGCTGTCAGCAAAAAATGATTTAGCAGTTTGCCGTCAGCCGTCTGCCGTCAGCCGGTTCTACAACCAAATCCTTCTTACCCCTCTACTATAATAAATACAAAAAAACGAAATTTTTACGCCTGAAAATACCCCCTTCAAACGCAGTATTTGCAAGGACTCAGAAAAACGCAACCTGCGAAGCCCTGCAATCACACGGGTTAAAGAGTTTGTTTTTTTTAAAAAAATTGTCGGGGAAATTTTTCAGCCGTTTGCATTTTGCACATTGCCGCCGTTTGCTGTAAAATATTGCCGTTAAGGAGCTGAGTGTTTTGGATCTTGAGCGCATAAGGAATTTCAGTATCATAGCCCACGTCGACCACGGCAAGTCTACGCTTGCCGACCGTCTGCTTGAGGAGACGGGCACGGTTGACAAACGCAATATGCAGGCACAGCTTCTGGATATGCTTGATTTGGAGCGCGAACGCGGCATTACGATTAAGCTTGTCCCCGTGCGCATGAATTACCGCGCGAAGGACGGGAAGGATTATATTCTCAATCTGATTGACACGCCGGGGCACGTTGACTTTTCTTACGAGGTTTCGCGTTCCCTCGCCGCGTGCGAGGGCGCCGTTCTTGTTGTTGACGCCACTCAGGGCGTTGAGGCTCAGACGGTTGCGAACAGTTATCTCGCTGTTGACCTTGATTTGGAAATTCTTCCGGTGCTGAATAAGATAGATTTGCCGTCGGCTCATCCCGACGAGGTGAAGACGGAGCTTCGCGAAATTGTGGGTATTGATGCTTCCGATGCCGTGAATATCAGCGCAAAGACGGGCGAGGGCGTTCCCGAGCTGCTTGAACGCATTGTAAAAGAGGTTCCCGCGCCTTCGGGCGACGAGAATGCGCCGCTTCAGGCATTGATTTTTGATTCCGTTTATGACAATTACCGCGGAATTATCTGCTACGTCCGCGTTGTGAACGGCGTTCTGCGCACGGGCAAGCAGGTGCATTTTATGGCTACGGGGCGCGATTACCTGATTGACGAGGTGGGCGTTTTCAAGCCTCAGATGCAGAAGGTTGACAGCCTTGGCCCGGGGGAAGTCGGCTATATTACGGCAAGCCTGAAGTCTCTTGACGAGGCTCACGTCGGCGATACGATTACGGACAGCGCGCGTCCCGCCGCACAGGCTCTGCCCGGCTACCGCAAGGTGAAGCCTGTCGTTTTCTGCGGCTTTTACCCCGTTGAGCGCGAGAATATAAATCAGCTTCGCGACGCTTTGGAGAAGCTGAGCATTAACGATTCGTCAATTTTCTTTGAGCCTGAAAATTCCGTAGCTCTCGGTTTTGGTTTCCGCTGCGGTTTCCTTGGGCTTCTTCACATGGAGATTTCAAAGGAGCGTCTCAGCCGCGAGTTCGGTGTTGACCTTGTCGCGACCGCCCCTAACGTCAGCTATCAGATTGCCCTGACGGACGGCAGCGTTATTGAGGCGCACAGGCCTTCGGATTTCCCAGATACCGTCAGAATAGAGGAAATACGCGAGCCGTATATCAAGCTTTCGATTTTTATGCCGGACAGTTTCGTCGGCGCGGCTATGAAGCTCTGCCAGGAGAAACGCGGCACGTACGTCGGCATGGATTATCTTACGCCTGAGCGCGTCCGCCTTACCTACGACATGCCGCTTGCGGAGTTTATTCTTGATTTCAACGACAGGCTTAAGTCGTGCACGCGCGGCTATGCGTCTCTCGATTACGACCATATCGGTTTCCGCGCGGAGGAGCTTGTGAAGGTTGACATGCTTATTCAGGATGAGCCTGTTGACGCGTTTTCGTTTATCTGCCACAAGGATCAGGCGTACACGCGCGGACACGCCGTTGTCGGCAGACTTAAGGAGCTTATTCCGCGTCAGCTGTTTGAAATTCCGATTCAGGCGGCTGTCGGCAAGAAGGTTATCGTCCGCATGAACATTAAGGCGGTGCGTAAGGACGTTCTCGCAAAGTGCTACGGAGGCGACATCACGCGCAAACGCAAGCTGCTTGAAAAGCAGAAGGAAGGCAAGAAGCGCATGAAGCAGATCGGGCACGTTGCCATTCCGCAGGAAGCGTTCCTCGCCTTTATGGATGTCACCAAAACGGAGGACAAATAACGGCGTGGCGGAGCTTTCCGTCTATCTGCATATCCCTTTCTGCGAAAGAAAATGCCCGTACTGCGCATTCACAAGCTATGCGCGGGGAAACGGGGCAAAGGAACTTTACCTGGGCAGGCTCGCTGACGAGCTTGCCTTTTGGCGTTTGAAGCTAGGCGGCATTTCTGCGCGGACGCTTTACATAGGCGGAGGCACGCCGTCCTGTCTTTCTCTTTCTCAATGGGAAACGCTTTCTGAAATTATTGAAAAGAATATTGATTTGTCCGCCTGTACGGAATTTACCGTTGAGGCGAACCCGAATTCGCTGACTAAGGCTCTGCTTTCGTTCTGGAAGTCCGCAGGCGTTTCGCGCGTCAGTCTCGGCGTGCAGAGCCTTGACGACGAAGAACTGCAATTTCTCGGCCGTCTGCACGATTCAAAACGCGCGCTTGAAGCGGTTGAAAACGCTGTTGAGGCAAGTTTTTCCGTGAACGCCGATTTTATGTTCGGGCTTCCCGGACAGACGCTTTCAAAATGGAAAAGCACGCTTGAAACAGCCGTAAAGCTCGGCCTTTCGCATATTTCGCTCTATCAGCTGACGATTGAGGAAGGAACGCCGTTTGCTTCCCGCGGTTTTGAACTGCCTGAGGGGTATGAGCAGTATCTTTTTGCACAGGAATATCTGCCTGAACAAGGTTACGTACAGTATGAGGTTGCAAACTTTGCGCTTTCGGGAAAAGAGAGCAGGCACAACCTGAATTACTGGAGAGGCGGAGATTATCTCGGCACCGGAATTTCAGCCTCCGGTTATCTTGACGGAGTGCGCTGTACGAACGAAAGCGGCTTTGAGGAATACTGCGCTCTTGTTGCGGAGAAGGGAAACGCAGTCGTTTTCAGGGAAAAGCTTGAGCCCGATGCAGGCGCGAGGGAGGCTTCCGTGCTTCAGCTCCGTATGACTGAGGGAATAGACAGGGAAAAATACCGCGCGAAATACGGGGAAGCGGCGGAGAGGTACGTATTGTCCGTGCTTGAAAATTTCCCCTGCGGGCTGTATTCCGTCACGCCTGAGCGCATTGCGCTGACACAGGCGGGAATGAGAGTTGCCAACAGAATTTGGACCGAACTGGTTTAGAAGACGAGCTATTGGCTATAGGCTATACGCTATAGGCTGGCTGCAAACAACGCTGACGGCTGACACTTTCGCTTCGCAACACTTGTAAAGGACAGTTCAGCTTTGCGGTACTTGAGAAAGTCTTCAGACTGCAGGTTGTTTGCGGCATTTGTCTGAAAGAGAACCCTTTTACGGGTGAAAGCTTTTATAAATGAACGTTTTGTTAAAATCCCTTACATTTATTTTCAAACAGAGTGTAAATTCAGTGTATTTCTTGACTTTTAGGCTGTTTATGCGTACAATATCCGTATTATGACTGTGCAGAGGCAGGTTTGTATATGGCTGTGACTCAGGAAGAGCTCAAGAATATTGTCGGTCAGCATTGCGGAAAACGCGTTTTCTACCATGCGGCGAACGGCAGACGAAGGTCGAAGGACGACGTTGCCGTTATTGAGGCTGTCTATTCAAGCCTTTTCACGCTTCATCTTGAGGAGACGGACACGGTTATTTCTTTCCGCTACACCGACCTGCTGACGCGTGACGTTGAGCTTGTCCTCTGCAAAACAGGGGAAAAAATATATTAAGATTGCATAGTGATGCCCCGTACGGGGGCATTGCTTTGTTGAGAAGAAAGTTTGGAGCAATGTTCTGTCCCGTAAAAATAAATCTCACACTTCACGTACTCGGCAGAAGAGCCGACGGTTATCACGAGCTTCGCACCGTTTTTTGGAAGAAGGCGGGCGCGGAGCGGCTTGACGTGCGCCGTGCGGAAAGCGGAAAAGGGAGCATAACGGTGGAAGGAGCGGAGATACAGGGCAAAAATCTGCTTGATTCCGTGCTTGAGTCTGCTTCGCGGAAAATTTCCGTCCCGCCGCTTGAAATTAAGCTTTCAAAGCGTTATCCGCAGGGCTCCGGAATAGGTGCCGGAAGCGGAAACGCCGCGGCTCTGCTCGTGTGGCTTAAGGAAAACTGCGGACTGACCTATACGTCGGACGAGATTGCAAAGCTCGGCGCAGACGTTTTGACGCTGGCTCAGGACAACACGCTGAATTACGCCGAAGGCGCAGGGGAAAAGCTTTCCCCGATTGCTGAAGAAATTAAGCTTCCGTGGCTGCTCGTTTTCCCGAAATGGAGTTCGTCAACGCCTGCCGCTTACAGGAAGCTTGACGAGTACAGAGGGGATTTCTGTCCTGAGGACGCGGATTTTGCGGCTGAGGCGTTTGGAATTGTAAAAAAACTTTCGCAGAACGGCCGCGCAGGGCTTCTTCCGAACGATTTTCTTGCCCCTGCTCTCTATGAGCATCCGGAGTACAATACCGCTTTTGACATTGCGGACAGGGAAGGGGCTCTTGCCTGGGGAATGTGCGGAAGCGGAAGCGCTATGTTCTTCGCGGCGCAGGACGAAACGCTGGACAAACTGGAAAAAATATTTGGCGCGCAGAATTTTGTTCTTGCGGCGGAAAGGCTGGTATAGATATGAAAGGACAGAGAACGGAGAGAATTGCGAGAATGGTGTCAAAATTTTTCATGACGCCTTCAAAGCCTGTTTCCGTTACGGAGCTTGCGGAAAAATTCAGCGTGTCAAAAACCGTAGTCAGCGACGATATGGAGGTTGTGGCGTCGGCATTTGCCGCAGACGGCTTCGGAACAGTTCAGGTTGAAAGGGGGCGCAGCGGGGGAGCGCGTTTCCTGCCCGAGTGTACGCCCGAATACCGCAGGGCGGTGCTTGAAGAAACCGCCGAAAAGCTTTCGGACCCCGACAGATATCTTCCCGGCGGGCTGATTTATTACAACGACCTGATTTTTGACCCTGTTACGGCGCTTCCTCTCGGTTTGTCAATGGCTTCGCTTTTTGTCGACGCAAAGCCGGACATAATAGTCACCACCGAAGTTAAGGGTATTCCAGTTGCTCTTTTTACGGCGTATGCGCTCGGCTGTCCTCTCACGGTCTGCCGTTTCAGAAACCGTCCGAGCGACGGGGCGGCAATGGCTGTTCATTATCCGGCTGCAAACGGCGAGGTCCGCACGATGTACATGGGTACGAAGCAGATACAGAAAGGCTCAAGGGTGCTTATCCTCGACGACTTTATGAGAGGCGGAAGCACTGCCGCCGGTATGCAGCTTATGGCGCGGCATTTTGAGGCTGAAATAGTCGGTACGGGGCTGTTTATTACAGCCGACAAGCCGCAGAAAAAGGCTGTCAGCGGCTACAAAACGCTGCTCAGGCTTACGGAATCAGAAGGCGCGGCAAAGCTTTCCGTCGCCTGCGGCGATTAAGCCGCAGAAATAATTTGACTAAATCAAAGTTTTAGAGTACAATACCCGTCCGTTGGGAGTTGATGACAATGGAAGTCAAGGTCAACGTCGACGAATGTATCGGATGCGGCATCTGCGCACAGCTTTGCCCTGAGGTTTTCGAAATTGACGAAGCCGCAGGCAAAAGCACGGTAAAGGCGCAGAGCGACTCTCCTGAGGTTAAAAACGCCATGGAGGCGTGTCCGGTCGGTGCCATTTATCCTAAAACAGAATAATTTTGCGGGCCTATAGCTCAATTGGCAGAGCTCCCGGCTCATAACCGGATGGTTCTAGGTTCGATTCCTGGTAGGCCCACCACTCGCAAACAAAACGTCCGCTTCGCGGACGTTTTTTATTCTGTCAATCGGTAAAACTGCTGATGTGTGAATAAGCAAAATTAGGTATAATTATTTCACGATTACAGAAAATAAGATACTGATGCAGCGTGTTTCGTATTCCTATGAATGGGAGTGAAACAATGAGCAAAACTATATCATTAATTTCTCCGGAAGGTGAAATTGTACGCAGACCATGTGGCTTATGCTGGTGGGGTGCAGCTACGGCTATGCTTCCCTTTACGGTTGCCATTGTTCCTATGTTACGGCATGAGCGGCGAATAGCGTTTGCCCTCTTTGTGTCGTATACTGCTCTGTATTTTTTGCTTCCTTGGGTATGTTCTCCTGTTATCATATTGATATATATGGGAGCGATGCTGTTCTACAATCGTTGGAGCGTGTATATATTATACAAGCAAGGCTATCGTCCTTGTGATATGAATGCCGAGTTGGCGTTTAAGGATTGGGGGTTGAAGTAAATGTATTTTGCCGCATTTGTGATTATGGTGCTATGCCTTGCTGTCACCTATCCGCCTCTTAAGCTTGCTGAAATGTACGATAAACGAAAACAGCCTGTAAATAAAGAGCGTTTTTATATTATGCTTCCGTGGGGTTACTACTCAATAGACGCCACGAACGAAAATTTTAAGAACAACAAAAAGATTTGGCGGAAATTTATTGAGTTTGCAGACGAGTATGTTTTTGAAGCGCAACAGACATATAAAGATAAAGATGAATTGCTGGAAGCGCTAAGAAGAATACGGCAAGAGGTCTGTTTGGCAATAGAAAAAGGACTTAAAAAGATTAGTGATTCTAATTTGCAGTGGGCATTGATAGACTATCCGGAAGAAGAATATTTGGCTTATAAACCGAAGAAAACTCTCCGTAAGAAAATAGCCGAAGAAAACGTTATATCTCTGGAGGATGAAGAAGAGTACTTATGAACCTAATTATTTTTTCAGTCTGTACCGTAATTCTGTTGTGGTGCATTTTCAAAAACGTTACTGACAAAAGACAGGCGTATTACAGCGTGTGGCAAGAGTTTGAAGCTTTCGGCGTGACGTATTCATTTTACGGCAGCAGACAGACGTGCAGCACTTTAACTGTTATCCTTGAAGGCTATAAGAGAGACATATACGGACAGATAAAGGAATATGCAGCGAAGGACGATGAAGATATTCCGGACAAGGTTATGTATGCAAAGATTAGTGCAAAAATGATGCACAGATGTATCAGAAACAACCTGGTTAAATGTTATCTGAGAGGCAGACTGATAAGCTTTAAATGGCACAGGGACAAAACGTTTAACATAACGAACTTCGTTCATGAGCTCAGGGGAGATATTTGGCTCAACGCTGAGGAACTGGCAGAGTTTATGAAAAACGGGACTTGCGGAAAAGCGCAGAGATAAATAAAGTAAAGGGTAAAACAGACAGAGACGGCGGATAGCCGTCTCTGTAATTTATTTCCCTGTGATTTTTTTAATCAGCGTTTCGGCAATCTGAGTTATTTCCGCTTCGGAAACGTATTTTGATTCGAGGGTAAGAACGCTGTCGGGCAGACGGACGGCAAGCGAGCAGCCGCGCACAGGGTGCCTGTCAAATTCCGCCGCGAAGCCGCATACCGTGAGGCTTTTGAACACTGCGCCTTCGCCGAGCAGCCCGTCGCCAGCCGTTCCGCTGATTTGTTTTGCTTTCCAGCCTTTGGGACCCTCGCCGTCAATTCTTACGGCATGGCAGGGAACGCCCTGCGGCGTTCTGTAGTCGCGTTCAATCCATTCGCCTTTGTACCCTGAAACGGTGTTGAGCTTTGTTGTCCGCGCGTCATAGTTAAACCAGCCTTCAACGTCGGGAAGCCCGCCGTTTTTGCCTGTCAGCACTTCAACGAGAGGGGCGTCTGCCGCGTATGCCTGCGCCGCGAACAACGCAAGCGCGGAAAGTATGACAAAAATTTTCTTCATTTCAATCACTCCGTATAAATTATAGCGTTATTTTGATATAATTACACAAGAATTGATGAAAAGGGGTAATTTTCTTGCTCAGGTTTGCTGTCAGGGTATTCGGATGCCAGATGAACGTATATGACGGAGACAGGCTTCGCACGGCTTTTGTGCACAGAGGCTGGGAGGAGACGGACGATGCTTCCGCGGATTTTGTCGTGCTTGTCACATGCAGCATACGCGACAAGGCGGAGCAGAAGGTTATAAGCGAAATAGGCCGCTACAATCTGCGTTACAAAGCAGACGGACAAAAGCCGGTAGTCGTGCTTATCGGCTGTATGGCTCAGAGAATAGGACGGGAGACGGCGAAACGCTTCCCGTGCGTGAAGCTTGTTTCGGGCCCACGCCATTTGGGGCTTGTTCCTCAGGGCATTGAGGACGTGTTCAAAGACGGTGAAAGCCGTTTCTTCATGGACGACGACCCCCGCGCGCTTCAGGATTTGGAGGTTGCGCCTCTCGCGAGGACAAACCCGTACAAGGCGTACGTCACGATAAGCTACGGGTGCGACAGATTTTGCAGTTATTGCATAGTGCCTTACGTCCGCGGACGGCTTCAGTCGCGCAGGCATGAGGATATTCTCGCGGAGTGCCGCACGCTGGCGGCGTCGGGGGCAAGCGAAATTACGCTGCTCGGTCAGAACGTTGACGCCTACGGAAAGGATACAAAGGATTACACCTTCGCGAAGCTTTTGAAGGACGTTTCGGAGATCGACGGCATTACGAGACTGCGTTTTGCAACGTCGCACCCAAAGGATTTTGACGAGGACATTCTGCAGGTTATGGCTGAAACGCCGAGCATCTGCCGTTCGATAAATCTTCCCGTCCAGTCGGGCAACGACAGGAAGTCGGAGGC
>JAZUJX010000030.1:0-8092 GCA_045642965.1 Synergistaceae bacterium | reverse complement strand
CGAGGTTAAGCAGTGAGCCCTGAAGCGCGTCTGCGATCGGAAGTTTACCGAGAATTGCGCCGAATGAGCCGCCGGCAGCCGTGATAACGAGGATTGCCGCTGAGTTCTGTACGCCTTCCGTTACCCATGCGAGGTCTGTATCTTTGTCATGGACAGGAATAAGCGTCATGGCAAGGAATACACCGATGATAAGGGCGATGACAGGGTTTCCGATGAAGGAAACGAAGTGCTGAAGCGCACCTTCTCCGAGCGGATGGGTTTTGAAATCGCCTATTGATTTGAGAGCGATAAGGATGATCGGAAGAATGATCGGTGAGAAGCTGTGAAGAGCGCCCGGAAGTTTGCCGTATTTTTCGAGAAGTTCTTCAACCGTGAACTGCGGGTTGGCAGGAATATCAATCGTTGATGCGACTTTGTTTGCGTAGAAAATTGCAAATGCGACCGCAGGGATTGATATTACAAGACCGGTCATAATGACGAGACCGAGGTCTGCACCGAGGTTACCGGCAATGGCGATCGGGCCCGGCGTCGGCGGAACAAGGCAGTGCGTTGCATAGAGACCGCCTGAAAGGGCTGTCGCTATAACGGCGAGTGACTTGTTGGACTGGGCTGCAAGAGCTCTTGAAATCGGGGAAAGGATAACGAAGCCTGAGTCGCAGAAGACAGGGATACCGGTGATGTAACCGACTATACCCATCGTAAGGACAGAGCGTTCTTTTCCGACGATTCCGAGAATCGTGTTAGCCATTGTGAGAGCCGCACCGGTTTTTTCAAGGATTGTTCCGATGATGGTTCCGCAAAGGATAACGATACCGATGTTGCCGAGTATGTTGCCGAAGCCGGTTTTAACTGTCTTAATGACCTCTTCGGGGTCCATTCCGCAGATAAGACCGACGAGTATCGCGATAATAACCATTACGATGAACGGATGCTGTTTCAGTTTCGAAATAGCAAAAATCATCGCGATTACTGAAAGGAAAATAACTGAGAACATAAACGCGCTGGACATTTTCAGTCCCCCTTGATTTGTATTTGTATTAAATTACTGCGCAAGGCAGTAATAATACACAGATTTTAGCGGCTATATTTCTATAATGTCGCCTGTCGCAAGATGACAGCCGCAAAGCGACGTGTCGTCTTTCAGCGCTTCCTGCACGGTCTGTCCCGAGCAGTGAGAAAAGCCGTTGATGCCGACGCCGAGTTTTTTCATTTCCGCAAGCGTGTACGCTATGCGTTCTTCGCCGGCTTCCATTAAATGCGTTCCGCCGAAAACCGCGGCAATGTTTTTGCCGAGTCTTTCGCTTACCGATGACAGAATATTTAGTATGCCGGGGTGCGAACAGCCGACGAGAACCACAAGCCCCTTGTCCGTGTCAAAAGCAAGGCATATTTCATCGTCAAAGCTGTCGCGCACGTACCCGCCCGCAGTCTTTTTGACAAAGCGCTCTGGAATTTTTTCAAACTCGTACCTGCGTTCAAAGCCGGTCAGAACAAAACATCCCGGAACAAGTTCAAGCATGTCGCCGCACACCTTGTGTTCAATTCCGAGCCTGTCTAAATCAGCTTTCCCGAAACCGGTGCCGAGATAGGTATACTTAACGCCGTTAAATCCGAATTTTTCTTCCCAAAAGTGCCTTCCCGTTATAAGCTGCTTAGCCCAGCCCTGCTTCATAACGTGGTGAAAACCGCCCGCATGGTCGTAATGCGCGTGGCTGCACAGCATAAAATCAGCCGTCGAAACGTCTATACCGAGCTGTTCTGCATTGGAAAAAGGAAGCGAGGTTGAGCCGAAATCAAACAGCAGCTTCGTGCCATTGTACTCTACCCACATGGAAAGACCGTGCTCGCTCTGAAGAGCGAGATTTTCAGAACCTTTATCGTCCATCAGCACCGTAATCTTCAAGATGAAATCTCTCCCGTCTTGGATTTTACAACAGTATTATATCCCAAACCGCCGAAAAAAGCAAAGCGAAAAACGTCTTATGCCTTTTCAGCCGCAGTACAGCTGCATTTATCTACGCAAGTGGAAGGTTTCTGATTTCGTTTTCGCTCTTCATCTTAAAATGAAGCGTGTCATTTATATTAAGAAGGGTTAATTTTCCGTCCCTGATTTCAGCCGTGGTTATTGAGCAGTTGTCAAGCCTTATTCTCCAGAATATCGAGCTGTATTCCGATTTCAGGCAGGCAAGGAGTATCAGGCGGAGTATGCTGCCGTGCGATACTATTATGGTTTCTTCGTCTTCAATTTCCCCGAGTTTTTCAACAACCGCCTTGGCACGGGCGTATATTTCCGCCTCAGTTTCCCCGCCCGGAACGTCAGCCTTTCCCATGCGCCACGCCTTGTATTCTTCCCTGTACTGTGTGCGTATGTCGGCAAATATTTTTCTTTCCCAGTCGCCGAAACACTGCTCTGTCAGTTCGTTCCATACAATTAACTTTCTTTTGTTTCCGGCGATAATTTCAGCAGCTTGTCTGGCACGTGATAAAGGACTTGAAAGCACAGTTTCAGCACTGCTCTGTTCAAGTCTGAGAGCAGCTGTTTTTGCCTGCGCTATTCCTTCTTCATTCAGAGGGATGTCGTTTCGTCCCTGAAATCTTGATTCAGCGTTCCAGTCCGTCAGACCGTGGCGTACGAAGTAGAATTTTCTGCTGCCGCTCATATCACATCACCCGTCAGAATTATACTACCTTATTACAGTGCAAACAAATCTGCTAAAGCAAAATTTCTTAAATTTTTCTGTTCCATTTATAAAGAAGCGTGGTACAATTTCTGAGTAAGGGTTTATGCGAGCAAAGCTTTCGCTGTCATTATAAGACGAACGCCTTTGCAAACGCCCGAAACAATATTTTATGGGAGGAATAGCAATGCGCAAAGTTTTTTCAGCAGTACTCGTTCTCGCGATACTGGCAGCCGGATTTGCAGGTCTCGTCAGCAAAGCAGAAGCAGCAGAAGAACTCATCGTCTACACGTCGATGAAGGAATCCCTCATTAAGGGTATCGTACAGGGATTTGAAGCACAGAACCCCGGCATCAAAGTCAGCTACCAGTCAGCCGGCGCCGGCAAACTCATGGCAAAAATAGCAGCAGAACGCCAGAGCGGCAAAATCCTCGCAGACGTTCTCTGGACGTCAGAAGTTCCCGATTTCTACAAGATGCGCATGGAAGGCATTCTTGAGAAATACAAGAGCCCGAAATTCAAAGAAACAATCAACCCGTTCAAAGACTATGACGGTTCATTCCACGCTGCACGTCTCGGCACGCTCGGCATCATCATCAATACCGACAGAGTGAAAAAAGCCCCGACAGCATGGAGCGACCTTATGAAACCTGAATTCAAAAACGGTTTCGGCGTAGCAGACCCTGCACTTTCAGGAACGTCATACATGAGCGTAGCGCTTCTCGCAAAGAAATTCGGCTGGAAATTCTGGGAAGACGTTAAAGCCAACGGCGGACGCATCGGCAAAGGCTCAGGCCAGGTTATCGACGACACGGCGTCAGGCGAACTCCTTGCCTCACTCGCAGTTGACTACATCACAGACAATAAAATCACGAAGGGCGCACACATCAAGATGTGCTATCCGAAAGAACTCCTCGTTGTTCCTTCACCGATCGCGATTTTCAAAGGCACACCGCATCTTGCAGCAGCAAAGAAATTTGTTGACTACATGCTCGGCAAAGAGGCTCAGACGCTCGTAGCAGCTCAGGGCACAATTCCTGTCCGCGAAGACGTTGTAATGCCCAACAAAAACTTCACGCTTCCGAAACCGAAAGCGGCTCTTGCACAGTCAATCAAAATAGACTACAACGAAGCAGTCAAAACAAAGGAAGACACAATCAAGAAATTCTCCGAGATAATGAAAAAGAGATAGTTCTGATTACTTTCAGAGGCAGAACGGGGTTACCCTGTTCTGCCTTTTGATTTAATTGTCAGGAGGAAACAGGATGGAAAATATTATCAGCATAAAAGGAGTGGCAAAGGCATTCGGCAAACATACCGTTTACGAAAACCTTAACCTTGACATCGTCAAGGGCGAATGCTTTACGCTGCTCGGGCCGTCAGGCTGCGGCAAAACCGTGCTCATCCGTCTTATCGCCGGTCACGAAGTGCCTGACGCTGGAAAAATTGAAATAGACAACGTTGTCGTTGCGGACAGCGAAACCGGCGCATACGTTGCTCCGGAACGCCGAACGCTCGGCATCGTTTTTCAGGATTACGCGGTCTGGCCTCACATGACTGTCTATCAGAATATCGCGTATCCCCTTAAAATGGAAAAACGCCCCAAGGATGAAATCGATCAGCTCGTTATGCGCATGATAGACGTCGTGGGCATGAACGGACTGGACAAACGTCTGCCTTCGGAGCTTTCAGGCGGCCAGCAGCAGCGCGTAGCGCTTGCGCGCGCACTCGTTGCGGACCCGGCGGTTATGCTTCTTGACGAACCGCTTAGCAACCTTGATGCGAACCTCCGCGAAGAGATGCGTTTTGAAATCAAAGACCTGCAGCGCAAATTCGGCATTACGGTTCTCTACGTCACACACGACCAGGAGGTTGCTCTTGCGATTTCCGACCGTATCGCAATTATGGACAAGCAGGGCAAAATCCGTCAGATTGGAACTCCGTACGAGATTTTTGAAGAACCTGCCGATATGTTCGTATTCAAATTTATGGGCATCGCAAACTTCCTTAAAATCCGCGAAGCGGACGGAAAATTCTATGTCGGAAGCGGCACGCAGGAGGTTTCGCTGAACGCTCCTGAGGCAAATGCCGGACACGAATGGGTCGTCGGTTTCCGTCCCTCGGACGTTTCCGTCAGCAGAACCGAGGGAACGCTTAAAGGCGTTGTCAGAAGAGCAAACTTCCTCGGCGCAACGATGGACTACGCCATTGACATTGACGGTGAAACGCTCCGTACAGAAATCGTTACGCATGAGGCTATCAGCAGCGGCCTTATGTTCAAGGAAGGCGAAGAAATTTTCGTCACGTTCAAGGCTCTGCACTGGTTTGACGCAGAACAGCTGAAGGAGGTTGAAGAATAATGAGTCAGAGTGCAATCAAAAAAGAAAGCAGCTTCGGCGTTGCACATATAATTCTTTTCCTCGCCATAGCAATTCTCGTTATATTTGTTGCATGGCCGGTGCTTCTCATACTTTTCAACGCGTTTTTCGTCGGCGGGAAATTCAACAGCAAAGACTTTATCGCTGTTCTTACCGAGCCTGACACCTTCTCCGCGCTGAAAAATTCTCTCGTAATCGCAAGCATGACGACGATCGGTTCAACGATTGTCGGCACGTTTTTTGCATGGCTGGTCACACGTACCGACCTTCCCTACAAAAAATTCATGAAGGGGCTTTTCCTCGTTCCTTTCATGCTTCCGTCATTCATCGGCGCTCTCGCGTGGAAAATGCTCCTTTCCCCGAACGCAGGCTACATCAACAGACTGTTTATGAGAGTTTTTGAAACGGATCAGCCGCTGTTTAACATTTACAGCTATCTCGGCATAAGCCTTGTCGAGGTCATGTACCTGTTCCCGTTTGTCTTTATTCAGGTCTGCGGCGCACTTGAGCGCATGGACCCGACGCTTGAAGAATCTGCAAGAATTTCCGGCGCGGGACTTTTCACAATCACACGCAAAATCACGATACCTCTCGTTCTTCCTTCAATCATGTCAGGCGCGCTTCTGATTATGCTTTATTCAATGGCGCACTTCGGAACCGTCGCGGTTTTGGGTATTGAACAGGGTATCTACAACATACCGACGCTTATCTACGAAAAGATTCACCAGAGCGCCGGCTCTTTCGAATCGATACGTACCGGCGCGGTTCTTTCAACTGTCCTCGTTGTAACCGCCGCCGCCATTATTTGGGCACAGCAGAAAATACTCAGCAAAGGCCACTATCAGATTATCGGCGGAAAATCCTTCAGACCGATGGAACTCAAGCTCCGCGGTCTCCGCTATCCGCTGCTTTTCTTCTGCCTTGCCTACATCGGCTTCACGATTCTGCTCCCGACAGCCATCATCTTTATGATCGGTTCCGTTGACACCTACGGAGTTCCTCTCACGTGGGCGAATATGTCGCTTGCCAACTACAAGTACATACTGACGGAATACGACGTAACCAAGGACGCAATCTTCAACAGCCTCTCACTCGGTCTGGCAGCTGCCGCGATTACCATGTTCGCAGGCGTTATGATATCCTACGTTATAGTCAAGATGAAGGTAAAGGGAAAAGGCATTCTCGAATTCCTCGGCATGCTTCCTTTCTCAGTCCCGGGATCAGTTATCGCATTGGGCGTTATCCTCGCGTGGAGCGGCAAATTCGGAATAAACCTTTACAACACGGTATGGATTATCCTTGTCGCCTACATCGCGCGTTATATGGCGTTCTCGCTGCGTGCAAACACAGCGGCTTTGGAACAGGTTCACGACTCTCTTATGGAAGCTTCCCGTTCCTGCGGCGCAACCATGTGGCAGTCGCTTAAGGATATCGTTATACCTCTCGTGCGTCCGGGCATGATAAGCGCGTTCTTCCTTATCTTCCTTCCGGCGCTCCGCGAGCTTACGGTTTCAATTATGCTCTACGCCCCGACCACAAGAACAATCGGCGTTGCGATTTACACGCTGAATGAAGACGGCGAAACGGTTATGTCGGCAGCTCTCGCAGGTATCGCACTGATACTTATAGTAATCTGCCAGTCAATCATCAACCGCATAACCAAGAAAGCAGGTGAATAACATGTCCTTTGTCCGCTTAATAGACGTAACAAGACGTTTCGGAGACGTTACGGCAGTCAACAAACTCAACCTGAAAATAGACAAAGGCGAATGCTTCTCGATGCTCGGCCCGTCAGGCTGCGGCAAAACAACAACCCTGCGCATGGTAGCAGGCTTCGAAGACCTTACCGACGGTGAAGTCTGGGTTGGCGACAAACTTTTCTCGTCACCGAAGAAGCATCATTACACACCGCCCGAAAACAGAAACTTCGGAATGGTCTTCCAGGCATTTGCAGTATGGCCGCACATGAGCGTCTACGAAAACATAGCGTTCCCTCTCCGCCTCAGAAAGCTTGAAAAGGCTGAAATAGAGCGCCGTACCAAAGATGCTTTGACCGCCACCAACCTGCTGGACTCTGCCAACGACAGCCCCGCAGATCTTTCAGGCGGCGGCAAACAGCGCGTAGCACTTGCCCGCGCCCTTGCAATCAACCCTGACGTTATGCTTCTTGACGAACCTCTTTCCTCCCTTGATCCGCATCTCAGGGAAGAAATGCGTTTCGAAATCAAAGAGCTGCAGAACAAATACGGCTTCTCCATAATCTACGTAACGCACGACCAGTCCGAAGCCATGGCGCTTTCCGACAGGATCCTCGTTATGAAGCTCGGCGTTATGCAGCAGATTGACACGCCGCTCAACATTTACAACAACCCTGCAAACAAATTCGTTTTCAGCTTTATCGGCGTATCAAACTTCACGGACGTTCATTGGAAGGGCGACACAGCGCACATATCCGGCTCAGAGCTTGCGCTTCCTGCGTCTCTTGTCGTGCCGAACAGCATGAAAGACGAACGCACGTTCAGCCTCGCAAGCCGTCCGACTGAAATCAACTTCACGAGCGAAAGCGACCCTGACGGAGTACGCGGCTTTGTACTCCGCAAGGCATTCCTTGGCGAAATTATCGACTACCTTATTAAAGTCGGCGATCAGGAAATCCGCGTTCAGACAGGACGCAGAGATCCGGGACCGGAAGTCGAACAGGGCTGCAGCCTTAAATTCCTCCGCCCGTTCTGGTATCAGATGGACGACTAAAAAACAAAATCGCAGCACACAGCGGCTTGGAAATTTCCACGCCGCTGTTATTTTTACTTTTCGTGTATGCCGTTCAGGCTATTTCTTAATAAGCTTGTTGACAATATCCTCCAGAGCCTTAATTCTTTCGTCCTGCTTTGCTACCGTATCCTTCAACGCTGCGTTTTCAGAATCCTGCTTTGCAAGCTTCTTGTCCTGTTCTATCATTTTCGCGTTCTGTTCGGCGTTTTCCGTTGAAAGGTTGACTATCTGCGTCTTCAAAACCCTGTTCTCTTCGTTGACGTA
>JAZUJX010000029.1:0-44480 GCA_045642965.1 Synergistaceae bacterium | reverse complement strand
CTCTTGTCTGCGCAATGATTACGCCTTTGCCGAGAGCGAGCCCGTCAGCCTTGATAACCGTCGGCACCGGCGCCGTTTCGATATAGGCAAGCGCGGCGTTCATATCCCGAAACACTTCGTAGGCAGCTGTCGGTATGTTGTATTTTTTCATAAGATTTTTGGAAAAAACCTTGCTGCCTTCAATAATCGCGGCGTTCGCACGCGGCCCGAAGCAGGGAATGCCCTGCTCTTCAAGCTTGTCAACGCAGCCGAGGACAAGGGGGTCGTCAGGTGCCACGACGGCGTAGTCTATTTTGTTTTCTTTTGCGAATTTTGCGATGCCGGCGATGTCTTTCGCGCTGATATCAACGCAGACCGCATCGTCTGCGATGCCGCCGTTGCCCGGTAGCGCAAATATTTCTTCAACCGCCGGATTTTCTTTCAGCTTTTTTATTATGGCGTGTTCCCTTCCGCCTCCGCCTACAACGAGGAGCTTCATAAGAGGCTGTCCTTAGTGGTGGAAGAGGCGCATGCCCGTGAAGGCAAGAACCATGTTGTATTTGTCCGCCGTTTCGATTACGTTGTCGTCGCGGATTGAGCCGCCCGGTTCCGCAACGTACTGGACGCCCGATTTTCTTGCGCGTTCAATGTTGTCGCCGAACGGGAAGAACGCGTCGCTGCCGACCGTTACGCCGCTCTGCGTCGCAATCCATGCTTTCTTTTCTTCCGCGGTGAAGACTTCAGGCTTTACCTTGAAAATTTTCTGCCAAGTGCCTTCGGCAAGCACGTCCTCGTATTCGTCCGAGATATAGACGTCAATGGCGTTGTCGCGTTCGGGGCGTTTGATGCCGTCAACAAACTGAAGCGAAAGAACCTTCGGGCTCTGGCGCAGATACCAGTTGTCGGCTTTGCTTCCGGCGAGTCTTGTGCAGTGGATTCTGCTCTGCTGTCCGGCGCCGACGCCGATTGCCTGTCCGTCCTTGACGTAGCAGACAGAGTTTGACTGAGTGTATTTAAGCGTGATGAGTGAAACTATGAGGTCGATTTTTGCCTGTTTCGTAAGCTCTTTGTTTTTTGTTACGATGTTTTCGAGCAGAGTTTCGTCAATTTTGAAATTGTTGTGACCCTGTTCGAAGGTGACGCCGAACACGTCCTTGTATTCCTGAAGCGCGGGAACGTAGGCGGGATCGATTTTAACGCCGTTGTAGTTGCTTTTTTTCTTAGTTTTCAGAATTTCAAGCGCTTCCCGCGTGTAATCCGGCGCCATAAATCCGTCTGAAACTTCCGCCTTGAGATATTCTGCCGTGTCCGCGTCGCAGGTGTCGCTGAGCGCCGCCCAGTCGCCGTATGAGCAGAGTCTGTCAGCGCCTCTTGCCCTGATGTACGCGCAGGCGACGGGACTGAGTTCTTTTTCCGTTTCAACGAAGTAGATTTTTTTGTCTGTATCGCTGAGCGGAAGACCGACGGCGGCGCCTGCCGGCGAAACATGCTTGAAGCTCGCGGCAGAGGGAAGCCCCGTTGCCTCTTTAAGCTCCTTTACAAGCTGCCATGAGTTGAAGGCGTCAAGAAGGTTGATGAAGCCGGGGCGGCCGTTGAGAACCGTGATAGGCAGCTCCGCGCCGTCTCTCATAAAAATTTTCGCGGGTTTCTGATTAGGGTTGCAGCCGTATTTGAGTTCAAATTCTTTCATAGTCTTAGTCCCCCAGATTTTTATTGTAAAGTTTTACTTCGCCGCTGACGTTCGTGTAAAGCGAAACCTTGTTGTCTTCGTTGAGCGCCGCCCAAAGCTCGTCAGGCTCAGGCATTTCAACTTCCACCGGCTCTCCCGCGAAACTCGGAAGCGGACTTCCGTCGCCCTGATAGGTGCTGATAAAATAGCCTTTTCCCTCGTCGCAGCCTTCGTAGCTGAAAAATTCGCGCAGGCAGCGTCCGTCGAGATGTTTCAGAATTGAGATGTCGAAGCTTCCGTCATCGTAGAGCATTGCGGAAATTCTCGGTGTGAAATTGGGTTCGTCAGGCTCGTATTCGCGCTGCATACAGCCGCCGATAAAGCCGTGGTCGCGGATTGTGTCGGTCTGATTGCCGTTTGTTACGATAAGGCCTTCTTCCGTTTTGCGGACGGGGTGGTAGATGATCAGGCTCGGATCCTGCATTTTGCCTGCGTCAAAAGCTTCCGTGCGGATTCCGTCCTCGGTGAGCGAAAAAATTCTGTTGCGGCTGTTCACCGAACGGCCCATGATGAAGTAATAAACGCGGTTTTTTCCTACAACTATCCCGCGTCCCGGATAAGGATTGTTTCTGAGCATTTCAAGCAGATTTTTCATTTGTGCATCCTCGCCTTTCTAATTTGGTATTGAAAATCAAAAATCAGTTGTTTTTTATTTTTGCGTCTCACGCGTTTTTCCCCGCCAGCTGTTTTGAAACTATTTCGGCAGCCTGAGGCAGAAGTATCCATTCAGCCTGCTCCATAACGCGTTTCTGCAGAATTTCCGGCGTGTCGCCATCTTCGATTTCAACCGCTTTCTGCAGAATTATTTTTCCGCCGTCCGGAATTTCGTTCACGAAATGCACCGTTGCGCCGGTTACTTTTACACCGTATTTCAGAGCTTCTTCGTGAACCTTAAGCCCGTAATAGCCCTTTCCGCAGAACGAGGGAATAAGCGCCGGGTGTACGTTGATTATCCTGTTTTCAAAGCGGCGCGTGAACTTTTCTCCGAGTATGGACATGAAGGCCGCGAGAATAATCAGTCCGATTCCGTGTTCTTCAAGCGTTTCCGCAAGCTTTTCCTCAAACTGTTCCTGCCCGCCGCAGTCCTTTTTTGTTACGCAGAGCGCCTTGACGCCCGCCTTTGCGGCGCGTTCAAGAGCGTAGGCTTTGGAATTGTTGGAAACCACGAGCGCAATTTCGCCGCTCGGGATTTTCCCCGCCTTTTCCGCGTCAAGCAGCGCCTGTAAATTTGTTCCGCCTCCGGATACGAGCACCGCTATTTTCGTTTTCATTCTATTTCTCCTTAAGCGCGAGGTTGAGGAACGGAATAAGCAGTCCGCCTATGCTGTTGCCCAATACCACGAGCAGAATGAAAATCAGCGAGGGTGCGCCAAAACTCCCAGCCGCCGCAAAATAGAACATATCGGCTATCGAGTGTTCGTAGCCGCTGAGAATAAATACCGGTATGCAGTAGACTATGCCGGAAATGTTTCTGTTCTGTCTGAAAATTATTACCGCAAGATATATGAGTATTCCGCAGAACGCCCCGCGTATTACGGTCTGAAACGGAAGCTGGTTAAGCTTTGCCGCGCAGATAGCGGAGGCCGTCTCCTGCATGTTCGGAACCGCGTAAGCGAGCAGTCTGCCGCAGACGAAGGTGCCTATTGCGTTGCCTATTATGCAGAGTATCAGGAGCTGCCATGCGGCTTTGTCATGCTTTTCAAGCATGAAGCAGATTTTGCCTGTGTAAAGGTAATAGCCGAGCATGCAGATACAGAGCAGGGCAACGGCGAAGAAGACGGAACCGGCGATTTTGTTTTCGCACGCGAGAAAAACGCCGCCTCCGAGAGAGATTAAAATACCGGAAATAATTCCGCTTACAAGGTCGTTTAACATATCGCTATCTTCTCCTCCGATTTTTCAATTTCGCCGATGACGTACGCGTTCTCTCCCGCCGCTCTCAGAGCGTCGAGGGCTTTGTCAGCTGTATCCCGAGACACGACGAGGCTCATTCCCACGCCCATATTGTAGGTATTGAACATGTCGCGTTCGTCAACGTTTCCTTTGCTCTGCAGAAGCTTGAAAATCGCTGGTGTCTTTATTGCCGCTTTCTCAATTTTTGCGCCGAGCCCGTCGGGTATGCAGCGCGGTATGTTTTCGTAGAAGCCGCCGCCCGTTATGTGGCTTACGCCGTGGACGTCGGAAACTTCGATTGCCGCGAGCAGTTGCTGTACGTAAATTTTTGTCGGCGTGAGAAGTGCCTCGCCGAGCGTCGTGCCCAGTTCGTCAAAGTGCTGTCCGAGGTCTGCGTTTTCAACGTCAAAAATTTTGCGCACCAGGGAGTAGCCGTTTGAGTGGATACCGCTTGAAGGAAGTGCTATAACGACGTCTCCGGCGCACATTTTATTCTTGTCAAGAACCTTTTCTTTATCAACTATTCCTACGGAGAAGCCCGCAAGGTCGTAATCGTCAGGCTGCATCGTGCCCGGATGTTCCGCCGTTTCGCCGCCGATCAGCGCGCAGCCTGCCTGAACACAGCCTTCCGCAACGCCGGAAACGAGCTCCGCGACCTTTTCGGGCTCGTTTTTGCCGATGGCGATGTAATCAAGGAAGAAAATCGGTTTTGCGCCGCAGCATACTATGTCGTTCACGCACATAGCAACGCAGTCGATACCTACCGTATCGTGCTTTCCTAGCAGCTGTGCAATGCGCTGTTTGGTGCCCACGCCGTCGGTTCCCGAAACGAGAACCGGCTCTTTCATTCCCGAAAGCTGAGGCGCGAAAAGCCCCCCGAAGCCTCCGATGTCGGAAACAACGCCGGGAATGAAGGTACGTTCGACGTGCTTCTTCATAAGTTTTACGCCTTCGTAGCCTGCTTCGATGTCAACGCCGGCAGCGGCGTATGCCGCTGAGAATGATTTGCTCATGGTCTATTCCTTTCCTGTCCAGCAATAGGTGCACACTTTGTCTTTGTCAAGCCCGATGGCTTCGAGCATTCCGTCAAGCGACTGATATTCAAGCGACGTAAAGCCGAGCTTTTCGCAGATCGTTTTAAGCAGGCAGCGTCCGCGTTCGCAGCTTCCGTCGGCATATTCGTCAAGGTGGTTGTGTCCTTCGTCGCCCTCAAGCTCCTGAACTATGCGCCGTGCCAGCAGATCCATTTCCGAATTTCCGCGCGAGAAATTGATATATTTGCAGCTGTACATCAGCGGAGGGCAGGCAGAACGCAGATGAACCTCTTTCGCTCCGGTCTCGTAAAGAAATCTTACGGTTTCGCGGAGCTGTGTGCCGCGCACTATGGAATCGTCGACGAACAGAAGCTTTTTGTCCTTAATAAGCTCCGGAACTGGTATCTGCTTCATTTTTGCGACCTGATTGCGGGTCTTCTGTTTGGTGGGCATAAAGGAGCGCAGCCAGGTGGGCGTGTATTTTATAAACGGTCTTGCGAAGGGTTTCCCACTTTTGTACGCGTAGCCGATTGCATGGGGTATTCCGGAATCGGGCACCCCGGCGACCATGTCAACGTCCGGAAGCAGTCCTGCTTCCTTTTCGTTGCGCGCCATTATTTCACCGTTTCTGTAGCGCATTACCTCAACGTTTTTCCCCTCGTAGTTAGAATTCGGATAGCCGAAATACGTCCACAGAAAAGCGCATATTTTCATGTCGCTGCCTGCGGGGGACAAAACCGTCAATTCGTCGGGCGTAAGTTTGACAATTTCAGCCGGGCCAAGCTCGCGCTCTATGCCGTAGCCGACCTTTTCCGCGGCGAAGGATTCAAAGGTGGCGCAGTATCCGTCCGCGTTCCTGCCGATTATTACGGGCAGTCTGCCAAATTTGTCGCGCGCCGCAATAAGCTCGCCTTTATCGGTTATTATCAGCAGCGTCATGCTTCCGTCCACCGCTTCCTGAACGTGGCGTATGCCGTCAACAAGATTGTCGCGCGTGTTGATAAGCGCGGCGACGAGTTCGGTGGAGTTCACTTTTCCCGAGCTCATAGCCATGAACTGATGTCCGTGATCGCTGAAATACTGATTGATCAGTTCATCGGCATTATTTATTAAGCCGACCGTGGCCAGGGCGTAGATTCCGAGATGCGAGCGCACAAGCAGAGGCTGGGGCTCGGAATCGCTTATGCAGCCGAACGCGCAGCTGCCCTCAAAGTCCGCAAGGTCAGGCTCGAATTTGGCGCGGAACGGCGTGTCGGAAATGGAATGTATCTGCCGCTGAAAGCCTTTTTCTTTTCCCCACACAGTCATTCCGGCATTGTTCGTGCCGAGATGACTGTGGTAGTCCGTCCCGAAAAATACGTCATATACAATGTCGCGGTTTGATACCGCTCCGAAAAAGCCTCCCATCAGCCTACGCGAAGAAAAGTTTTGAAAGCGTCATAGGGTCGATATATTTTCCGTCTTTGTAGACGCGCATGTTTCCTGATGCGATTTCGTCAATAAGCATGACGTTTCCGTCTGCGTCGTAGCCGTATTCAAATTTGATATCGTAGAGTACGAGACCTTTTTCAGCAAGGTCGTCCGCTACGATTTTCGTTATTTTCTGAGTCATTTCCTTAATGTCGTCGTACTGACGTTCGGACATTACGTTAAGAGCAACGAGAGCGTCTTTCGTAACAAGCGGATCACCCTTGGCGTCGTCCTTGAAGGTCGTTTCAACGTATGCGGGGAGATCCGCGCCTTCTTCAATATATTCGCCGTAACGGCGGAAGAAACTGCCTACCGCTTTGTAACGGCAGATGACTTCAAGCCCGTGTCCGAAAACTTTTGCGGGCAGAACTTCCATCGTCGTGTCCGCAAGGTTCGCGTTTACGTAATGAGTGCGGATGCCAGCAGTGTTTATTTTTTCAAAGAAGTAAATCGACATGCGGAGATTGACGTCGCCGACGCCGTCGATTTTAAGTCCAACCGAATTTTCGCCCGGATCAAAAACGCCGTCTTTGCCCGTGCAGTCGTCCTTGAACTTGAGGAGATAGTTCCCGTTGTCAAGTGAGAATACGTCTTTTGTTTTGCCGGAGTACACTTTGTTCATTTTTATTTCCCCTTTTTGTATAGAATAATAAATAAATTGCTTACAGCTTGATATTACTGTCTTTTTCGAGAACCTTTGCTTTGTCGGCGGCACGTTTAGTAGAAAGTTTTTCCGCGAGTTCTTCGTCTTCAACGGCAAGAATTTCTGCCGCGAGCAGGGCGGCATTTGCCCCGCCGTTCACGGCGACCGTTGCCACCGGTATGCCCGAGGGCATCTGGACTGTCGCAAGAAGCGCGTCCATTCCGTCAAAAACCGCTGATTTGCACGGAATGCCTATAACGGGAAGCGTCGTGTTCGCCGCCACGACCCCCGCCAGATGAGCCGCCATTCCCGCGGCGCAGATGATTGCTCCGAAGCCGTTTTTGCGCGCGTTTGCGGCAAAATCATGCGCCTCGTCAGGTGTCCTGTGAGCGGAATAAATGTGCGCTTCGTAAGGTATTCCCAGTTCTTTGAAGACGGCGGCGCTTTTTTCAAGAACCGGAAGGTCGCTGTCGCTGCCCATAACGATTGCCACTTTTTTCATTGAAATCCTCCTTAAACAATAAGGGCACACTTCTGTAGTGCAGAAATGTGCCCAGACGGTCGGCTTTAACAGTACCCGGGCTTCTCTGCGGTGCTCCGCTTGTCCGTCGGTTGCGCGGGTGCTTTTGCTTAACTTTTACTGTCTATTAGTTTAATTCTAAAGGGCGTTGGCGTCAATATATTGAATTAAAGAAGTTTTTGTGAGGAAATTTTTGGCAAACACAGCACGGCAGTGTCGTTGCCTTTGCCCGTATATCGGACTGTGGAGGCATGCGGTTACGTCGCGGCGGCTTAAACGGGGCTGAAAATATTTTTAAAACATCTAAAAATGTAATTAACATAGCGTATATTTTCTGTTTTAAGTCAGGTATTGACCTGCAAAACAAACCTATTAAAATTTAACCCGTGGTGTACACCATAATTAAGGGGGAGAAGCACTGATGTTAGAGAAACTTTTCAAGCTCAAAGAGAACGGCACTGACGCGAAAACCGAAATCATAGCCGGTCTCACAACGTTTATGGCGATGGCGTACATTATCGTCGTCAACCCTGGAATACTTTCCGAAAGCGGCATGCCTTTCGGCTCCGTACTTGTTGCCACCTGTCTCGGTGCCGCTATCGGCTGCTTCCTGATGGCTGCGCTTGCGAACTATCCGTTTGCGCTTGCTCCGAGTATGGGGCTTAACGCATATTTCACCTATTCGGTATGTCTCACGATGGGTGTGTCATGGAAAATTGCCCTTACGGCTGTTTTTGTCGAAGGTATCATCTTTATACTCCTCACGCTTTCCAACATACGCCAGATGGTTGTCAACTCGCTGCCGAATACGCTTAAAATAGGTATTTCAGCCGGTATAGGTCTCTTTATAGCCTTTATAGGGTGCAGAGGCGCCGGAATTGTCGTAGACAACCCCGCAACGCTTGTTGGTCTCGGAGTTTTCAAGGGCAATATCCCTCTTATGCTTGCGCTTGCCGGACTTATTCTTATGGTCGTTTTGCAGCACAAGGGCGTCAAGGGCAGCATTCTTATCGGAATCGTTGCGGTGACGCTTCTCGGAATTCCTTTCGGTGTGACAAAGCTTCCGAAGGAAATCGTCGCAATGCCGCCGAGCCTTTCCCCGACGTTTTGGCAGATGGATTTCTCAATGCTTAAGAAGATGGAATTCTGGGTAATAGTATTTGCTTTCTTCTTCGTAGATTTCTTTGATACGGTCGGAACTCTTGTCGGCTGCGCAAGCCGCGTTGACATGCTTGACGAAAAGGGACATCTTCCCAAAGCAGGTCCCGCGCTCATGGCAGACGCGGTGGGTACGGTTTGCGGCGCCGTGCTCGGGACCTCGACGGTCACAACGTTTGTCGAATCCGCGGCGGGCGTCGAGCAGGGCGGACGCACAGGTCTCACGGCTGTCACGGTCGGTATTCTGTTCCTTCTTGCAACCTTCCTTAACCCGATAGTAAGCATGGTTCCGGGCTGCGCGACGGCTCCCGCCCTGATCATGGTCGGTATCTTCATGGTTATGGGGCTTGAGAGAATGGATTTCTCGGACTGGACAGATTTTGTCCCGGCAATTCTTGCAATGGTTATGATGCCGTTTGCGTACAGCATAAGCACAGGTATTGAATTCGGTATCTGCAGCTTTGTCTTCCTTAAGCTCTTTACCGGCAAGGCAAAAGAAATAAGCTGGATAATGTACGTTCTTACCGCGCTGTTTATCATTAACCACATGCTCTAAACGGGAACAGAAAATTTACAACGCAGGAGAGCAGATTAACTGCTCTCCTTTAATTTTGTCTGCTGAACACACGCAGTTTACGGCATTTGTTTAAGCAGCGGATTTTAGGTGGTGGAATTTTTGTCTGTTGTCTGCAATAATAATTGCGGATTAAAGAACTGCACGGGAGGTGCGCAATGAATTTTGCGGCGGAGGTAAGCTACAACGGCGGATTGTTCAGCGGCTGGCAGTGCCAGCCTGGGCTTTCAACGGTTCAGGAGGAAATAGAAAAAGTATTGTCCCTGCTGAACGGCAGCGGCGTAAAAATCACGGGGGCAGGAAGAACGGACGCCGGAGTGCACGCAAAGGGTCAGGTGTGCAGCTTTGAGCTTGACGAGGCATGGAGACCTGACAAACTCATGCTCGCAGTTAACGCCAATCTGCCTCAGGGCGTGCAGTTTATGCGCGTTGCGGAAGCGCCGGATAATTTTAATGCGCGCTTTGACGCTGTCTCCCGTGAGTACGTATATTTTATGTGGCACGGCAGGGCGGTTTATCCGCACCTTGAGCCGTTTGTATGCCATATTAAGGCGGGAAACTATGACTGGGAGCTTGCCGCGCAGGCGTGCAGGTGTCTTGAAGGAGAGCATGACTTCGGCGCCTTCTGCAAAAAGAACGAAACCCCCGAAAACGCTGTCCGGACACTGCATTCGGTAAAGCTTTGCAGACGAGGAAGGCTCGTATGGCTGCACGTTAAGGGCAATGCCTTTCTCATGAACATGATCCGGATTATGCTCGGCAATCTTGAACTGGTGGCGCAGAAAAAGCGTCCGCCGGAATGGATAGAGGAAATGCTTGAAAACGGGGACAGGGAAAGCGGGGGACGCACTTTTCCTCCGAACGGGCTTTTCTTTTGGAAAGTAAACTACCGCGAAAAACTATTTAACTAAACAAAATCCGTATTTTGTTGTACAATAAGCAGACCAGTACGCAGGGAGGCTGAGAGTTTTGTGGAGCAGAGACATAGGAATTGACCTTGGAACGGCTACCGTACTCGTATATATAAAAGGAAAAGGCATTGTGCTGCGCGAGCCGTCGGTTGTCGCGCTTGACCAGAATACCGGAAAAATTCTGGCAGTCGGCGAAGACGCAAAGATTATGATAGGAAGAACTCCGGGCAACGTGGTTGCAATTCGTCCGCTTCGCGACGGCGTTATTGCAGACTACACAATGACCGAGGTTATGATGCGCGAATTTGTCCGCAAGGTAACCTCAGGCTTTGAGCGTGTTGTCCGTCACCGCATAATGGTCGGGGTTCCCGCGGGCGCGACGAACGTTGAGCGCCGCGCTGTTCTCGAGGCGGCGGTTGAGGTCGGCGCCAAGGAAGCCTATCTTATAGAAGAACCAATGGCGGCTGCCATAGGTGCGCATCTTCCGATAGGCGAGCCTGTCGGGAACATGGTCGTTGACATAGGCGGAGGAACTTCGGACATAGCCGTTGCGTCTTTGGGCGGACTTGTCGTCTGCGAATCGCTGCGAGTAGGCGGCGACAAATTCGACGAAGCCATAATGCGCTACATACGCCGCCAGTACAACCTTGCAATAGGCGAACAGACAGCTGAAGACGTCAAAAAACAGATAGGTTCCTGCTTTGTCCGTTCGGGCGAAGATAATCTGACAATGGAGATCAGAGGCAGCGACCTTATACACGGTCTGCCCCGTCCTCTGTCAATTTCAAGCGCAGATATTGCCGTGGCGATTGAAGAGCCTGTCGGTCAGCTTATATCCGCCATCAAAAGAGTGCTTGAAAAAACACCTCCGGAGCTTTCTTCGGACGTTATCGAAAAAGGCATTATACTCACCGGCGGCGGTGCTTACCTGAGAGGACTTCCGGAGCTTATTACAAAGGAAACTGAAATTTCCTGCTCTGTTGCCGAAGATGCTTCCGAATGCGTTGTTATGGGTACCGGCATAGCGCTTGATTCGCTTGACAAGCTTAGGGAGTGCGGAGCCGTATATTCAACGACACGGCGCGGCAGCAGAAGAAAATAATATGTCAGATACACAGCAGACGGAGAACAGTCCGCGTTTTTACGACGGAGGTCTCCGTTTTTCCTGTAAAGAGTGCGGAGCGTGCTGCAGCAAAGATCCGGGGGATATTTGGGTTTCCGAAGCCGAGATTCGGCAGATAGCGCAGTATCTCAAAATTTCCGTTGAGGAACTGACGCTGCTTTGTCTCAGGGAAGATGTCTGCGGCAATAAAAGCATTAAGGATCTGCCTGAAAGAAATTACGACTGCATATTTCAGGACGCCAATACAAGACGCTGCAAAATCTATCCTGTCCGCCCGAAACAATGCGCGCAGTTTCCGTTTTGGAAATCCATGCTTGAAAACAAAGCAGAATGGGATTTTTATGCTAAGAGATGTCCCGGTATGAACAACGGAAGGCTCTACACCAAAGAAGAAATTGAAAAAGCAGCCGGATTGGAACCTTAGGAGGAATTATGATGGATGATGCGAAAGTTTGTCCTTTCTGCGGTCTGAGACTTGCCAGAAGATTGTCGCAGGTTAGCGCTACCTGCTGGCGGTATCGCTGCGCAAAATGCAAAAAGGTTTTTATAGTGGACGAAAGCACCGGAGAAATAATTAAATAACGCAGCATTATCTGCTGTTGACTTTTGCGCGGCGTTGTGTCATACTCTCGGCAGATTAGGGAGTAGTCAGCGCACGGCGCGGCACAGTCAACAATCTCTGTGAGTACACATGGTTGTGCCTTAAACGACGAGACTTGTCTGCATAAGCAGGGAGTCTCTTTTTTTATATTTATGGAAGGTGTGAAGCATTTATGGGCATTTTGTTTGCGGCACTGATTTTCACGTTCGGCGTTATTCTTGTCATTAAAGGCGGGGACGTTTTTGTTGACGCGGCGAGCTGGATAGCACACGCGGCGGGAATCCCGACTTTTATAATCGGCGCCACCATAGTCAGTCTGGCAACGACCATGCCTGAAATGATCGTTTCCTGTCTTGCGGCAGCGCAGGGAAAAATCGACATGGCGATAGGCAACGCCGTAGGTTCGGTAACTGCCAACACAGGACTGATAATGGCGCTGGCATTTATTTTTATGAAGGTGATTATAACGCGCAGAGATTATCTGCCGCAATGTGCTGTCCTAATTGTCTGCGCGGCGCTTCTTCCTGCCGGTTCTCTGTCAGGCCATTTGTCCGTTTGGTCGTGTGTTTTGCTTTCGGTTCTTTTCGCAGCTTTTATGCTGCTTAATCTGCGTCAGGCAAAGGAACAAAGCAGCGCGGCACAGCATTTGGAAGAACAAGATGCGCAAAATCAAATTGTAAAAAATATAATATTGTTTGTTGTCGGAATAATAATGATAGTCGGTGGCTCGCAGCTGCTTATAAACGGCGGCACAAAGCTTGCGGAAGCCTTCGGCGTGCCTGAAAGAATAATAGCCGTTACCTTTGTCGCCATCGGTACGTCTCTTCCCGAACTTGTTACGACCCTGACCGCCATACGCAAAAAGGAATCCGCGCTTTCTGTAGGTAACATCGTCGGTGCGAACGTAATTGATTTGTCGCTGATACTTCCCGTATGTTCAATAATTTCAGGACGGGAACTGCCTGTATCGGACATAATTTTAAAAATAGATTTTCCCGCCTGTCTCGCGGTTCTGCTTTTGGCGCTTATACCGCTTCTCTGCAGGGAAAAATCGGGCAGAATACACGGTATTGCGGTGCTGTCGGCATATATCGCGTATCTTGCGGTAACCTTGTAAAAGTAGTAATATAATCTGCACAGATACATACAATATTTGAAGGAAGTGCCAAGGTGTCCGAACTTTTAAGCGAGCTTAACTGGAGCCTGATTTTGACGCTGCTGACAGTCAGCGCGGTTGTTGCCTGGTTCGGGGATATTATCGGCATGAAGGTCGGGAAAAAGAGAATCACAATATTCAATCTCCGGCCCAAATATACAACCCGTTTAATTTCTGTGCTTACCGGTATCGGGATTGCTTTCGCAACGCTGTTTGTCAGCGCAACCGCCAGCGAGTCTGTCCGTACGGCAATTTTTAACATGAAATACGTTAAAAATCAGATTCTGAACCTTACCGCGGAACTGAAAACAAACCGCGACGATCTGTCTGCAATGGAATATCAGCTTTTCCAAAATCAGGGCGAGCTTCAGCAGAAAAGGGACAAACTGACAGCGGTTGAAATGGAACTTGCAGAGGGAACATCAAAACTTGATAACGCCAACAAAAAGCTTGAAGAGCTTGAAAAAACGCGGGAACAGCTTGAAAAAGCAAGGGACAAAGCGGCAGCCGAACAAAAGCAGCTTTCGTCAGAGCTTGCAGAGCTAAAGACAAACGTTAAATCGCTTCGCGGCGAAGCGGACAAATTAAAAGCTAACGTACGGCGTCTGCGCGAAGACAGAATTGCGGCATTTTCAGGCGAAATTCTGGCGCAGGGCGTTGTAGAGGACGCCAAGCAGCTTACTGATGCCAAGATAGACGAACTGATGCTTATGCTGGCGGCACAGTGCAGGGAAATGCTTGCACAGCGTTTCAGACAGGATGCTTCGACTATACAGGAACCTGAAATCAGCAAGGAATCTGAAGATCGTGTGCGCAGCAAGCTGAAAAGTTCCAAGGGGCGCTATCTTGTCCGGCTTGCGGCGGTTTCCAACGCTGTCTACGGCGAACCCGTAGCCACTGAAGCGAGTGTCTACAGCACAAAACAGATATACAAAAAGGGAGAGCTGCTTTCAAAAGTTAAATTCAGCGGCACGGAAACGCGTTCCGAGATTGACACAAAAATTTACAACGCGCTGCGCTCCGTAAACCAGAAAGCAGTGCGTGACGGAATATTGAGGGATCCTATTTCCGGAAACGTTGGAAGCGTGGAATCGGCAGAGCTTTCCAATTCTTCGAAAAAAATTAAAGATGAGCAGGCTCCGTGTACTCTTGAAATGAGAACTACAAGAGACATTTATACGGAGGGGCCCGTTACCCTTACGCTCAGCGTAAAATAAGAAAATTTTCTGAACCAAGGTGTTTTGGATGTATATCGTTGCCTGCCACAAATGCGGCGAAATAAAGGTTATAAGCAGTATTGCAAACGAAAACGGGGTTACCAGAGCATACTGGTGCTGCCCAGTCTGCGGTACGGGGCAGTCTGTAGAGATAGCTGAAAGCGGAACCGTGCGCTGCGGAAGTCTGAGGGACATAGTTGCAGGGCTCGGCTTTGCGTCGCGCAGCAATTGGAACGGAATGCCGGTGCCGCTTAAAAAGAGTTTTCCCTCAATAGAAGACGATTAAATTCGGAACTTTGCGGCGCAGTCCGCATTGTAAATACAAACGGAGGTGTTTGATATGAGCAAAGAAAGGTATCTCATTTCGTCTGAATCAGTGACGGAAGGGCATCCGGACAAACTCGCAGATCAGATATCCGACGCAGTTCTTGACGCTATTCTGGCGAACGATCCGATGGGAAGAGTTGCATGTGAAACTCTTATCAACACGGGGTTCGTTCAGGTGGCGGGAGAAATCACTACAAAATGCTACGTCGACATACCTGCGATAGTGAGGAAAACAATAAGGGAAATCGGCTATACCCGCGCAAAATACGGGTTTGACGCCGAGACCTGCGCAATACTTACGGCAATTGACGAACAGTCGCCGGATATCGCGCAGGGAGTCAACAATGCACAGGAATTTGCAGGAGACGAATTTGACAGGGTAGGAGCGGGTGATCAGGGCTTTATGGTCGGCTATGCCTGCGATGAAACGGAAGAACTTATGCCTCTGCCGATTTCACTTGCGCACAGGCTTGCAAGACGTCTTGCGCTTGTCAGAAAAAACAAAACGCTGAACTATCTCCGTCCGGACGGAAAAAGTCAGGTGACGATAGAATATATCGGCGGAAAAGCAGCCAGTGTGGACACGGTAGTCATAAGCACGCAGCATCACGAAATGACGCCGCTCGAACAGATTCGCGCAGACATAATTGAGCACGTTATCAAACCGGTAATCCCGGAAGAGTATATTGAAAAAGAACCGACGATTTTTGTCAATCCGACAGGCAAATTTGTAATCGGAGGGCCTCAGGGTGACTGCGGACTTACAGGAAGAAAAATAATCGTTGACACCTACGGAGGAGCAGTCCCTCACGGCGGCGGAGCATTCTCCGGCAAAGACCCGACAAAGGTTGACCGCTCAGGCGCTTACATGGCGCGTTATGCCGCGAAAAACGTTGTCGCGTCGGGCATTGCTTCAAAATGCCAGCTGCAGGTTGCCTACGCAATAGGCGTTGCACGTCCGGTTTCAGTCTATATCAACACGTTTGGAACAGGCAGAATTTCAGACGAAAAGATAACCGGTCTTGTGCGCGAATATTTTGATTTCAGACCCGCCGCGATAATCAGCAATCTTGAACTCAGAAAACCGCAGTACAGAAGGCTTGCCGCCTACGGTCACATGGGAAGGACAGACCTGTCGCCTCTGCCCAAATGGGAAGAAACGGACAAGGCGGAGCTGCTCGCCAAAGCCGCGGAGAAGCTTGCGTAAAAAATATGCTGAAAATCCCCCGCTTAGGGGGATTTTTTTAGTTGATTTTTCAAATTTGATGTAAAATAACCCAAGCAAGAGGTGACGGAAATGACTTACAGACGAATACTCACAATACAGGACATATCCTGCGTGGGACAATGCTCTCTCACAGTTGCGCTGCCGATACTTTCAGCCTGCGGGCTTGAAACGGCGATACTGCCTTCCGCGGTGCTTTCCACCCACACGGCAGGCTTCAGCGGTTATACCTTCCGTGATTTGACAGACGACATTCCAGCGATTGCGGAGCATTGGGAAAAAGAAAAAATTACATTTGACGCAATCTATACCGGCTATCTCGGCAGCACAAAGCAGATTGACTACGTAAAAGCAATAATTGACGGACTGCTCAGGCAGGGCGGAGCAAGCTTTGTTGACCCTGCAATGGCTGACAACGGGAAACTCTATCCGGCATTTGACGAAAACTACGTTGAAGCAATGAAAGAGCTTTGCTTTGCCGCTGGCTACTGCCTGCCGAACATAACGGAGGCGTGTTTCCTTACCGGAATTGAATACCGCGAACAGTACGACGAAAAATACATAGCGGAACTGCTCGGGGCAATGAAAGAAAACGGCGCCGAAAACGTGATACTGACAGGCGTTGGCTACGTGCCTGACAAAACGGGAGTCGTTGTTCTTGAAAACGGAAAAACGGACTATTACGAGCACAAGAAAATATCCAAAGGCTGCCACGGAACGGGAGACGTGTACGCGTCAGCCTTTGTGGGGCTTTTTATGAACGGCAGAAACGCCTGTGAAGCGGCAAAGCTTGCCGCGGATTTTACGGTTGCCTGCATAGAAAACACACAGGACGACCCGCAGCACTGGTACGGCGTGAAATTTGAACCGCTGCTTCATCTGCTCGGTTCAAAATAAAATACTCGGCAATTCGGGGTGAAAACAGTGTCCTTTACCGTAAAACGCCAGGATATAACGAAGCTGAAGGTTGACGCAATCGTCAATGCCGCGAACAAAACGCTTCTCGGAGGCGGGGGCGTAGACGGGGCAATACACCGCGCAGCAGGGCGCGGACTGCTTGAAGAATGTCGCACGCTCGGCGGCTGCGAAACAGGGGAAGCGAAAGCCACAAAAGGCTACGACCTTCCTGCAAAGTATGTAATACACACGGTAGGTCCCATATACCGCGACGGAAAACACGGCGAAGCGCAGCTGCTTGCCGCCTGCTACAAAAATTCGCTTGCGGCGGCGGAAAAACTCGGCTGCAAATCAGTCGCCTTTCCGCTGATTTCAGCCGGCGTGTACGGTTATCCGAAAGAAGAAGCAATCAGAATCGCGGCTTCTGAAATGAAGGAATTTCTTTTGACGCCGTACGGACAAGAGTGCGAGGTCTGTCTCTGCCTCTTTGACGATGAAGCTGTGAGCATTGCAGAAAGAATAAACGCGGCAGAATAAAAGTGGACGAAAATAAATTCCGCAGCATCCTTGCCGCAGTGCAGGATTACGTATACGAAAACTACGATGGACTGGAAGACGTACAGCCCTCCGAAGGTTATTGGCTCGAGGACGAGAAAGAAACGGCAAAGTATGACGATGGTGCGGTGCTTTCGCTCAGGACAATTTCTGCAGGCAGTGTTGAAAATTGTGCTCTTCCCGACGTGAACATACCGCCCAAAGGCGCGAGCTTCGCGGAGCTGCTTGAATTTTTTGTCAAAGAAAAAGAAATAAGCCATGCTGAGTGCCAGAAACTCTCAACGCTCTCGAGGCAGCTTTACTCGAAAATAAAGCTTGGTGCAAAACCGAGCAAACCGACTGCCTGCGCTCTTGCGCTTGCTTTGGAACTTAACCTTGACGAAACGGACGAATTCCTGCGTTCTGCCGGAATGGCGCTCTCGCCCTCAATCATATTTGACATGGTAATAGAAGCGCTGATAGACGGCGGAATATACGACGTGGAGATTGCCAACGAAATACTCAAAAGCTACAATGAAAAGCCGATAAGCGAATATTAAAATTGTCAACGCAGCGTTGACACAGATTTTGAAAACCTCCTATTCTTGTGTTACACACAAAAGAACGGGAGGTCTTTTTATGACTGTAAAAACAAAACAGGAAGAGAAAATCTGCAGTGCCGAAAGAATGGTAGTACCTTCAAGCCCCGGCTGCACGGAACTTGTATTTATACTTGACAAAAGCGGTTCCATGCACGGGCTTGAAGCAGACACTATCGGCGGTTACAACTCTGTTCTTGAAAAACAGAAAAAAGAGGACAGCGGAAAATGCTTCGTAACAACCGTGCTTTTCAGCGATGAAACGGAAATGCTCGGCGACCGTATGCCGATTGAGAACGCAGAGAATATGACGGATAAGAAATACGTTACGGGCGGTTGTACGGCGCTGCTGGATGCAGTAGGGGACACCGTTGATTACGTTATGAGAACGCATCGCTGCCTTAAAAGTGAAAAAGAAATCAAAACGCTGTTTGTAATAACGACGGACGGAATGGAAAACGCAAGCCGCAGATACACGGCGGAAGAAGTAAAGAAGCTTATATCACGGCAGACTGAAAAAGGTTGGGAATTTCTTTTCCTCGGAGCAAACATAGACGCGGTGGAAACGGCAGAAGAACTCGGCATTCGCAAGGAACGCGCAGCGAACTTTGTAAATGACCCGCGGGGCATACGCGGCAACTACAATGCAATTGCCGGATGTGTAAGCAGTTTGAGGATTGGAAAGGCAATAGAAGACGGCTGGAAAGACGAAATTGACAAAGATTACCGAAAACGCGGCGGAAAACAGAAATAACGCCTGAAATGCAAAATTTTGTGATTTTTTTAATATTTTCCTGTATAATTGCTCTATGCGGTTCACGGGTAATATTCTGTCTCTTTTGCAGCACTTTCTTTTCCCGCAGCATTGTCCTGTATGCGGCAGACTTGGCGCCGCGTTTTGCGATGAGTGTCTTGAGCAGGCAGTCAGCCGTTTTTCGCCGTTTTGCAGTGTCTGCGGAGGCTTGTGGAGTGCGGCTGCGTGCAAAAATGCTTTTCCCTGCTATTTTGCGTCTGCCTATGACGGTTACGCAAAGGAATTTCTGCTTAATCTGAAATACCGCAACAGCCGTTCGCTGGGTATCCCCATGGGAAGACTTATGGGCAGGCTTTTTGAGAAAACGGGAGCGGAGCTTATTCTTCCCGTGCCTCTGCATATCAACAGCAGCAGAGCGTTTAATCAGACGGAGCTGCTTGCGCGGGGTGTTTCCGAGGTGCAGAATATTCCTGTGTCAGATATGCTTTTCTGGTCGGATGATTTCGGCAGGCAGGTTGAAAAGAAAGCCGGAGAACGCAAGGCTCTTCCTAAGTCTGCGATCAACTGCCGTCCCCTGTTCGGCAAAAAAGTGCTGCTTGTTGATGACGTATACACTACCGGAAGCACCGTGCGAAGCGCCGGGGAAGCTGTGCGGCAGGCGGGAGGAAAGGTCGCCGCCGCATATTTCTGGTGCAGGTCAGTCAGACGGAAAAATTCTGATGAATTTGACGATATAATTGACGCTTTGTCTTTAGAAATCGGCTGATTTCTGCTATAATATCAGTGCTGTGTAATTTAACAACCGAATGGTGGTTCTATGAGCTGGAATACGCGACAAAAAGTTTCGGTTTTCCTAATAGCAGTAGTTTTGATTTTGTTGGTCTCCGTTCTGTGGAGCTTAAACAAAGTCGGCGGTTACGTCGGCTCGCTTAATATTCCCCGTGCGTTTGTGTGCAGAGAAATTGACCCATCAAGCATACCGGTTCCTGTCAGCGGCAGATTGAGCTCCAGGCAGAGCCAGGTGTGCATTTGGTTCGAGTATAACCATGCGGGGAAAGATGACAAAATAAAAATCATTTGTTACAAAGACAAGGAAGAAATAATCAGACAGCAGATTGCTCTCGCTGCCGGTCAGGGGATAAGGGCGTTTTATCTTGTAAAGGATGACGGACGTCCTTTGCCGGCGGGGAAATACAGCGTGGTTATTTCTAATGCTACGAAGGTCTGGAAAACTGATCCTGAAAGTTTTGAAATTGTTGACAAAAATGAAGAAATGACAGTAAAAGAAAATTCCGCAACAGACAAAAACAAGTCCGGAGGAGCTAATATTGCCAAGAATAAAAAAGCAAACTGAAAACGCAGATAACCTTGAAGCGGTCAAGAAGAAACGCGGACGTCCTCGCAAGACGGATACTGAAAACATTCAGCAGGAAAAGCCTGCTGTCGTAAAACGTACGCGTGTTTCGAGGCCGGCCGAGTCTGCCGTGCAGCCTGAACAGAAGGTCGTGAAGAAACGCGGACGGGTTTCCAAGGCTGCCCAAAAAGCTGAAGATGAGATAAAGAAAACCGAAGCTGTTGTGTCGCCGGATACGTCGGTTAATGATACTGCTTGTGAGAGCTGCGGCTCAGTTCAGCCTGAAGAAACAAAACAGACCGAAGCTGCTGTGCAGCAGCATGCTCAGCCTGAATTCAGTTTCAGCGACCTTGCGAAGCTGTCTGTTGCTGAGCTGTACAAGCTTGCAGCGCGTTTTGGCGTGCCGAAATATGAAGAACTGCGCTATGACAATCTGATTTTGGAAATTCTGCGCAATCAGGCGCTGTCCATGGGCTACGGTTTTGGAGGAGGCACTCTTGAAATAAGGGCTTCCGAAAACGGTGCAGGATTTGGTTTCCTGCGTTCGTCTGGACTTCTTCCGGGCAGCGATGATATATACGTTTCCGCTTCGCAGATACGCCGTTTGGGGCTCCGCAACGGGGACATCGTGTGGGGCGTTGTAAGGCCTCCTCGCGAGGGTGAGCAGTTTGCAGCTATTTTGCGTGTTGAAAACGTCAGCTGTCTGGATCCGGATCTGGCAAAACAGCGCCCTGTGTTTGAAAAGTTGACGCCTGTATTCCCCAATCAGAAACTGAAGCTTGAAACGGAACCCAAAAAGGTGGACACAAGAATTGTGGACCTTTTTGCCCCGATAGGCAAAGGCCAGCGTGCTCTGATAGTCTCTCCGCCGAAAGCGGGTAAAACAACACTGCTGAAGCATATAGCAAATGCAATTACGAAAAATCATCCTGAAGTTATTCTCATGGTTCTGCTCATTGACGAGCGTCCTGAAGAGGTTACCGACATGACGCGTTCTGTGTGCGGAGAGGTTATTGCGTCAACCTTCGACCGTCCGGCTGAGGAGCATATCAGGGTCGCTTCGCTTGCTTTGGAAAAAGCCAAGCGTCTTGCCGAAGCAGGCAAGGATGTTGTGCTTCTGCTTGACTCAATTACGAGGCTCGCAAGAGCTTCCAACCTTGTTGCCCAGCCGTCGGGGCGCACTCTTTCAGGCGGTATGGACCCTGCTGCGCTGTATTTCCCTAAGAAATTTTTCGGTGCAGCCAGAAATATTGAAAACGGCGGAAGTTTTACGATTATAGGCACAACGCTGGTTGAAACCGGCAGCCGCATGGACGACGTAATTTACGAGGAATTCAAAGGCACGGGCAACATGGAGGTTCAGCTGTCCAGAAAGATAGCCGAACAGCGCATTTTCCCTGCCTTGGATATTACAAAATCTTCGACGCGCCGCGATGATCTGCTTGTTTCGGAAGAAGATTTGCAGAGAATAAACGTGCTGAGAAGAAAAATAGCAAACATGGACGAAGCGGAGGTGCTCAATCTTATACTTGAGCGTCTTCGTGCAACTGTTACCAACAAAGAATTTTTGGCAACGATAAGAATTAAATAGTCAGGATAATTCCTGAGGTGTCTGTAAAGCAAATTTAGCGGGAGAACGTTTAGGAAAAAAGTGAACTTTAATCCGGAGAACAGAAAGACCTTAATAACGTATTTAGCGGTTATTGCATCCATAGCTGTTTTTGCAATAGCCTATTTCAGCAGTTATGCGACTGTAAGGATGGCTGACTATACGTCGGAATTTATGGTGCTGCCCACTAATTTGCAGGAGAACGACAGCGGTTTCAGACTTATGGATATAAGCGATGTCATTGGCAGCAATGCGCAGGAAACAGAAGCAGAGATGATAACTCCGCTGGGTATCGGAAAAGTTCCCAGCCTGCCTGACACAAAGAGCGGAGAAATAAAGATGTACAACGTTCTGCAGGAAAACGACGGACCTATTTCCGAAGCAGAGAAGTATTCGCTGACAGAGGATATTCACTGGCAGGAATATATTACAGGTCCTGAAGACACTATATCTTCCGTGGCGGAAGATTTTAACGTTCCGGCTGCTGATATCAGAAAAGCTAACTGTTTTTCTGAGAGTGCAGAAACCATCAAAGACGGAACGCTGCTTTTTATTCCTGATTCAGCTGAAGATATAGCGGTTACGCGCAGCTATGTGCAGCAGATCCGTGCAGAGGCGGAACGCATTGCCATGGAGAAAAACAAGATGCATCCCCTGGCATACGTCATACAGCGCGGGGATACTGCTGCCAAAGTTGCAAAGCGGTTTGGCTTAAAACCTGAAACCCTGATGTCTGCCAATGCAGGCAAACGATTTACGGTTGGCAGCGTAATAACGATACCTACAATGAACGGTATTTACGTAAGGGTACAGAACAGGGACACTGTAACGAGTATTGCACGGCGCTACGGAAGCAGTGCGGCTTCAATAATGCGTGCAAACGGAATAAACGGAGCCAGGTTGAGAGCAGGAACAAAGATTTTTGTTCCTGGAGGCAGGCAGCCTGAAAGTTATCTGGCTTCTTCGGAATCAAGATCAGGTTCTCGTTTCGCCGGCAGAATATTGCCGGAAACAGGAGGCAGCGTTGGTCATTTCCGCTGGCCGTGCCACGGACGAATTACAAGTTCATACGGCTACAGAAGAAGCCCGTTCAGACGCCGCAGGTCTGTATTCCATTCAGGTATAGACATTGGTGCACCCCGCGGCACTCCGGTTGTTGCCTCGGCAAGCGGAGTCGTTTCCCACGCAGGCTGGATGAGCGGTTACGGTAAAACTGTAATTATTCAGCACGGCGGCGGCGTTTCCACGCTTTACGGACACAACAGTTCTTTGCTCGTGGGTGTAGGAAGATCCGTTAGCAGAGGGCAGATAATAGCAAGAGTTGGAAGTACGGGAAGGTCTACGGGCAACCATTGCCACTTTGAAATCAGGCGCGGGGGACGGCCGACGAATCCTATGCGCGGGCTGAGATAAAAACAGCGGCAGTGCCGCACTGAAAATTGCCAATAAATTTTTGCAATATATTGCAATACAAAGGAGTGTTTAACATGACCAAGTATATTTTTGTAACAGGCGGAGTCGTTTCTTCTCTGGGAAAAGGAATAACTGCCGCGTCGCTGGGGACTTTGATGAAGAGCCGCGGTTTTAAAGTGAGCAGTATCAAAATGGATCCGTACATTAACTACGATGCAGGTGCAATGAGTCCTTTCCAGCACGGAGAAGTTTTTGTCACCTGGGACGGTGCGGAAACTGACCTGGATCTCGGGCATTACGAACGCTTCATCGGAGAGCCTATTGCCGCAGTTAACAGCTGCACGACAGGCAAGGTTTATTCCGCTGTTATACAGCGCGAACGCGCAGGAGGCTACGGCGGAGGCACTGTTCAGGTTATCCCGCATATCACAAATGAAATTCAGGACAGAATAGTCCGTGCCGGCGAAGGCAAAGATATTGTCATAGCTGAAATAGGCGGCACGGTCGGAGACATAGAAGGGCTGCCGTATCTTGAAGCGATACGCCAGCTTCCGGCAAGAGTGGGCAGAGAAAATATCGTGTACTGCCACGTGACGCTTGTGCCTTATATTGCGGCTTCGGCAGAGCTTAAGACAAAGCCGACGCAGCACAGCGTCAACGAGCTCAGAAGAATAGGCATCCAGCCCGACGTGATGGTTCTCCGCTGCCAGCAGGACGTTGACCAGGGCATGAAGGATAAAATAGGGCTGTTCTGCAGTGTGGATCCCAAGCTTGTTTTTGAGGCAAAGGATGCCGATACAATATACAGAATTCCGCCTACACTTCACAAACAGGGTTTTGACGTGGCAATTCTCAGAAAGCTCGGCCTTCCTGCAGACGGTGAGCCTGACCTGCGCGACTGGGAAAAATTCCTTACCCGCTATGACAACAGAAAAGACGAGGTAACGGTTGCGCTGGTCGGAAAATATGCAGACATCAAGGATGCGTACCTCAGCGTTAATGAAGCCCTGCTGCACGCAGGCGTTGCAAATGACGTCAAGGTCAACATCAAACCGGTAGAAGTAGAAAAACTGGAAAACTGTTCGGCAGAAGAAATGTTCTGCGGCGCGGATGCAATTTTTGTTCCCGGAGGCGCAGAACATAAAAACCTGGACGGGGAAATAAAAGCAGCGAAATATGCGCGTGAAAACAAGATTCCGTATTTCGGAACCTGCCTTGGAATGCAGGCAATGGCAGTCGAGTTTGCACGCAACGTAGTTGGTCTTGTCAATGCTGACAGCACCGAATTTAACAAAAACACGGATACCCCTGTAGTATGCAGTGTTGCGGAAGGCAGTGCTCCACGTATAGGAGCGTACAAATGCGATTTGATCCCTGGTACTAAAACGGCGGAAATTTACAAGGAGACAAGTGTTGACGAACGTCACAGCCGTCATTATGAAATTAATAACGAGTATACGGAGCAGCTGGAAAAAGCCGGACTTAAAGTCGCAGGGCGCTGCCCGGCAGCCGGTCAGGTGGAGATTTTGGAGATTTCTGCCCACCCGTGGATGATAGGTGTTCAGTTCCAGCCCGAATTCCTGTCCAGACCTGTAAAACCGCACCCGCTCTTTGAAGATTTTATCAGAACAACGGTACAGCGCAAAAAAGCAGCTGAAAACAAACAAAATTAAACTGTTGGCATATGACACAAGGGAGGAATTTGCAAATGAAAAAGTTTATCACGGCTCTTTTAATTACACTTTTCTGTCTTTCCTGCGCGGCGGCGTCATTTGCTGCCCAGGACCCGGCAGCGAAACCCGCTGAAAAAACTGCGGAGCAAACGGTAACAAATCCTGTGCCTTCAGATGATCCTGCAGAGCAGGCAGCAGCAGAAAAAGCAAAAGAAGAAGCTGAGGCAAAAGAGGCAGCTGCTCTTGCTGAGAGAATGAAAGTCAACGAACCCGGTGCGGCGCTGTTCCAGGTTCTTGAACGCTGCGAGACGATAGTCTATGCACAGGTGCAGGCAGGTGCTTTGCTGCCCAGACTGTGCCGTCTGGAAAAAGACGTTTTCGGACGCGAACTTCCCGGAAGTCTTACGGAGCGTCAGTCTGCACTGTTAAGATTCCTTGAAGAGGGAACCGAAAGTTCGCCGTCGCTTCTTTACAAGGTTGCTGTTTCCGAGTGGGGAACCACAAAGAAAATAATGCCTGAAGCAGGACTTTCACGCCGTCTGGATACTGTGGAAATAATTATAGACGGTGCCACTACCGCGGGTCCTATTGCTTCCCGCACGGAAAAAATTCTTGGTAAAATACTTCCGGAAAATACAAGCTATGCGAAAGCCACGCTTCCTAAAGGAACTGTCGCAAAAGCGCAGCTGCTCAAAACTCTTACGGTGCGCACGTGCAAACCTGGCGATAAAGTCGTGCTTGGTCTTCTGAATGAAATCAAACAGGACGACATAATAGTGGCTCCGGCCGGCAGCAGACTTTTGGCTACCATAACAAAGGTTAAGGCGCCCCGCAGTTTCGGACGCGGTTCTGAAATAGAAATGAAATTTGATCTGCTTGAAACAATCCAGCCGAAACAGATACCTGTCGGCATAGGAGAGCTGGCAAAAAAAGCAGCAACTGTTGAGGGAACAACCATAGGCGCAGTGGGGGCAAGCTTTGCTGGAGCAATTATACTTGGCCCTGTTGGTTTGGTTACAGGCGCTTTTATCCGCGGGAACGACAAACAGCTGAAAGAGGGAACGGTATTCTACGTAGAGACAGCTGAAGATGCAGAGGTAAAAGGTTACAAAATTCCTTCCTCCATCGCAAATTACGCTTCTATGACGGAAAATCAGCCTTCGCCGCAGGGCAGCGGTGCAACGCAGCCTGTTGAGCAGCCGGTAAAACAGTAAAAGTACAATGACCGCAGACATCAGAAAGATTATAAACATACTGCGCAGCAGAGGGGTCAGAATAATACTTCTGATCCTGGCTGCTGCTGTCTGCGGAGGATATCTGTATCACGATTTCCGGCTTGACGTAACAACAAAAATTGAAAAACTGCCGGACGTAGTTATACACAACGTTGAACTTAACAAAGAAATTAACGGTAAAAACTGGAAATTTGTTTCACCTAAAGTTGAAACTAAAGACAATGTGCTGTACGGCGATAATCTGGATATCCTGATTACGGAAAAAGACGGCAGCAAAAACAAAATTACTGCAAAGAAAGGCATTTTCAGCAGAGAAAAGAATATTGTGCGCCTTACCGATGCAAAAGGTGATATGTATTCAAACGGCAAAGTTTTGAAAATAACTGCACAACAAGCAGAGTATGAGGCCGAAAATGAAATTTGGAATTTCGGCAGCGGGCTTGAGCTTACGGACGGACGTATGTCGGTTACTGGAGGCAGAGGAACGTTTAAGACGAAAAACGGTGACTGCCGCGTGAAAGGCGGAGGCAAAATAGTATGGGAAAAATAGCTAAAACCTCAATATACGCCGTTGCATTTCTTATGCTGCTCTGTATGCCGTGCCTTGCTGCGGGAAAAAGCGTGTCAAACACGGACGGTTTCAGCGTCAGGAAATATGATCCTAAACAGGAAATTAAGCTTGATGCTGACAGTGTCCGCTACAATGAAGAAACAGGGCTTGTCGAAGCTGACGGAAACGTATTTATACGCAACTGGCAGCTGTCGCTGAGCGCACCGCACGTAAAATACGATACAGGTACTCAGCAGTTGACGGCACTTTCGGATAGCAGCGGCAATGTTGTTGTTGCTTCAAAGAACGAAAAACTTTCAGGAAAAAATCTTGTTTACAATCTCTCAACCAGAAAAGGGCTTTTTACAAACGTTACGGGCAACAGCGGTGCCATGCGCATCAACGGTGAGAATATTAAGCTGATGCCTGCAGAAGAAGCTGTTAAACATAAAATAATAAAGAAAAAACTTGTTTCAAGAAAAAGCATAGAAACAAAAGGAATGATTGCGGAATGGCGCAGCGTGTCGGCGACCAGCTGTGATTTTGCAAAACCGCACTACAAGCTTAAAACCAAAAGTGCCGTTATTATACCGGGACAGAAGATGGTGCTGAAAAATCCAGGTCTTTATTTTGGTGACCATCTTGTGTTCAAATATCCGTTTGATTATGTAGCCAAATTTGGGAAGAGAAGCAGTATTATGCCAACGCTTGATTATTCTTCTGAAAAAGGCACGGGTTTTGGCATACAGGGCCCTCTTGATTTTGGGAAACAGGGTATGCTTGATACGAAATTTGTATACTGGACGAACGATCTTTTTGAAGTAGATTTCAATTACGAAAGAGAGTTCCTCCTTAACGGTCTTTCCATTTACGGAAGAATAAGCCGCGAATACAACAAAGACGACAAAGACATTCAGTGGCGTCCGCAGTGGGGCTTCAAATATGCCAAAAACGGGTGGGACGGAAGACTGTATTTCTCTGACAGGGAACTTGTAACGACAGAAATGATTCCAGGGGTCACGCATCGTTACAATGTTACCAAAAAGCCTGAAACGTACGTAAACACTCCCTGGCTGTTTGAGAAATACAAGCTTGCCAAGCTGCGGCTGGGCATGATTTACGGACGTTATTCAGATGACAGTACGGCGGACTGGATTAACAGATTCGGTGCGAAAGCGGAACTTCGCGACAATTTTGATGACGTAAAACTGATGCACTGGCTGAGACCTATATACGGCGCGCGATACTATTATTACAAATATTACGACGAAGCCGGCGAAACGCAAAAGGTTGCTGACGTATGGGCAGGATTTAGATACAATATCGGCAGTTTTGATCTGACAACGCGATATTATCAGCGATGGGTTAACGGCAGAAGTCCTTTGGAATTTGACCAGTACAGGGACAATAAATTAATTTTCCAGTCTGTCGCGTTCCCGCTGCCTTTCGGCAACAAAATAAACAAATGGACAATTTCTGCTGCAACGGAATATGATTTGGACTACAGCCGTTTTGCGGTACTTTATTATACGCTGAGCTACAGCAAACATTGTTATACCTGGATGATATGGGGCAAAAAAGAATTCTTCGGAACAGAAAGTGAGCTGGGACTTACTTTCTACATAAACGCATTCCCGGACAAACAGCTGCATATCGGCTCCAATCTTGACGATGAAGAACGAAGACTTATGGAAGGTGAACATTAACGATGAAAATAGTAGTTGCGTGCGGTGGCACCAGTCCTGAAAGAGAAGTATCGCTGAATTCCGGTGAGGCGGTTGCATCTGCGCTTGCCGAATTCGGTCACGACGTTATAAAGGCGGACATCCGTTCGCCGGAAGAAATCGTTTTCAACTGGGCGGATTACGATGCAGACGGCGTATTCATTGCTCTTCACGGAGACTGGGGAGAAGACGGAACGCTTCAGGCGTGTCTTGCGTCGCACGGAATTCCTTTTACAGGTTCAGGCGCCGAAGCCTGCATGTTTGGTATGTACAAGGACGTTGCGCGATTCCTCTTTGGCGCTTCCGGAGTGCAGATTGCCGAAGGCTACGCGAAGCCGAAAGGCAGCGCTTTTGACGACCGCGACGCCGCAATGCTTGAGAAATACGGGCACCTTATAATCAAACCGAACAGCGGCGGAAGCACTGTAGGTTTGACGCAGGTGAAAAGCCGCGAAGATTTTGAGCGCGGCATGGAGCTTGCATGGAACAGCTACGTGTACGAGGACAAAGCGCTTGTCGAACAGTACATACCCGGCAGGGAAGCGACCTGCCCCGTATGGGAAAGAGCCGACGGCAGCCTGCTTGCGCTTCCGGTTATAGAAATCAAGCCCAAAGAAGGCTTCTACGATTACAAAAACAAATACACGCACGGAAACACTGAGTACGTCTGTCCTGCGGAATTTGACGCGGAGCTTACGGCAAAGGTTCAGCAGGCTGCGCTGCTTGCGCACAAAAGTCTCGGCGCGAGAGCGTACAGCCGCACCGATTTCAGAATTACGGACGACGGCGGGGTCTATGCGCTTGAAGCAAATCTGGCGCCCGGAATGACCTCAACGAGCCTTGTTCCGAAAGCAGCCAAAGCGTACGGCGTAAGCTTTCCGGAATTTTTGGACGAAATAGTCAGGGTTTCGTTCGCGATACGGAGAAAATATCAGTAACAATAAAAATATACTGACGAACAACACAAAAGCAGCCAAATTTGGCTGCTTTTTACTTTATACCTTGCCCTGTCTGTATTGCGGCAATAAAAATAAAAGCGCTTCCGCGCTTTTATTTTTCTATTTTCGTTATTTTAAGCTTTCTGATACCTTTCGGAGTGCGGACGGTAACGGTTGCCTTTACTGCATTGCCGAGCAGCGCCAAACCTACCGGGCTGTCTTTTGAAATCTTCGGAGGTTCTGCCTTGATGTCAGACTCTTCCGTAGCGACTATCTGATAGGTGTAGCTTTTCTTTTTCTCTTCAAAAGTTACCGTTGTCCCGAGGCTGACTACGCTTGTGTCAATATTCTTTTCGTCGATAACGATTGCCTTTGCGAGCTGTGCTTCGAGCTGCAGAATTCTTCCTTCGATTTTTTCCTGCTCTTCCTTTGCCGCGTGATACTCGGCGTTTTCGCTGAGGTCGCCGAAACCGCGGGCTTCTTCAAGCTTTGCGGCTATCTGTGCGCGGCCTTCGGAACGAAGCTGGACGAGCTCTGCTTTAAGTTTGTCGTAGCCTTCCTGCGACAGTCTGATATGTTCTTCTACTTTTGCCATGTTAAACACCACCGGTGAAATAAATTTCTTCCTGACTGAAGAATTTTAGCAGATAACCGCTGAAATATCAAATACGGAAGAAAAAATTGTCCGGAAAACGAAAAAAACGCAAAATATGCTGAAATTACTTGACAAGCGCCCGTCAATGTTTAAAATTAACTGACGAACTTAATAGTGCAATGCGATGAAGAGGAAAAGTAACCCGCTGCAGGCTCTCCAGAGACGCGCTCCAAGTGCTGAAAGGGCGCGATTGCCGGACGGACGAAAACCACCTCGGAGCAGCCGTCGAAGCCGTTTGCGGATAAGGCGGCAGGGTGCGCCCTGAACAGCGCAAAGAGGGCGGTCAGCCGCCGAACAGGAGTGGAACAGCGGTAATTCTGCCGCCTCCTTTATGCGGAGGCGGCTTTTATTTTATATCGGGAGGAATTATTATGGGTGTAATTCAAAACTACGGAAAACTTTTGCCGGTGACGGAGAAAACTCCGCGTATAACTCTCGGCGAGGGGAACACTCCTCTCGTGTACATTGAAAACATAAGCAAAATGCTTGAAATAGAGCTCTACGGAAAACTCGAAGGCTGCAACCCTTCAGGCTCCTTCAAAGACAGGGGAATGGTAATGGCGTTTGCAAAAGCGCTTGAAGACGGAGCAAAAGCATTTGTCTGCGCTTCAACGGGCAACACCTCAGCCTCGGCGGCAGCCTATGCCGCTTCCGTAGGCAAACCGTGCTTCGTACTGCTTCCTGCAGGCAAGGTTGCGCTTGGCAAACTCGCGCAGGCGCTTATGTACGGCGCGAAAGTCATAGCAGTAAAAGGCAACTTTGACAGAGCTCTTGAACTTGCGCGCGAAGCGGCAGAAAAAGAAGGCTTTGCAATAGTCAACTCGGTCAACCCCTATCGTCTCTGGGGACAGAGAAGCGGCGCATGGGAAGTCTGCGACGTACTCGGACAGGCGCCAGACTGGCACGCGGTGCCGGTAGGCAACGCAGGAAACATCAGCGCCTACTGGGCAGGCTACAAACAGTACAAGGAAATCGGAAAAATAGACAAGCTTCCGCGAATGATGGGCTTCCAGGCAGAAGGCGCGGCGCCTCTTGTAACGGGCAAACCATGCCCCAACCCCGAAACGCTTGCGACCGCAATCCGCATAGGCAACCCTGTCAGCGCACACCTTGCAAAAGCGGCGGTTGAAGAATCAGACGGCGAATTCAACTCCGTAACGGATGAAGAAATACTTGCCGCGCAGAAACTGCTCTCCTCAAAAGGCGGAATATTTGCGGAACCTGCGTCATGTGCTCCGCTCGCGGGACTTGTGAAACTCAAAAAACTCGGAAAACTGCCGAAAGGCATAAAAGTCGTCATGGTACTCACAGGCAACGGGCTTAAAGACCCTGACACAGCAATGTCCCAGGTGGGAAGCCCCGTTGAAATAGGCGACACGCTGGAAGAACTGCTGGAGGTGATGAAAGGTTGATCGAAGCAAGCGACAGAGACCTCATAGTAATACGCACCCCGGCGACGAGCGCAAACCTGGGCTCAGGCTTTGACTGCCTCGGCATGGCGCTCTCCCTGAACAACATATTCAGGCTTACGGACATCCTTCCGAAAGGCGAATACCGCATTGAAGCGCACGGCGAAAGCGCACGCGAGCTTCAGGAACCTGAACACAACCTTGTAATAGGAGCGTACGAACGCGCCTGCAAGGAATGGGGAGTGGAAGGCCCAGGATTTACAATGTGGTGCCACAACATAATCCCGCTCTGCAGAGGGCTCGGAAGCTCAGCAGGGGCGGTCGTCGGCGGCGTACTCTTTGCCAAAACGCTCACCGGCTACGAATGTGACGAAGACGAACTGCTCCGCGTAATGACGCTCATCGAAGGACATCCTGACAACGCCGCGCCCTGCTACCTCGGCGGCATGGTCGTAAGTTGCTGGGACGGACATACGCTGCGCTGCGTAAAGCTTCCGCCGCTGCCCTCCGACGTGCAGTGCGTCGTTGCGGTGCCTGACGAACGCGTCAACACACACGACGCGCGCATGGCGCTCCCCAAACAGGTTTCCTTTGAAGACGCGGTCTTCAACCTCGGACGCTCCGCATTCCTCACGGCGGCGTGGGCGACAGGCAAATGGGACTATCTGCACTGGGGGATGGACGACAGGCTCCATCAGCCCTACCGCACGAAACTCTTCAGCGGAGGCGACGTAATATTTGACCGCGTAAAAGCGCTCCCCGAATGCATAAGCGTTGCAATAAGCGGCTCGGGCTCAAGCGTCATAGCGATAGTCCGCGGTGCCGCGCAGCGCGTTGCCGAAACAATGTGCAAAACCTTCATGGAATACGGCGTTGCGTCGCAGTTCTTTGTGCTTGACGGCACCTCGCAGGGCGCAACGATGCACGTTGACGAAGCGGAACTTGCAAAAGCATTGAAGGAAGGCGGTGCGTGCAAATGAGCTGGGAAAAATATCCGCTCACCGTACTGAAATTCGGCGGCACCTCTGTTGCCGACGCCGAAAGAATGAAACACGTGGCGGAAATAGTAAAGAAAATACGCGACGAAAACAACCGTGTGGCGGTAGTCGTCTCGGCAATGGGCAACATGACCGACGACCTGCTTGCCCTTGCGGAAGACGTCTCAATGGCGCGCGACGGCAGGGAAATAGACCAGCTGCTTGCCACAGGCGAACAGCAGAGCGTTGCGCTCCTCGCACTTGCGCTTCAGCAGTCCGGAATACCTGCGCAGTCCTTCACGGCGCGGCAGGCGGGAATAAAAGCCAAAGGCTTCCCCATGGAAGGCCGCATATACGACATAGAGCCCCAGGCTGTCGAAAAAGTGCTCAACGAAGGAACAGTTGCGGTCATCACCGGCTTTCAGGCGATAAGCGACAACGGCGACGTAATCACCCTCGGCAGAGGAGGCTCCGACCTCTCGGCAGTCGCCCTGGCGGCAGCCCTGAAAGCGGACTCCTGCCAGCTGCTCAAAGACGTTGAAGGCATATACACGGCAGACCCCAGAGTAGTGCCGCAGGCAAAAAAAATAAAAGAAATGGACTTTGACGAATGCATGGAACTCGCGGTCAAAGGCGCAGGCGTGCTTCAGGCAAGAAGCGTTGAAATGGCGGCACGCTACAAAGTTCCGCTCTACGTTGCATCAAGCTTTGTCGAAGAGGAGGGTACATGGGTAATGAACAATCCCGTAACGGAAGGACTTGTAATAAAATCGGTTGTACACGATACAAAAGTTGCAAAAGTAGTCATATACGGTGTTCCAGACACCCCCGGTATGGCTGCTGGGCTCTTCACCAGCCTTGCGGAACAGGGCGTCGGCGTAATGATGATAATACAGAACAACATGCGCGGAGGAGTCAACGACATAGGCTTCCTCGTCAAAAAAACCGACCTTGAAAAAGGAATACAGGTCTGCAGAAAATACTGCCGTGAAACAGACGCGCAGGGAGTCTCCTTCGACACCGAAATATCCCGCGTATCAATAATCGGCGCAGGAATTGCAAACCACCCCGAAGTACCTTCAAAAATGTTCAAAATACTTGCCGAAGCGAACGTAAACATAGAAATGATTGCGTCGTCATCAATGGCAATAACCGTCATAGTGGCTTCCAACCATGCGGAAGAAGCCGTACTTGCACTGCACAAAGCATTTATTGAGGAGGCGTCAGTATAATGAAAAAAGTAGCAGTACTTGGGGCAACAGGGCTTGTCGGCCGTGAAATGCTCAAAACACTCGAACAGAGAAACTTCCCGGTATCCGAAATAATCCCCCTTGCTTCGCCGCGCTCGGAAGGCGCGAAAATCAAATACAACGGCGAAGAAATCACAGTACACGCCGTCAGCGAAAACTCCTTCAAAGGCGTTGACATCGCAATATTCTCAGCAGGCGGCGGAACCTCGCGCACCTGGGCGCCCGTGGCGGCAAAATCAGGCGCAATCGTCGTTGACAACAGCTCTGCATGGCGAATGGACCCCGACTGCCCTCTCGTCGTGCCTGAAATCAACCCCGAAGACATCAAAGAATGCAGAAAAGGAATTATAGCAAACCCCAACTGCGCAACCATACAGGCGCTTGTTGCCCTCTGGCCGCTGCACAAAGAAGCCGGACTCAAATACATCAACGTCAGCACCTACCAGTCAGTCGCAGGCACAGGCATAAAAGGCCTCAGCGCCCTTGAAAACGAAGCGAAAGCATGGGCGGAAGGCAGAGAAATCTGCACCGAAGGAAGCCCCTACGCGCACCAGATAGCCTTTGACCTTCTCCCGCACATAGGACCCTTCGACGACGAAGGAATATCCGAAGAAGAATGGAAAATGGTCAACGAATCAAGAAAAATCATGCACCTGCCCAACCTCCGCGTCAGCGGCATAACGGTACGAGTTCCCGTATTCAGGGGACACGGCGAAGCGGTAACGGCGCAGTTTGAAAAAGAACTCACCCCTGCCCGCGCGAAAGAAATCCTCAGCAGCGCAGACGGAGTAATACTCCGCGACGACCCCAAAAACGCAATATACCCGCTGCCGATCGAAGCAGCCGGAAACGACGCGGTCTACGTCGGACGCATCCGCAGAGACACTGGGCTTGACAACGCTCTTGCAATGTGGGTTGTCGCCGACAACCTCCGCAAAGGCGCGGCGCTTAACGCTGTGCAAATCGCGGAACTGCTCTGACAAAGAAAAACAAAACATTTCAGCCTCCCTATGGGAGGCTTTTTTCTTGCAGAAAATACGCAAAATACGCTGAAAACAATCAGCAAAAATACCGGGGCGCGAAAACGCGCAGACCGTATAATAACCTTACAGACGAGAAAAAAGTGCTGAACATCTCCCCCCTTAGACACGCGCAGCGGCAAAACGCCGCTGCGTGTGTTATTTGCGCGGTACAAAACATAAAAGACGCGTACCTCGCAAGGCGGTGCAGTATAACACAAAAAACGGCAAAAATGTCATTTTCAAAATGACATTTTTGCCGTTAAAGCGTGTAAAATAATATCAGCGGCAGAAAAAATGAAACGGAGACAGGCTTCCATGACGAAGAAAAACGAAATCAGTATACGCTCAGGCGCGGCGGAATATCTTACCTACGCTGCCGTTTCCGGCGGCATTGAAACAAGCCTTGAAATGCGTTACGAAGACGAAAACATCTGGCTGACGCAGAAAATGCTTGCCGAGCTGTATGACGTTGAAGTGCCAACCATCTACTATCATATAAATAAAATTTACGAAGACGGAGAATTACAGGAAAATCGAACTATTAGAAATTTTCTAATAGTTCAAAGTGAAGGCGGCAGACAAATATCCCGCGAAGTGAAACACTACAGCCTGCAAATGATAATCGCCGTCGGCTTTAAAGTGAACTCCGAACGCGCGGTGCAATTCCGCAAATGGGTCAACGAAATTGCCTCAAACTACACTATAAAAGGCTGGGTAATGGACGAAGAACGGCTCAAAAACGGCGGAGTACTGACAGACAAATACTTTGAAGAACAGCTTGAACGCATACGCGAAATACGTGCAAGCGAACGCAGATTTTATCAGAAAGTCACAGACCTGTACGCCACGGCGCTTGACTACGACAAAACAGCAAAAGCAACACAGCGATTCTACGCCACGGTACAGAACAAAATGCACTATGCCGTGCACGGGCACACAGCGGCAGAGCTCATAACACAGCGTGCAGACCATACGAAAACACACATGGGACTTACGAGCTGGCGCGACGCACCTGACGGGAAAGTCAGGCTCTCGGACGCTGTTGTTGCGAAAAACTACCTCACGGAAACAGAAATGAGTGAGCTTAACAGAATGGTAAGCGCATATCTCGACTTTGCGGAAAACATGGCAAAAAGAAAAATACCGCTCACAATGAAAGACTGGGAAACGAGGCTCAACAGATTTATTGAAATGTTTGAATACGGACTGCTTAAAGACGCAGGCTCGGTAACTGCGGAAATAGCCAGACTCCACGCCGAAAGCGAGTATGAAAAATTCAGAGTGATACAGGACAAAGAATTCCTCTCAGACTACGACAAATACATGCTTGAACTTGAAGCCAAAACGGCTCAGCCCGATGCTTAAAAAAACGTAAAAACAAACAATCCGCCGCTGAAACTGAAATAATCAAACAAAATCCAACGGGCTGAAAGATTTTCAGCCCGTGTTTTGTACCGAGGCGGCGTGGTACAGCACAAAATTAGCAAAAAATGTCATTTTGAAAATGACATTTTCGGAAAAATTTAACTGTAAAATAGACAGCAGAAAGTCAGGAATGGAAGACAAAGGCGGTGCGGACATGGCTGTTAAAAACGAAATCGCATTAGTAACGCAGGAAAACATCAGGAACAAAATCTACACGATACGCGGACAGCGCGTAATGCTTGACAGCGACCTCGCGGCGATTTACGGCTACACGACAAAAAGATTTAACGAACAGGTCAAAAACAATATTGAAAAGTTTGAAGAAGACTTTATGTTTCGGCTAACCCTTGAAGAAACTGAAAATCTATCGAGGTCGATTTTTTCGACCTCGATAATACAGACCAAAGGCATGAAAGGCGGCAGAACATACTACCCCTACGCCTTTACCGAACAAGGCATATACATGCTTATGACGGTACTCAAAGGCGAATTGGCAGTACAGCAGAGCAAAGCTCTCATACGCCTTTTCAAAGGCATGAAAGACTACATCAGCGAAAACAGAAGCCTCATCGGAACAGACGCAATGGCTTTGCTAACCCTGCACACACAGGAAATATCAGATATGAAAGAAGATATTGCCGACGTTAAAGCTGATTTGCAAAAAGTAATGGACAACTTCATAGACCCCGATACCTATAAACATTTCCTGATACTTGACGGACAGAAAATAGAAGCGGAAGAAGCCTACACGAAAATCTACAAATCGGCAAAGAAAAGCGTCTATGTCATAGACAACTACATCGGGCTGAAAACTCTTGAACTGCTACGTGCGGTCAAAAAAGGTGTTCAGGTAACCGTATTCAGCGACAACCTCGGAAAAGACAAACTGACGCAAAGCACCTTCAGCGCCTTCTGCAAAGAATATCCGAACATAAAAATAGAACTCAAAACTACAAACAGCAAATACCACGACAGATACGCAGTCATTGACCATGGAACAGACAAAGAAAAAATCTACCACTGCGGAACAAGCTCAAAAGACGCCGGAGAACGGATAACGACAATATCTGTACTTGACGATACTACCCTGTACGGAAACATGCTTGCAGAGCTGCGGGGCAATCAAACTTTAGTGCTGAAATAACATTGTGTGGCACGGCAGATATGCTTCAAAAAGTCCGCGCCAAAGGCGTAAAAACCTACGAAATCCGCTATGAAAAATAACGAAAAACTCCAAAAATGTCATTTGCAAAAAATGACATTTTTGGAGTTTTATCTACATACAATCAATATCTCCTTAATTTTTTGAGGACCTTTGCCTTGTGTAGAGTGTTTATGTGATATTTCTGTGTAATCTACAGATGTAAAATATTGGTGGCATAATGAAAGCAACTCATCTATTGGCAAAACAGCTCTTATTGAATAACTTATGACAATAGCTATTGAATGTCGTTTACAAAAACTAAATACCGTCTCAAATTCACTAGCTACCGTACTTTTATAACAGAAGCCACTCATAAACCTGTCATTTCTATACTTTGCTTTGAAGTTAGTTTCGGGCTTGTCGTATTTTACTACAGTTTCTAAAATATGATAAAATCTCGAATATTGCTCCTGTGTGTATGGTGAATCTAGGTATATTGTATCAACGTTCCCTAGAGTACTTGTCTTAAGTAGTTCTTTGAAATCTTGGCAGTAACATCTATTAGACTTATTTGAAAAATAAATGTTGCTATAATTATTGCATTTGTTCAGAAACTCATTTAATAAGTCCATGCGTTGCAATGGTATTATTCTAGGATTGGTATCAGGCATATACTGTGCAAAGTGTCCAGGAGTTGACTGAACTTTACACATAGCGCACATAAGAGCTAACAAATATAGCATTTTCCGATATATATTTTTCGTTTTTTCAATTGCATACCGTATGTTGTCTATATCTTGACATTGGTGTTTAGAAAAATATGTCTGAGAATATACGTCTTCAAAATAAGTATAATAATGGTTTATACTGTTATCTGTTATATGTGGACATAATTCAAGTTGTGCTAGTTGATCTGAAATATTTTCATGTTGATTTTCGATAACTGCTTTGCTAATCACATAACTGTATTTTTGAACATCGTTTGTGTATACCGTATAATACTCTTTTAATGCGTAAGCGACAACGCTTGAACCTGCCATAAGATCGCATACAGTACCATTCTTTGGTGTTATTTGTTGTATTGCCGGAATAATATATCCAAGTAGATTTGATTTAATTCCCATATATCGAATACTGTCTAGCTTGAGCATTATATTTTCTCCCAGATTATTATGTAATCTTGAGTAATGACATCACTATATGTATTGCGCGTAGTCATAAGTGAACGATGGTTTTCATCGATTTTGTCAACAAAAACATCAATTAACTTGAAGCCATGATCAATAGCAATAAGAGTCATAAGTTTGCCAGTCTCTATAATTTTTTTCTTAATTTTACTGTCAGAAATTTTTATAACAACTTTGCTTCCGGATTTTAGAACGTTATACATATTACAGATAACTTTTTCCATCATATTGAAGAAACTACCGAGTATTTTTGCCGATTTCATATCTATTGCACTCATATCGTCAATAATTTTATTTATCTCAGCAAAGGCAGTATACTCTATAGTTGTATATTCATGTTTACAGAGACGGTCGTTGCCAATCATTTTGTGTGCAAGGGCTGAGTATTCAGCGGATGATTTTATGTAGTTCATCCAATACATTTCAAGCTTTAGTGTTTCGATATAACGTACTGAAGATATATATGGTGGGTTAGTTACAATTAAATCGACTTTATTTTTTAGAAAATGTAAGTCATAACATGTGGCATCACCAAGAAAAATCTCTGCTTTAGATTTACCATCATTAAAAGTGTAGTATGTAGTGCGTTTTTTTACAGCTCTTTCGAAAGAGGAAATCACATCAATATGAATTTTCCCCTCAGCTTCAAGTGCTCTCATTCTTTTACTTATTCCTGGAAAAACATGCATTGTGTCAGCGTTACTGACATTCCTTAAGATTGCAGAAATAACCATAAGATAAAACTTTTTATATGGTATCTTATCAGGTGTTTTGAGAGCAGGGTCTATAGTAAAAAGATAGTCTATAGATTTTTTAATGTGAATTAGGTCTTTTTGTACGAAATCTTTAAACCAATGATCTCTGTTCTGTAAAAATGGTAAGTCATGTTCATTGATATCAAAAGTTCTAAATTTTATTATATCAAACAATTTGTCATTTATTGAGTTTAAAACATCAACATTAAGTGGAGTTGTTTTAACAGTAGCTATTTGTTGCGACAATGGATTAATTTCAATTCCATAAAAATTTCTGTGGTGATATATGGCTTCTATGGCAGTAGTTCCTGAACCTGAAAATGGATCGAACACTATTGCGCCCTCTGCAGTGAATTCTTTGATAAAAGCTGATGGAATGGCTGGTATAAGTTTTCCGTAATATCTGTGGAAAGAGTGCATGGCTATGCGATGCTCTTGTTTTTCGATATCAAGTATCGTTTTATACTTGCTTTTATCGTTAATCTTGAATTCCATGGTTGATTGCCTCCAAAATGGAATTTAAAAGTGTATCGGCATTCTTTTCAATAACAGATTTTAATACGCTGTGTTGGTCTAGCGAATTAAACTTAAGTTTAAATTGCTTCTCAAAGATGTCTGTTTGCAAGAAATCTACAAATGCTTGTAGTTTTTCGGTGCTCAGACGATAAGGAGCTTTATTGTTTAGTGTAACGCGTAGGTTGTTGTAATCAATAGAAAAATCGCTATGCAACCTATTATAATGGTGGCATAGGGCTGATAGGTTCATGTATGGCTTAACTCTGTTAAGGTAACGTATCAACTCTAACCGTGTCATTTGACTCACTATGTTGATATTACATTAAATTCAATCATATGTCAAGGTGAATATGATTGTTTATAGTTATGTTTTCGGCTTAATATAATGGCGATGTTTTATAAAGGACTTGGTGTAATGTAGTATCTTATTGCACGTATATACCATCTATGGGGTGACTGAAATGATTAAACTTGATATTGGAGAGTTACAATTTAAAAATATAATTTCTGGTCCTGCTCCTATGGGAAGAATTTTGAATTATGTAAAGCATGCAGGGGCAGATGGTTTATGGCACAAGAATGGTTATCGTTATACTAATTTTAAAAATAATATTGGTTATGCATGGACTACAGAATATATGCTAGGGCTAGGTCTTGTCAGTTGTGCGGTTACCTCAAATAGTGTTCCCGCAAGATTAGAACTTACAACAAAAGGGCACGAATTATATGTATTGATATCAAAATATGACAAAACCTTTACTGAAAGCTCTGACGCAGTCCCGATTGTTAAACAGATGGCAGAATGTAATCAGAGGTTGTATTATGTGTACAAACAAATTTTTATAGATTCAGTACCATTCAAGATATTGAAGTTATATTTGAGCGAAAATGGATATAGTTATAATGGTAAGAAAAAATTTATGAATGATTATTTTGAGACTGTAAAAAACATTTATGATACAGACTCTACGCCATACAATAGAGATGCTAGAACCTCAACTGCCGATAATAGGGTGCCGAGTTTAATGCAACATTGTGTCGCATTTGGGTTATTAAATGTAGATGGTAGTCAATTAGAATTTGACAAGGATGCAATTTCTGGTATGGTAGGCAGAGATGATATGAAAATTGTAAAAAATACATTTGGGAGAGTTGCTGAAATGCCTGAAGCGTACGAGTGGACTGTTTTTTATAGTAAGTTTGCAGATAAACTACTTGAATATAAAGACAAACGGCAGGAGTTAATCCAAAAAATACACAATGTGATTGACAAACTCGACCCATCGCTTAACGTTGCCCTTAAGGTTTCGAACAACAAAGATCGAGATTTATTAAGCGATATTGATCCGTTTACTATTTTTGCTTGGTTTAATCAATATGAGAATGCCAAACGAATTGCAATTATAGAGGGACTGATTGATGAATTTAAAATTAGCGGTGTAACTACTCCAACCAATTTTGTTGGTGTCCCGAAACTTACACCTATGAATATAGCATTTTTTACATATCGTGATAACCCTAAATATTCACCAAATGATATTCAAAATTTGTGGAATATATTTGAAATAGCTATAGAATTATCTGCTAATTTTCATGACAAGGCAATACGCAAGCGTTTTGAACTGTCTTTTGACACAGTTGTAACGCAATGCGGTGTTGGTAGACGCTCGCTTACTATGGGGCTATTTTGGGCACGTCCATACTATTACATAAGCCTTGACGATCGAAATAATAAACTAATATCATCGAAGTATGCCAAAGGAGAAAGTTTGGCGTATCCAAATCGTGAAACAATTACTGGTGAACAATATCTCGGCTTACTTGGCAAAATTTATGAATTATTAGGAAATGAAATACCATGTAAAACAATACCTGAATTGTCGTATTATGCATATACTAATACGATCAAACCATCGTCTCCTAATATTGAGCCCTGCCCTCAAAAAGGCGATGAACAGGAACATGATAATAATCCTCTAGGTGATTTTACATTGGAAGAAGATAGTAATTTGACAGATGTCTATATCGATTCCAAATATTGTGGAGAAATGGTGAGTGTCCTCACAGAGAAGAAAAATATTATTCTGCAAGGACCTCCGGGGGTTGGAAAAACATTTGTAGCCAGAAAAATAGTGGCTAACTTGAAAGGGAAGGGCGAGGGCAGCGATAAGGATGGAAATGTGTACTCGAAATTCATACAGTTCCATCAAAATTATTCGTATGAAGATTTTGTTATGGGATATCGCCCTAAGTCGGACGGTTCTTTTGAAATGTCCTACGGTATTTTTTACAGATTTTGTAAGGCTGCTAAAAATTATCCGCAGCATAAATTTGTTTTTATCATTGATGAAATAAACCGCGGGAACGTCAGCAATATATTTGGCGAGTTGCTTATGCTTATTGAAGCGGATAAACGAGCGTCATACAGTGCAACGTTGGCATACAAGGATAAAGATGGTAAAGATGAACGGTTTAGTGTTCCGGAAAATGTTTACATTATCGGAATGATGAATACTGCTGACCGCAGTTTGGCATTGATAGATTACGCTCTGCGCAGACGGTTTAGTTTCTTTGAGATAGAGCCTGCATTTGATAATCTAAAGTTTAAAGAATTAATAAGAGGCGAGAAAACTCAAACATTGGTTAATATAATTAAAGAAATAAACAAAGAAATTGAAGAGAGCCTTGGCAAAGGTTTTAAAATAGGGCATAGCTATTTCTGTAAAGAGAGTTTAGATGAAGAACAATTGAAAAGAATTGTTAAATACGATATTATGCCGCTTCTGGAAGAATATTGGTTTGATGAACCAAAAAAGATAGATGAGTGTCACACAAAATTAAAGGATTATCTATCGGTTACACAAAATAATCAGTAATGTCTGATAATAAGATTTTTATTCGCAATATTTGGTTTATGTTGTCGTATGTGTTTGATTCTATTAAGCATACGGATTTAGAGTTAAAAGATGAAGAAGATTATGATAATGCAGACGATTTGTTTGCAAAAATTATCTCGAACGCCGTTGCAAGGCAGATTAAACGCGGATTATACAGGGAGTATATCAATAAAACAGACGACCTTTCTGTGATTAAGGGAAAATTAAATATCGCCGGTACGATCAGAAATAAGCTTCAGAAAAAATTAAAAGTTTCGTGTACGTTTGAAGAATTATCTGTTAATGACCAATATAACAGCATTATCAAAACAGCATGTTTCGCTCTTCTCAAGAACAATAAAATTGATATAGCGACAAAAAACAGTATAAAAAAATCTATGCTATTTTTTGCGGATGTAGACATTGTGGATCCCAAACTGATACGGTGGGGTGACTTGCATTTTCACAGGAATAATGCAAGTTATGAAACAATAATATCAATATGTAAATTTTTGCTTGAAAATAATCTCCCTTCTAGTGAAAATGGTCGTAACAAACTTATCAATATTGACACAGACGAAAAACTATATTCACTTTACGAGAAATTTATACGAGCATTTTACCGGCATCATTACAATAAATCATTGGCAGTTGAATCGGGACACAAAAAAATTCAATGGGATGGTCGTCTCAACGATAAAGAACTGCCAGCATCGTGGCCTGCGATGTATGCGGATGTTGTTATTGAGGACAAAAGAAGCCGTAAAAAACTGATATTGGATGCAAAATATTATACAAAAGCAACAAGACAATATTATGGAAAAGAACGATACATCAATGCCAACTTATATCAAATTTTTACTTACGTAGAAAATGAGAAAAAGGCTTATAACGGTGAAGTTATGGGTATGTTGCTTTATGCCCAGCCCGAAGGTGTCGAGTTTGAGCAGTCAAAAGTTTGTATTAATGAAAATTGGTATTATGTCAAAACTCTTAATCTAAATCAGAAGTCTCAAAACATCGCGAATGACCTTGTGGCTATTATCAATGATTGTTTTGGTGATATTAAACCTAGTATTCCAGTAATAGAAAACGAGCCTACTCCCGAAAAATCCTCAGAAGTTCGAGAGGATACAGATAAAAAGGTTTAACGTGTGCAAATTTTGCACACGTTGCGCGGTGAGATGTAATTCTCGCAACAGAGCGTATGAGAATACAAAAGCGGGGGACTGTTTTCAGTCCCCCGCTTTTGTTTTGTCTGTGGATATAGGAAATTTAAAGCGCTTAGGTTGGGTTGACTTGTGATAACTTATATGTTATCATCGGCGTTAAGGTGATAAATATGTATGAGGTCATTTTCTACCACCTGCGGAACGGCGAGTCACCGATTGAGGAATATCTGGATGATTTGAAACGGCAGGGCGAAAGCAGTAAGACTGCACGCATTAACAGGGTAAAAATTTTGTCGTATATGAGTTCTCTATCAGAATACGGCACGCGTGTCGGGCAGCCTGTTGTCAAACATATTGAAGGTGATTTGTGGGAATTGCGTCCGTTGCGTAACAGGATTTTTTTCTTTACGTGGAAAGAAAATCGTTTTGTGTTGCTGCATTACTTTATTAAGAAATCGCAAAAGACGCCAAAAATTGAAATTGAAAAGGCAAAATCCAGACTGAAAGATTTTTTGGACAGGAGTGAGTAATATGAGCGTGAAAATTAACGGAGAAACGTTTTCCACCTTTGACGATTACATGAATGACGAAACAAGAGTCAGCCCTGCGGAGAGGGCGCAGGTAGAGTTTGAAACAAAGCTTATCGGGAAACTGATAGAAATCCGAGAAGAGCGGGGACTTTCGCAGAGGGGACTTGCAGAGCTTTGCGGCGTTAAACAGCCTGCAATAGCGCGGCTGGAGAGTATGTCTGCTACACCGCAGATAGATACTCTTTTCAAAATTTTGTCTCCGCTCGGTTACACTCTTTCCATTACCCCTGCCGAAAATCACAGGGGCAGACGTGTTGCCGAAGCCGGTTAAATCGAAAAATTTACAGTAAATAACAAAGCGGGGGACTGGTTTCAGTCCCCCGCTTTGATTTTTTGAATATTTTTTGCTGACAGCCGTCAAATGACAGCCGGCAGCAGAATTTTGGTACAACAAAGATAGCCATAAGCAATAAGCAGTAAGCCTTAAGCAGAATAATGCGAAAAAATCTTATTAAAAATAAAATCTTTTCACTGCTTTTGGCTTAATGCTTAAAGCTTACCGCTTAAAGCTTAACTCCGGATTACTTCCTACTGGGCTGGGCGCAGATGCTGCCAGCGCCGTCCGTTCGTTTTCGTCCGGAGTCTGCAGGTCTCTTGCGAACCTGCCTCTTCCCGGAAGCATCGGCCTCGTGTCTCGGTTTTGCACCCCGGCATACACCGTA
>JAZUJX010000028.1:0-4707 GCA_045642965.1 Synergistaceae bacterium | reverse complement strand
AAGAACGGCAGCGATATTTTTTTATCGTGTTTCCAAAACCAGTAGCCTGTAAGAACCGCCCCCGCAAGCAGCGGAAGAACGGCAAGCCTGACCGCGTGCGAAACGGCAATCAGAAGCTTTGTCATAAAAGGCAGCTCTGCTCCGGACTGCACTACGACTTCGGTCAGTTTCGGCACGACAAAGGAGAGCAGAAAAATCACCACGCCTGTTCCGACAAAAAGCATAAGCAGCGGGTACGTCAAGGACGATTTTATTTTCCTGCGCAGCGATATTTCGTTGGCAAGCAGTTCTGAGGCGCGTTCAAGCAGCTCCGCAAGCGACGCTGATTTCTCTCCGCTTTCCACCATTCCGACAAGGCTGTCCCTGAACACACCCAGTTCCTGCATGGACGCGGCAAGCGATTTTCCGCCTTCTACGGATTCTCGCAGTTTAACGTAAACAGGCTTGAGAGTTTTATCCCGGGTCTGTTTCTGAAGCAGTCCGAGTATTTCAGTCAGCGGAAGTCCGCTGCGCATAAAAGAACAGACTGTCGTGCAGAAAAGCTGCTGCTCGGAAAGTGTAAGCTTTCGGTTCTTTTTGTTAAAAAAAGTTTTTTCCGCACCGGCTTCCTCTTTAACGGATATTACAATGCTGTTCTGCCTGGCAAGTTCCCTGAGCAGTTCGTTTTCTCCGGAAGCCTCGCGGTGGATGACTTTCTTTTCGCCTTTTGCCGTATATATTTCAGCCTTGTAGAAGGGCAAAGCCTATGCCTCCCCGACCACGCGGAGCATTTCTTCAGGTGTAGTTTCGCCGTTTCTGACAGCTTCAAGCCCAAGTTCAAACAGCGTGTGGAAGCTCTGCGTGCGGGCAATTCTGCGAAGTTCTCCCGCGTCTGCCCCGCGGGCGATTGCTTCGCGGATTTCAGGAGTGACGTTAAACTGCTCGTACAGTCCGATACGTCCGTGGTAGCCTGTATGCGCGCATTTGTCGCAGCCCCGTCCGCGCTTTGCCTTTGCAACTCCGGCTTCCTTAACAATTCCCCACGTGTCGATTTCTTCCGCGCAGTGCGGACATACGCGGCGGACAAGTCTCTGCGCGACTACGCCGAGAAGCGAGCCTGCCGCAAGATACGGTTCTATGCCCATATCCGTCAGACGGGTGACTGCCGAAACGGAGTCGTTTGTATGCAGCGTCGAGAGGACAAGATGCCCCGTAAGCGATGACTGTATTCCTATATGCGCCGTTTCAAAATCGCGCATTTCGCCTATCATAATTATATCGGGGTCCTGACGGAGTATGGAGCGCAGCGTGGAGGCAAAGGTAAGCCCCGCTTTTTCGTTGACCTGCACCTGTCCGACTCCGGGAAGGTCGTATTCTATAGGGTCTTCTACAGTTATTATGTTGACTTCGGGAGGCGCAAGTGCCTGCAGTATCGCGTAAAGCGAGGTGCTTTTTCCGCTTCCGGTAGGCCCCGTAAAAAGTATCATTCCGTTCGGGCGGCGGATAAGTTTTTCCAGCTCTTCCCTTTCGCGCGGTTTCATTCCGAGGTCTTCAAGCGTAAGAAGCCCGCGCGCCTTGTCGAGCAGACGGAGGACAAGCCTTTCGCCGTGCTGTGTGGGCAGCGAACTGACGCGTATGTCAACCATGCGCTCTCCGGCGGATATCCCTATTCTGCCGTCCTGAGGCACAAAACGCTCCGCTATGTCCATACCAGCCATAACCTTGATACGGCTGGTAAACGGCGCCTGATGTCCTTTTGAGAGCGTGTATTTGTCGTGCAGAACGCCGTCCGTGCGGTAGCGCACCACAAGTTTGTCTTCGTACGGCTCCGCGTGTATGTCGGTGGCACGTTCCTTAAGAGCTTCCATCAAAATTCCGTTTACAAGACGCACGACAGGCGCGTCAACGGCATCGCTCATAACCTCCTGACGGGCAAGGGCGGAAAGATCTTCGACCTCTTCAATTTCGTTCAGCGTAGAGTCCGCCACGCCGCTTTTAAGGTCATACAGAGCCTCCGTAAGCTTCTGCAGTTCCTCTTCGGAAACGTATTCCGTTTTCAGCGAGCAGCCGGCGGCAGAAGCAAAAATCTGCGCTGGAACGACAGCGGACACGTTTGCAAGGGCAGCCGTCAGCTGTCCTCCGTTTTTTTCAAGCGGCAGGAAGCCTCCGTCGCGGAGGGCGTCAAGACTTACGCCGTCCGGTATCAGTTCAAGTATTTTTTCGGCCTGAACGTTTCTGCCCATTCGCTATTCTTCCGTTCCCTCGGAGCTCTGTTCTTTCTTCTTTTCTTTTTCTGCTTTGGCTGCTTTTTCTTCTTCCGTCAGCGGATTAAGCAGAGGTGTTTCAACCTCGCGTTTTGACGTTGCTTTTTCAAAGTCTTTGCTGTTTTTCCTGAGCTGTTCAAATTCAGCAGGGCTCAGGCTGTTTCTGCGATTGACAACATTGTCCGTAACGCGTGTCGCGTCATCGGGCGACTGAAGAATTTCAGGCGTCAGGAAGACCATAAGGTCAATTTTCTCGCGTTCCTTGTCGCTGCTTCTGAAAAGATGTCCTATAAGCGGAATGTAGGAGAAGAAGGGCACCCTGCTGCGCATTACTTTTTCAGTTTCCTTTATCATACCTCCGAGAACTATTGTCTGTCCGTTTGCGGCAAGAACGTTCGTTTTTATTTCGCGCTTTGAAGTAATCGGCGTATTCGAAGCCGTTGTCGTCAGCAGTTCTTCCGTGCTCTGCTGAATGTCAAGCGCGACGAGGTCTCCGCTGCGGATATGCGGCGTAAGCGTCAGAATAAGACCTACGTCCTTGTAATCGTAGCTGTTCGTAACGGAAGTGGTGTTTGTTTTATCCGTAAGGCTTCCCTTGAGCTGCGGGATAACCTGACCAACCTGCAGATGGCTTTCAAGGTTGTCCGTACACATAATCTGCGGCATGGAAAGAACGTTTATCGCGTCATATTTGTTCAGCAGCTTAACGTAGGCGTACACAAGGCCGGCACCGTCAACGTTCGTCGTCGTATAGCCGTTGCCTCTGTCGTCAGTTTTGTATTCTTCCCTTGTCACCATTTTTTCGTAAAGCGACATAACCTCGTTCGGGACAGACGTATTTCCAATCTGGACGTTGGCGGCGCCTACAACGTCGCCCATCATTTTTCCGCCCCATGCAGCCCAGTCAATGCCTGCGCCTTTGAGTTTCGTCAGGTTGACTTCGGCAATAAGCCCTCGCAGAAGTACCTGGCGCGGACGCACGTCAAGCTCTTTCAGAACAGATTTAAGAGAATCAAATTCTTCCTGCGAAGCGGTAAAGACAAGGGTGTTCGTGGGGAGATCAGGAACAACCGTTGCCCTTCCCGACGCAGAAGCGGCTGTGTCGCCGCTTGCCGCTTTTGCGGAAGCCAGTCCCGAAAGCACCTTCGTCAGCTGTTCGGCAACGGTCTTCGCATCTGCGTTCTGCAGCTTGTACACGTGATAATTCTGCGCACGGGAGGGAACGTCAAGCTGTTTCAGTATGCGTTCTGTTTCGCGCTGTGCCTGGGCGCCGCCGATTACCGACAGCTGCTTCGTGCGCGGATCACCGACAGCCACAATGCCTGCGAGTTTTGACGTCATGTCTTTGCCCATTGCGTTAAAAATCGTTTCCAGCGATTTTGCGCCGGCGTGCTTCAGCTGATACACCTTTATACTGCGGACGGAGTCCTGATTGTCTATCGTGCGGATTATTTTCGTAGCCTTGTTCAGCAGCGTCTGCTTGCCGGTTAAAACGACAGATGCCCCGCTTCCGGCTGAGGAAGCGTTAAGACCGGGCAGAGACGCCTTGAGAGGCGCTATGACAAAATCGGCCTTGACGTATTTCAAAGGCACGACCTGCACGGCAACGGCTTCTCCAGGCTCTACGCTGTAATCGCCCGAATACACTTCGCTGCTTGTGCTGGGACCTGCGCTGAGAGGCACTACTTTTGTAAAACCGCCCATATCCTGAATTGCAAGATTGTTCATTTCAAGCACGGAAAGCATAACCTGCCGCGCTTCCTTAAGAGGAACTTCCTTCGGCGAAACAACGGACACCTTGCCGGAAACAGACGGATCAACAACTATGTTTTCTCCAAGGACCTCCGACATAAAATGGATGAATTTGGAGATTTCAAGCTCCGTAAAATTCATCTGAACCTTGCCCGTTTTACGCATCTCTTTCGCCGCTGTGACAAGATTTTCTTCATCCTGGTCTGCAGCTGACACCGGAAGAATACAAACTCCGGCAATCAGCAAAGCTGCAAGCAGAACGGCAACAATTTTTTTCATACAGACATCTCCCCGTTATCCGCCGTTTGAAGGCAGAACAATTTTTATTTTTTTATTTGTTATTCTGTTTTCAAGCTCAAGCTCGCGCCAGCTGAAATTTGCGTCAGGCTTGAGTTCGGTTGTTTTCCTGTTAAAATCAAGCTTCCCGAAATCTTCGGTAAAAAATTCCTTCGTCCTCTGCTCAGTTTTCCAGCTAAGGTTGTCTTCGCTGCCGTTTTCGCTGACTTCTCCGGTCATAACCTTCGCCCTCAGTTTTTCCGCCGCAAGCAGAAACTGTTCCTGCTCCTTAGCCGCGCGCAGTCCGTTCTGCGCCATGACAACCAGTTTCAAAGAGGCAGTCGCCGTCAGAGAAAGAACCGCTACTGCCAGCATTACCTCAATCAGGGTAAAGCCGCATGATTTTCCTTCCGCCATCAGTTCACGTCATATTTCA
>JAZUJX010000027.1:0-8106 GCA_045642965.1 Synergistaceae bacterium | reverse complement strand
GGCAGACCAAAACATTTTTACAGCATATACGAAAAAATGCAGCGTAAAAATATAGCAATGGATCAACTGTATGATCTGCTTGCGCTGCGCGTTATTGTACAGACGGTTGCTGAATGTTATCAGGTTCTTGGTATTGTACATACGATGTGGAAACCAATACCGGGACAGTTTGACGATTATATCGCAAATCCTAAACGCAATATGTACCAGTCACTTCATACAGCCGTTGTCGGTCCTGATGGTGAGCCGATTGAAATACAGATAAGAACCTGGGAAATGCACTATTATGCCGAATACGGTATAGCTGCTCACTGGAATTACAAAGAAGGCGGCATTAAAACTGACGTAATGGACGAGCAGCTGACCTGGATAAGACGTACGCTTGAAGAAGCAAAACTCAGCGATGAGACTGACAGCAGCTTTCTTGATACTCTTAAAACAGATGTTCTTTCTGCACAGGTATTTGTGTTTTCCCCCAAAGGCAAAGTCGTTTCCGTACCTATTGGATCTACGCCTATAGATTTTGCTTATTCCATTCATACAGAAATAGGACACAAATGTGTCGGTGCGCGTGTTAACGGCAGAATAGTTCCTATGGACTATGTTCTGCGAAACGGAGATATCGTAAGTATTATGACATCGCCTACGGCGAAGCCTTCAAGAGACTGGCTGAGAATTGCTAAATCCACGCGTACCAGGACAAAGATAAAGCAGTGGTTCAGGCAGTTTGACAGACAGGAAAGGGAAGAAAAAGTCAAACGCGGAAAAGAGCTGCTGGAAAAGGAAGCACTGCGGAGAAATCCTGAAGATACGGAACCGCTTGAAAAACTGTCCGCCCAGCTCAATCAGGTTGTGCGCGATATGGGAATGCTGAATTTAGAAGATTTGTACGTTGCTGTAGGAAGCGGAAATGTTACATCTAAGGGAGTTTTCTCAAGACTAAAAAACAATGCCAGTAAAACTAAAGAGGAAATTCCTATCCCTGTATCCGGCACCCCGCAGAAAGAATCTGACTCTGAAATTATTGTGGACGGAGCCCACGGTGTTTTTGTTTCGCTTGCGCAATGCTGCCGCCCTGTTCCGGGAGATTTGATCGTAGGCTATGTGTCGCAGCTGCACGGAATAACGGTACACAGAAAAGACTGTGTGAATATTACGGCAAAAGACGAAGACAAACTTGTTCCAGTATCTTGGGGCATGCCGCGCAACAAGCAGTATATTGCCAGACTTCGTATAGAAGGTGTGGACAGAGCAAATCTTGTCGGCGACATAGTTCAGAACATAAGCAATCTTGGTGCTTCGCTTGCCGGGATTAATGCGAATGTAGTTAATAATATGCGTATGCGTGTTACTGCGGAAATAAAAGTTAAAAATATAGAGCAGCTTTATGAAATTATTGGCAAAATAAATTCAATAAGCGGAATTATAGAGGTGCTGAGAGGATAAAATGAAAGCGTTGCTGCAGAGAGTTGATTATGCCGAAGTCAGAGTCGCAGGAGAAATTACGGGCAAAATAGATGCAGGCCTTTGTGTTCTGCTCGGTGTTGTTGATGATGATACTGAAAAAGATATAAATCAGCTTGCTGATAAAGTGTGCAATCTGCGTATTTTTGACGATGAAAACGGTGTAATGAACCGTTCGCTGCTTGATAAAGACGGGCAGATGATGATAGTTTCACAGTTTACGCTCTGTGCTGACTGCAGAAAGGGACGCAGACCATCCTGGCATCTGGCGGCAAAACCTGAGTTCGCAAAGGATATGTACAACCGCTTTACAAAGGCTGTACAGGCACTGGGCATCAAAACGCAGAACGGAATATTTCAGGCTGAAATGAAAGTTACTCTGTGCAACGACGGACCGGTTACGATAATGCTCGACACCAAGGAGTGAGTTGGATGAATATACAAAGATTTCCGCTTGGAGAACTCTGGACAAATTGTTATATTCTATGGGATGACAACAAAAAGGGCATAATAGTGGATCCTGGCGGATCTGCTGAGTGTGTCGCGGATTTTGTTACAGAAAATAAGATTGATGTTGCATACATTATGCTTACGCACGGACATGCAGATCATATAGGCGGAATTCCTGACGTACGCAAGTTGTCAAAGTACGGTGTTGCCATTCACACTGATGATGCCTGTTGTCTCACAAATCCGGATAAGAATTTGTCTTTTGCCTTCGGTAAGGCTTTTTCGCTTCCTGAAGCGGAAAAACTGCTTACGGACAGAGAAATTGTTACGGTTGGCAATTTAAAAATAGAAGTCATACATACTCCTGGGCACACTCCGGGCGGAGTCTGTTTCTACATTGAAGACGGCGCGGATAAAATTTTGCTGTGCGGGGACACTCTGTTTGAACTTTCTATTGGACGCACAGATTTGCCTGGTGGTGACGAAGCTGTTTTGATAAACTCACTGCGCAAGCTTGAACGGTTTCCTGATGATTTGGAAGCCTGCCCAGGACACGGACCGGCTACGAACATAGGTAAAGAAAAAAAGTACAATCCGTACTGGCCGAGATAGGTATGACAAATCTTAAACATCTTAATATGCCGGAAGATGAAATGCCCCGTGAAAAACTGCTGAAATATGGAGCGGACAAACTTTCTACAGCAGAGCTCATCGCAATTCTGCTGCGTACAGGAACACCTTCCTACAATGTGCTTGAACTTGCGACAAAACTTTTGAAAGACAACGGCGGTTTGCAGGGCCTATGCAAATTATCTGCTGCGGAGTTGAAAACTGAAGACGGAATTAAAAATGCCAAAGCCACGACTCTTGCCGCTGTTTTGGAACTTGGACTTCGGATTGCCAGAATTCATAACGGAGAAGAGAGGGAGAGCTGGCAGGATAAATTAAAATTTCAGGCTGGCAGAATGGGTTATCTGGACCGTGAAGAAATTTATGCGCTGTTTTTGGGCAAGCAGGAAAAAGTGGTTGGAGAAGAGACAATCTCATACGGAGGGCTAAACGGTGCGTTTCTTGATATGCCGTTGCTTTTTCGCAGGGCGGTAAGGGTGAACGCACATAGTGTGATTGTTATGCACAACCACCCGAATGGTGTACTGGCAGCAAGCTCAGAAGATAATGAATTGACAGAATTTATCCGCAAGGGATTAAAAACATTGGAAATTAAATTTAAAGGGCACTATATTACGGCACACGGTAAAATATTGCTAATTTCATGATGCAAAAAACTGAAAATAATGCGATAATAGTCTGCGGAGACAATTACTTACTGTCCGCGTTATGTAGCGGCTTGCGGACACTGGAATGAAGGCTGGTGGCAAAATGTTTGGATTTGACAAACAGGTGTTTAATAATGAAATCGGTATTGATATAGGAACAATAAATACTGTTATTTATGTCAAAGGCAAAGGGGTTGTTCTTGACGAACCCTCTGTTCTTGCTGTCCGCAAGGTAGGGCGCAAGGGTATACGCGAAATAATAGCGTTCGGAACGGAAGCAAAAAAGATGGTGGGCCGCACACCGGTTGGAATTACGACGATTTCGCCTTTGTCAAACGGAGTTATCGCTGATTTTGAAATGACAGAATACCTTATTCGTCATTTTATAGGTCTTGCTACAGAGTCAACTAGCATGTTCTCTCACCCGAGAGTTGCTGTCTGTGTGCCTGCCTGCGTTACGGAAGTTGAAAACAGGGCTGTTGTTGAGGTCACTTTGGCAGCCGGGGCTAAAGAAGCTTATGTCGTTGAAGAACCTTTGGCGGCAGCTATCGGCATAGGTCTTCCTATTGACGAACCGCAGGGAAATATGGTTGTCAATATCGGCGGAGGCAGCTGTGAAGTTGCGGTTCTTTCTCTTGGAGGAATAGTGCTTAACGAGGCAATCAGAGTTGCCGGAAATGCTATGGATGAAGCTATTATTTCAATGATGCGCCAGAACTATAAGCTCGCAATAGGAAGCAGTACTGCAGAAGAGATAAAAATCGCAATAGGGTCAGCTCTTCCGCTTGAGCAGGAACTTCAGATGGATGTTAAGGGCAGAGACCTTTTGGACGGTCTCCCAAAATCTGCCCATATTACTTCCGTAGATGTAAGAGATGCGCTTGATGTTATTATTACGCAAATCGAAGACACAATACGCGCGACTATTGAAAAAACACCGCCTGAACTGGTTCGTGACATTGCAAATCAGGGCATAGTACTGACAGGTGGAAGTGCCCTTCTTCGCGGGCTTAATATGCGTTTGGCAGACACACTCAATGTTCCTGTGCATATTGCGGAACAGCCGCTTTATTCAGCTGCTATGGGTCTTGGAAAATATCTTGAATCAAGAGTAAACGTAAAATCTCACGGAATAACGCTTGAACACAGAGATTTGTAATTTTTCCTCATGCATAATGTAGTTAACGAAGATTTGAAAGTAACAGTTTGCGGTGTAATTTCACTGGCAGTTGGTATACTGTTGTACTGTGTGATGAACTTTTTCCCTGTGGTGCGTTACTTTGCCATTGACAGCGCAAACAAGCTTTTGTATATTCCGGAATATCCCTTTTCTGCCACCAGGGACCTTGTAAAATACGGAAGCAACTGGGTTTTGGAAAGAAAAACGCTTCAGCAGCAACTTGCGAGACTAGAAGCTATGAACCGTGTTCAGGCAGAGGCACTGCAGAAAGCACATGTTTCTGTGCCAGCTGCCAAGTCGTCTTATATTCCTGCACGCGTGATTCTGCGCTACCCGGAGAACTGGTGGAGCGAAGCCAAAATTAACAAGGGCAGTGCGGATAAAGTTGTTGAGGGCGCGGCCGTTATGTCTGACGGATATCTTGTAGGCAGAATAAGCCGCGTGTCGAAGCATTCAGCCTGGTTTGAGCTTATTACGTCCTCCTCATTCCTTATTGCCGCAGTTATTGATGATACGAGAGATCTTGGCGTTATAACCGGTGACAATAAAGGAAATTTGAATATGCTGTATATAACAAGTGACAGATATGTAACGAAAAATATGAAAATTTCGACATCGCTGATAGGTGATCAGATACCTCCCGGGCTTATGATAGGTCATATTATAGGCAGGGAACCAGCAAAAGAGGGTTATGTTCCGTTCAAGGTTGCAGCCGGTGCACATTTGACCCAACTCTATAACGTAGAAGTTTATTCGGAGGATATGTAGATGATTCTTCCGATTCTTATATGGCTGTTGCAGGATATTATTCAGGTCGTTTTTATGGGAATTTTTCTTGTTCCTGAGTTATTCCTGCTGTCTCTTGTTTTTGCCGGACTGCGGCCAGAAAACGAACACAAGCACTCCTTGAGTTGGTATATTGCAGCCGGTTTTGTCGGCGGTCTGTTGTGGGATTTGCGCTGGACAAACATCCCCGGTTTAACGGCTGCTTTGAACGGAGCTCTTTTAGCGTTAGTGTTTGTAGTCTGGCATTTAATTCCTGCACAAGGCAGAAATACCAAAAGTTTCATCGCCTGTGCACTTGCAGTGCAAATTCTGTCTGCTGCGGTTCACGCAATGTTCTGGACGGTTACCAGTATGACCACACTGCGGCTTTTTGCAATACAGCAGTTGATGGGAATTACATTTATTATGCTTTTGGGACTTGTCCACAAAAAGGCAATTTACAGACATGTCTAGTACACAGTACGACAAACTTAGTCTTGAAAAAAGATTTTGGGTATTGCGAGTAGCAGTATTGTGTACCTTTTTGGGACTGCTGTGCAGTCTGATTTTTTTTCAGATAATTAAAAGCAACGAATATGTCAAACTTGCATCTCAAAACAGACTGCGCATCCTCCGAATCCTGCCTCCGAGAGGAACGATTACTGATGCTACCGGCGCCCCTCTTGCCGTCAATGTAAGAACTTTTAACATAAGCGGTTATCCTTTGGATTTGCTGGATGAAAAAAAAGCAAAAATCGTTGCGTCAATTTTGAAACGCGGCGGTATTCCTGTTACGGAAACTGAAATAAAAGATAAAGTTCAGAAGCAGTACTCTGCTCCGTACCGTGCAATTACCATTGCCTCCAATCTTACTTTTGCCCAGGCAACTCAGCTTATCATGGATAAAAACTTCAGCGAACTGCTCTTTCTTACCCCTGTCTGGAAAAGAAGTTATCCGGCAGGAAAAGACGTAGCGCATGTTGTCGGATACGTTGCTGAAATTACTAAAGAAGAACTTGAAAGGCATCCGGAATACAAGGGCGGGGACCATATAGGCAAAAACGGAATTGAAGCATGGTACGAAGAGGAAATTCACGGTATGCCCGGCGAACGGGTTATCGAAGTTGATGCCAGAGGAAAGCAGATTCGCGAAATCAGCTATACTACATCGGTAAAAGGCAAGGATATGAAGCTTACAATAGATCTTGGTGCGCAGCGCTATGCCTCGAAGCTTTTGCAGAATTTCCGCGGGGCTATTGTAGCGCTGGATGTTACCGACGGTTCTGTTAAGTGTCTTGTTTCATCGCCTTCCTATGACCCGAATCCCCTTACCTGGGGCATCACAGGTCAGGAGTGGATGGCGCTGCTTGACAAGCGTTCACGTCCAATGATGAACAGAGCTATTTCCGGGGCGTATCCTCCTGCCTCAACATTTAAAGTTGTTACGGCATCTGCCGGCTTGTCAAACAAAAAGATAACGACTTCATCAGTCGTACATTGCCCGGGATATTTTGAACTTGGCAACAGAAAATTTCGTTGCTGGAATCATGCGGGACATGGCAACGAAACCGTTATCAGGGCATTGCGCGACTCCTGTGACGTATTTTTTTATCAGACCTCATGGAATTTGGGTATAGACAGACTGATTGAAACGGCTTCAAAATTCGGGGTCGGCAAAAAAACAGGTATTGACCTAACTTCCGAAAGTTCCGGAACACTTGCAGGTCCGAAATGGAAAAAGAAAAAGATAAAAGAAAGCTGGTACGGCGGTGATACAGTCAACTATTCGATAGGCCAGGGATATCTGCTTATGACCCCGCTTCAGGTTGCAAGAGTGTATGCAGCTGTTGCCAGCAAAGGAAAACTGTTTCGTCCGAAAATAAATTCTGCACTTCCGGTGGAATATGAAAAAGTAGATTTATCCAACGATATTTTCAGGATTTTGCAGCAAGGTTTGCAGGAAGTCGGCAGTATTGGTACAGGCCGTGCTGCTTCCGAATACGGTGTGCGCGTTGCCGGAAAAACCGGTACAGCCCAGAACTCTCAGGGCGCAGACCATGCATGGTTTGCAGGATATGCTCCTGTTGATAATCCGCGCTACGCAGTTGTCGCTATCGCCGAAGCCGGTAAGGGCGGCGGAAAGGTAACCGGACCTATGGTCGGTAAAATGCTGAATTATCTGATTAACCACAAAGAAGAAGAAATTTCAGACGAAGATGCTGAAGCCGAGGAACATGTTCAGCCCAACGGTGCAGAGGAAAATCAGCAGCAGAAAAAGACATCCTCCAAACCGATAAAAACACAGAATTCCGAACATCCTGTGAAACAGGATGCAGCTGCGAACGGCGGTGAGAACTGATGCAGGTATTTGAAAACAGTTGGCTGGATATAAAAAGAGGTTTGAACAGATATATGTTTTTTGTTGCGGTAATTCTTTTTCTGTTAGGAGCTGCCGCAATTTACAGCGCGAGCTACTCGCTTCAGACTCATAGTTCGCCGTATATGATCAGACAGCTTGTTTTTGGCCTGGTCGGTTTTGCCATTTATTTCCTCATTATAAAAATAGGCTACAAAAATATGCTGAAGCTTGCTTTGCCTCTTTCGGTCATTGTCATCCTGCTGTTTCTCTTGCTGCTTATTGTGGGATATACCTCAAAGGGCGCACAGAGCTGGTTTAATTTTGGATTTATCAGACTGCAGCCGTCAGAAATAGGTAAAATTGCTTTTGCACTGCTGCTTGCAAAATGCTGCACCATGTTTCCGCCGAACGACCTTAAAGGAATTGCGCTTGTTTTCGGAATATCGCTTTGTTTCCTTCTGCCTATATTGCTTCAGCCTGACTTTGGCAGTGCTTTGGTCTATTCGGTAATGTTTTTCACGATACTTATCGTTGCGGGGGCGCCGGCGAAATTTTTGTTCGGAATCATGGGTGCGGGTATAGCAATGCTGCCTGCGGGATGGTTTATGCTT
>JAZUJX010000026.1:0-3101 GCA_045642965.1 Synergistaceae bacterium | reverse complement strand
TCGCCCGTGTCGCCACTGGATTCTGCACTTCCGCTTCGCTCCATGCAGAATGACGGACTTTTTTATTTTTTCTTCAAGGTTTTCGCTTTTAGCCTTTGGTTTTTGCTTATAGCATATAGCTTATGGCTTACAGCTTTCTTTTAGTTCTTCGTTCTGCGTTCGTCGTCTCGTGCCCTGTGGGGTATCTTCGTTCCGCGCAACGAATCCAGCGTCGTTTCGCTTCCAAAAAACCTATTAAAAGCCTCCGGACCCCGCATTTAAGCATTGCGGGGAGACGAGAGACAAGCCGCTGGACACTGCGCAAGCCCTTTTGGCTTCGCAGTGAGACGGTGAAGAAAAAGCTTTTGTCTTTCGCTTAATGCTTAAAGCTTATTGCTTATCGCTCACTGCTTATTTTTCTTTCTGTAAAGCAGACCAACTACGCCGAGCATTGCAAGTATTCCAAACCCTGCGTTGCAGCCGCCTGACGTGGACGATTTTTCCTGTTCTTCTTCGTCTTCGTCTGCTTCGTTGTCAGCGTCTTTCCATTCAGTTTCTTCCCAGTTGATTTTCTTTACTTCGTAATCGTCTCCCTGTTTTGAGACGTAATAATATCCGGCAGGGACGGTCATTTTGTTCTGTTTTGCAAGGTCATACACTTCTACGGCTTCATGTCCCCTGTTGACTATTCTGCCGTTTGCTTCTATCTGCAAAGGATGTTCGGCTGTTCCGGATGGTTTGTATGCGAGGTTAACGGTTGTGCCGGATTTTATTACCAATGCACCGTCAAGCTGCAATTCGCCAAAGTAGAGATTTCCTTTGCAGTCAAGCGCAGAGCCGCTGTTTACAGTTACTTTTCCAAGAAGCTTTGTGCCCTGCTCTCCCGTTCCGTACAATATGTTCGTGTCTTCTGCCGAGGTGATTGTCTGTTCGTAGATATATTTGTCTTCAAGAGACAGTTCAAAGCCGTTTTTGAGCGTTACGGGATTGTCCGCGCCGGAATATTTTTTCCCGAGCTTCATTGCAATGAGACGTCCGTCTTTGCTTTGCATTTGCATATCTTTAAGCACTGTCGATTTGACGCTCATACGGTCATAGCCTTCGCCAATCAGTTCAGTATGTATATATGCATCTCCCGCAAGTCCGTTCAGAAAAACTTCCGCACCTCCGCCGCCTGTTTCTTCTTTCATAAGCAGATAGCCTGTTGCCTCCGTTCCGTCACCGCCGGAGAGCACAGCAATTCTTTCCGTGTTCGGGCTGTGCCATGTTGAATCGCCCTGCGCGTTAAGCGTCAGTGCTCCGCTTAAATCAGGCGCGGGCAGTATATCGTCTTTGTAGGTGATTTTCCATTCTTTGCCGCTGTCAGGTTTAATTACAAACGTTCCGGCTTTGCCGGATTTCGCTCCGCCGACCGCGCTGAGGAAATATATATTGTCTGTGTCTTTCAGCGTTAACAGCGGAATCATTCCTTTTTCCGGACGGTAAAATGCTGATTCCCGTGTGTCTGTTATCTTTCCGTCACTGCTGACATAGCGTGTCCGGGATGAGTAAATCCACCAGTCGAAGCCCAAGTTTCTCCGGCTTTGCGTCAGATCTTCAATCCGCCCTTCTGAAGGCAGCTCTGAGAATCTCTTAATTCTGCGTTCAAATATGTCGTATATTCCGGAAGCATAGCTGTCAGCCGCATCGTATGCATCGGAAACGGTCATTTCCGTATCAGGCTTATCAATCATGAGCAGGCTTGTGTTTGATAGCTTTGCCCATTTTGCTCCGTTGTACCGTATTGCCATGCTGTCTTTTCCGTTAATAACCGGAAAAGTATTCAGCGTTTTGAATATTTTCTCAGATTGAAAACTGTATTCGCCTGTGAGTTCAGAGGCATAGTCAATTTGACTGCCGCTGTTCACATGCTCGCAGAAGAATTTTATTTTGTAATTTCCCGCAGGCAGGTTACCGCACGGTATTTCAGCTTTTCCGCTTCCTGATTTGCTCGTGTCCGCAGCCTTTGCATAGTTAATAACCTTCCCTTTTTTATTATAAAGCAGCGCGGAAAGGTATGTATTGTTTCCCGTTGCCGCATTGCTGTATTCCACGACAAGCTTTTCTCCGGCATTATCAAATGAGGTTATTAATGACGTTATTTCAGGTTTTGCAATGCTTTTGTCCTGCACTGTCACTTTCCAGCCGTCCTTGCCGTCATAGTCCGCAAGCACAAAGCCTTTGCCGACATTGACGTTCTCTTTGCCGGTCGGCGCTGTTTTGAAATAAGAAGATTGAAAGAGCGGCGATTTCAGATTGATTATTAAAGCGGGGCGAACGCCCTCAAACACATGGACACCGCGGGGGTTGACATTAGCACTATTATCGACACACCAAGCCTCTTTGTTGTCCACACCAGGCGAAGGCGAACGCAGCCACCAAACGGCTCCAATATTTCGTATGTTCACGGGCATTGACCACGCTTCGCCTGCTGAAAGCAGATACAGGTAGTCCTCTGCTACGCCGTTGTCGCTTGTCGGCGAATGGGCTATATAGTTTGCGCTTCCGCCGTTTATCTGCTCCCACGTAAAAGCATCAATGCCGGTCTTGCCCGTTCCCTTGTAGTTTTTCAAATCTTTTTCGATGTTCTTGACAACACCGTGAATCACAGAAGTTCTGTAGGAGTTTTTTCCCCATTCACCAAAAACAGACCCGCTTATGTTGCCGGTTGTTATAACGTATGCGTAATTGTCGTCAACCTTCCACAGTTTCCAATCGAAGTTGAGAAATCTCGCCTTGGAGCCGATTTTGTACGTTTGAGAAGCTTCGTCCCAAAACGCGCTGCTCCTGCCTTCAACTATCCCCGCCGCAAACGCGGACGAGCAGAAGGCAAGAACAACTCCGAGAAGGATTAGAACTGAATATAGTTTTTTGAGTTTGCTCTGCATGGCATATACCTCCGTTTTTTTTTGCTGCACAATGTTATTATAGCATTTCCGAAAGAATTTACACCGTTTTTCTCTGCGTTTTTTCTAAGTATTTCTGCTGATTTTTCAGTAAGTAATTTGGCTTACCCTATGAAAATTTTATAACATCCCCCCACTTATATAGGGGACTTTTCAAGGGGCAAAAAACAACCCTAA
>JAZUJX010000025.1:0-13409 GCA_045642965.1 Synergistaceae bacterium | reverse complement strand
CAGCCGTCGCGGAGCGCCGTAACGTCGGTACCTTCTTCAAAGCGGTCTTCAATTCGTCCGCCTATCCAGTAGTATTCTTTTCCGTTGCGCTCTATAACTTCCACCCTGTCTTCGTAGAGCCGCGTTCCGAGCCGAGTTATGCGCGTGCCTTTTATTTCTCCGTACGGGAGATTGGGAACGTTAATGTTGTACAGCTGCGGTTTTTTTTCGGTATTTTCACACAGGAAACCTATAAATTTTTCCATAAACTGTGCTGCGGTTTCGTAATGCGCCGTTTCGTTTCTTGAAACAACGTTCAAAGACAACGCAACGGAGGTTGCACCGAAAACCAGCCCTTCCATTGCGGCGCAGACTGTTCCGGAATAGGTTACGTCTCCCGCAACGTTCGGCCCCCTGTTTATGCCTGAAATGACCAGTTCAGGGCGGAAGCCGAGTACGTCGCAGGCAAGGCTTACGCTGTCGGTAGGCATTCCGCTGCATGCATAGGCACGGTAGTTTCCGAGTATGAATTTTTTGTCTATTTCTTCAAGCGTAACAAGCTTGTGCATCGTCATTGAGTGTCCGCTTGCGCTTCTTTCCCTTGCCGGAGCGGACACAAGAAGTTCATGTCCCGCGTCTGCAAGAGTTTTGGCAAGGTAATGTATGCCTTCGGCATAAACGCCGTCGTCGTTTGAAAGCAGAATTCTCATTTTACAGTCCCAGTCCTATAATGCCGATTATTAAGTCCATAAATGGCTGCATAAGATACGGAAGCACGTTCAGCGCTACAAGAACAAGTATGACAAACATTCCGTAGCGTTCCAGCCAGTCAAAAAATCTCATGCCGCCGTAAGGCAGCAGGACGTAGAGCACGCGCGAACCGTCAAGCGGCGGAACCGGTATAAGGTTGAACGCCGCAAGTCCTACGTTCATCCGTATCATAAGCAGCATGAAAAGGTGCAGTCCGTAGCTTGTAAAAAGCTGCGGGAAACGGACAAAAAGCTGTACACAGACAAAGGCGGTAAGAATATTTCCGGCAGCGCCCGCAAGCGAAACTATTGCCAGGTCGCGTTTCGGGTGTTTGAAATACGCCGGGTTGATGGGCACCGGCTTTGCCCAGCCGAAATGAAACAGCAGAAGACAGAGCCCGCCGACAAGGTCAATGTGCGCCAGCGGGTTTAAGCTGAGGCGTCCGTCGCATTTTGCCGTAGGGTCACCGAGCATGTACGCCGCATAACCGTGGCAGAATTCGTGAAACGAAAGCGACCAGAGCAAAACAGGTATTCCAAGCAGAATTTGCGCAAATTTCGGACTCATTTATTTATCCTCCTCTTTCCAGTTCCAGTACACCGCAAGCAGTCCGTTTTTCAGCGACACCGACGCGCACATATCCTCGTCAAGCCTGTTGCTTATGCTGTACGGTTCAAAATAATCAAGCTGCGCCCCGTCAAGCTCCCAGCACGTGCCGTGCAGGCATACGCCCTGGCATTTGCGGCTGAGCGGAAGCAGTGAAAACGCCTGCGGTTTTTCTTCAAAATTCAGTACGGCTTTTGAAATGCCGCTGAGGAAAATCATTCCTTCTTTTTCGTCGGCAAGCCCGACTGCCCTGTATTCGGCAGGCTTCGCAAAGGAAATGACGTTGCTCCACAGATGGTCAAAACGCCCTCCGAAGCAGCCGGTAAGAAATATTCCTCCGCACCTGCGCTCTTTTGCGAAAACGCCGAGCGCAAGCTGAAAATCCGTTAAATCTTTGTCCGCCGGATATCTGTCCGTGCGGGTAACGCCGCTTCGCTCAAACTCGCTCCACGTTTCTTCGTCCGCGCTGTCACAGTCCCCTATAAGTCTTTCGGGAACAATATCCGCGGCGCGGCAAACGTCTGCGCCTCTGTCAACAGCCCAGACGCAGGTCTGAAAATCAAGCGATTTCAGCCATTCCGCGTCAGGCTGTCTGCCGCCGAGGACAAAAAGCGCTGTGTCGTCGGGATACTGCGTTTCTATCGTAAGTTTGGGAAGTTTCAGTACAAACATTATTCCTCCGCCTTCTTGCGGTTTTGCGCGGCCGCAAGCCTGATAAATTTTCTTCCGGCTTTTTCAGCCTTCGCCCGCCATTCTTCTTCCGTTCCGCTGTTGCGCAGCAGCAGGCCGGCGCGTTCCATTTTTTCCTTTCGCGGCATAAGCTTTGCCTGTCTCCGTTTCAGTTCGTCCCTTGTCCAGCTGCGCGCAGTATTCCGCTCCGTGCGTTTTTTAAGCGTTGCCGCCGCATAGACGACCAAATCAAACATCTTTTCCGAGCCGTGCTCATACAAAAGAGGTATCTCAACCACAGCCCAGCCGTTTTCGGGAATTTTTTTAAGCCTTTTTTCTATCTCTTTCATCGTCGGAGCATACAGCAGCTTACCGGCGAACTCGTACTCCGCATTGTCTGAAAAAATTTTGTCCGCTATTTTTGCATAAACTTTCTTAACGTCAGCGTCAAAGAAATCTTTGCCCCAGCGTTTTCCGGCTTTCTTCTGAACGGCAGGGAGCAGCCACATGTCACGGGCTATCGTGTCCGAGTCTATTATCTCGGCGCCCATTTCGCGCCACGTTTTGCAAAGCGTGCTTTTACCAGCTCCAACGTCGCCTGTGAGTCCGATTGTAAGCATCTTCCCAGCTCCTTATGCTGTTGTCTTCCGTTTCCTTGCAGTCAGGCGGAATTTCGCCTATAAATCGCGAGGTCGTATTGCTCTGTATTCCGCCGAACAAAAGTCTTGACGCCGCCCCGCTCATAAACAGTTTTTCCCTTGCCCGCGTCATGCCTACGTAACACAGTCTGCGTTCCTCCGCTATGTCGCTTTCGCCGCTTACCGAACGCGAGCTCGGGAACAGCCCTTCCTCCATGCCTATAATAAACACGACCGGAAATTCAAGTCCCTTTGCTGCGTGCAGGGTAAGCAGATTTATGCTGTCTTCAATTTCCGCCGGAGTATCCGCGTCGGTATAAAGCGAAATCTCGGCAAGAAGCTTGTCAAGCGTTCCGTCCTCAGGAACAAGAGAAAGAATTTCAAGCACGTTTTCTTCCTTCTCCGCCCAGTCGTCCGGCTTGTTTTCTTTAAGATAATCTTCGTAGCCCTGCGTGTAGAGTATATCGTTTATGACAGCCTGCATATTGTCCTGCGAGGCAAGTATCGAAAGCATATTCCGTGCGAGTTCCTTCGCGCCGTCCTTTGCTTTGCCTTTCAGCCCGGCGCCGCATTCTTCAAGCAGACTCCATATATCTTCAGGAGATTCTTTTCTGTGTTCGTAAAGCCATGCGGACAAAATTTCAACTGATTTTTTGCCGAGCCCGCGCACCGGCACGTTTGCAATACGCGCAAGCGAAACGGAATCCGACGGGTTCACGGCAAGCCTCATCATTGAAAGCACGTCCTTGACTTCAGCCCTTTCATAGAACGCAAGACCGCGTATAACCCTGTACGGAAGAGAGCTTTCGAGCAGCTGCTGTTCAATTCCGCGGCTGAGAGCGTTCACCCTGTACAAAATCGCCATTTCCCCGTAACGGTAGCCCTCGTCAAGCAGTCTGTTAATATTTTTGCATACCCACTGCGACTCGTCCAAATCGTTTTTCGCCCTGTAGACCTGTATGCTTGCGCCTTCGGAAGCCGCCGTCCACAAGTCCTTAGGATGTCTGTCGCTGTTGTTTCTGATAACGCCGTTCGCGCCCTTGAGTATCTGCCCTGTTGAGCGGTAATTCTGGTCAAGCACCACGACCTTTGCCCCCGCGAAATGCCTTTCAAAATTCATGATAACAGACATATCCGCGCCGCGCCATCCGTAAATAGACTGGTCAGGGTCTCCTACGACCATGATTTTTCTGCTCTCGTCAACCAAAAGACGGAGCAGCAGATACTGAGGAGTGTTCACGTCCTGATATTCGTCAACAAGCACCCATTCTATGCGGCTGCGTTCCGCCTCGCGCACCTCAGGATTTGTAGCGAGAATGTGCAGCGGAAGCACCATAAGGTCGTCAAAATCAAGCGCGTTCTGTTCAAGCAGCGTTTTCTGGTATCTGTCATAAAGCTCCTGCCAGCGGGAGTGCATACGAACCTCGCGCGTAACGGGATTTGACGCTGTTTTGGCATTTGAAATCATTTCAACAGCTTCCGCCGGCGAAAGCTGTTTCTGGTCAACATTCAGTTCTTCCAGCAGCTTTTTGATAATTGATTTTGTATCGCTTCGGTCAAAAATTACGAAAGAACTTCTGTAACCGAGCTTTTGCAGCGCTTCGCCGTAACGGCGCAGAAAACGCAGTCCGTAGGAATGGAAGGTACAGACGTCCATGCCCGACAGTCCGCTGCCTATAAGAGCTTCCACCCTGTCGCGCATCTCCTTTGCAGCCTTGTTCGTAAAGGTAAGCGCGACGATTTTCCACGGCAGCACGCGTTTTTCGCTGATAAGATACGCGATTTTTGTCGTCAGCACCTTTGTTTTGCCGCTTCCGGCACCCGCAAGCACAAGCTCCGGTCCGTCGCAGTATTCGACCGCCTCGCGCTGTCTCGGATTAAGATTTTCCAGTATATTCATTCTGCTCTGCTCCAAACCTGCACCACCAAACAATAAAGGGAAGCCCTAACGGCTTCCCCTATTATAAGCGTTTGTTTATCTTGGCTCAAGTAATCCGTAGCCGCCTTCTTTTCTTTTGTACACAACGTTGATTTCACCGGTCTCGGAATTTTTGAAGATGAAAAATTCGTGACCGAGAAGATCCATCTGCATCGTAGCTTCTTCGGGCGTCATAACGCCGGCGTCAAAGCTCTTTTTTCTGATAATTTCCCTACCCTCGGGCTCCTCCGGAAGAACTATTGAATCAAGGTCAAATTCAATGTCCTGAAGCTTGATTCTGCCCTTTTTGTTAAGCATTTCCTTGTGTTTCTTCACCTGACGCTCAATATTTTTAAGCGCGCAGTCAAAAGCCTTGCGAAGATCTGCGTCCGATTCCTCGGCACGGATAATGCAGCCGTTCACGTTCTCGGTTATTTCGACAGAAGAGCGTCCGCGTTTGAAATTAAGCGAGACCTGCGTTGCGATAATTCTGTCAAAAAACTTTTCCACCTTGGCAAGCTTCGTTTCCATGTAATCCTTCAGCCTGTCATCCAGTTCTACGTTGCGGATTAAAAATTTTGTCTCCATTTCGCTGCCTCCATCCGTAATTGAACTTGGTCATCGACCGTGTATATATTATAAACCTCACAAATAAAAAATGACAGGCAAAAATACGTGATTTTCGTCCGTCTGTAAAATTCTGCAAAATACCGGCAGGGAAGTTATTTTGTATTGTATTTTTTTTCCGCGGTTGTATAATTTTCCTTGCAAGAAACAATTTTGACAGGGGGAGACGCAATGAAGCTTTCGGACAGAATTTTACAGATTAAGCCTTCCGCGACGCTCAGTATTTCGGGCAAGGCAAAACAGATGAAGGCGGAGGGCAGGCCGGTTATTTCTTTCAGTGTCGGCGAGCCTGATTTTGCAACGCCGCAGGCGGGCGCCAAGGCGGGAATAGACGCCGTTAACCGCGGCGAGTCGCATTATACGCTTACGTCAGGCATTATTGAGCTCCGCAGGGAGATTTGCAATTATTACAAAAACCGCTTTGACCTTGATTACGTACCGGATGAGGTGACGGTTGCTTCAGGAGCCAAGCCGCTTCTTTACGAGGCGTTTCAGGTGCTTGTCAATCCGGGCGACGAAGTTGTTCTTTTTGCACCGGCATGGGTCAGCTACGTTGAACAGTTGCATCTTGCAGGCGGCAAAGAGGTTCTCGTTGATACAATGAATACGAATTTTGTCCCTGATGCGCAGGCTCTTGAAGCTGTGATTACGGACAAAACCGTGGGTATTGTTTTCAATTCGCCGAATAACCCGACAGGCGCGATGTTTGGGGAAGAAACCCTGAAGCTTATTGCCGAGACCGCAAAAAAACATGACCTTTGGATACTTTCGGACGAGATTTACGAACGCCTTTCCTACGGCAAACAGCATATCAACCTTCTGCAGGCTGCGCCTGACGTACGAGACCGCACAGTTCTGATTAACGGCGCGAGCAAGGCCTACGCCATGACAGGCTGGCGCGTCGGCTGGGCGCTCGGACCGAAGAAAATTATTTCCAAGATTAATTCTTTACAGGGACATCTGACCTCCAATGCCTGCGCAGTCGCACAGTGGGCTGCTCTCGGCGCACTGCAGGGCGCGGAGGAAGACGTTGAGAAGATGCGTCTTGCCTTTGCGGAACGCCGCGAAACGATTATGAAGCTTATCAGAGATATGCCGTATCTGAAAATCACGGAACCTGACGGCGCGTTTTACGCTTTTGTTAATATCAAAGACTGCCCCGTTCCAGACGACATGGAGTTCTGCGCACGGCTTCTTGAGGAAAAATACGTAGCAACAGTCCCCGGCACCGCGTTTTTTGCCCCGGGCTACATCAGAATTTCCTACGCGTCATCAATGGAAAATATCGTTGAAGGAATGAAGCGGCTCAAAGAATTTTTAGAGAACCTGTAGCACGTACACACAGAATCAGCTGCATAAAAAATGTAAATTCAGTATCGGAGGGCATTCACTTGAAAACATTCAGAAGAACAATATGTTGTTTTTTGGCATTGTCGTCTATGGCGGCATTTGCGGTCTGCACTGCCTCCGCAGAAGATGGAAGCGCTGATTTTCAGCGAATTTTTGACAGCTACCCGAAATACAAGGCTGCAACACAAAAATTGGAAGCTGAGAAAAAACAGCGCGAATCACAGCTTGCCGCACAGCTGAAAAGCGTAAGCAGCGAAGCGGAGCGCAAGGTACTCATACAAGACGCCGATGAATGGTTTAAGCAGAGGCAGCTCGAACTGGTGGCCCCGGCTGTGGATGAAGCCAGACAGGCAATCATTGACGTTGCCAAGGATAAGAACCTTGACCAGGTCCATAATTCGGCAAAAAGCATAGTCGTAAATGACATTACCCCTGACGTCATTGCACGGCTGAACACACAGCCGCAAGCTGCCGTTCCGGTTAAACTGCAGAAGCTGAAAACGGCCGGAGATACTGCCCAGCTTGATGCTTCCGATATAGACAAAATTGAATCCGCCCCTTCAGAAATTGTTCAGCCGCTTCCGCTGAACAGTACTGCAGTCAATGAAACTCAGTCCGTACAGAAAGATACACCCCAAAAAGCCTCAGAAACAGCAAAGCCAGCTGTCAAAATTTCTGCGGACAAAGCAGCTGCCGGCAGGAAAATAACGATACAATTCTGTGCTGATTCTTCTTCGGAATACATAAAGAGTCTGGTCGCAAAAGTTAAGAAAAGCGGCATTAACTCTGCACATGTTGTCAAAAAACAGGTTAAAGGACAGACGTGGTGGTGTGCACAGGTATCCGCCGCAGATGCACAGGAAGCAAAAAAGATTTCATCAAAGCTTCAGTCTCTCGGTTTCAATACGTTTACGGTCTCAGGGGCAGCACAAAATATTACTGGCAAAGACAGTGAAACAAAAATCAAACAGCCGGCTGCTGATATTGAAGCAGGAAAATCAGATGCCGCCTCAGCATTTATAGTACATTTCGGTGCCGATACAGAGGCAAAGGATATAACGCGTTACATTAACAAAGCAAGGAACAGCGGTATAGACAGTGCATGCGTCGTCAAAAAAACAAACGATAAGGGTGTTGTATGGTGGTATGCACAGGCCGCCGCCACGAATGCACAGGAAGCACACCGGATTGCAGCCAAAATCCGTTCTCTCGGAATGAATTCATATATAACGGCACAGCCCAGGGACTAAAATGCAGAATACGCGGTAAAGCGGCACGGAATTATCCGCGCCGCTTTGTTTTTTGTTTCGGCAGTGTTTTTATCAGTACGGCATAACGGATTTGACCGCTTCAATCTGTTTCTGTCTTATCCACTCGGCAAGTTTTGTTCCTTTTAACCCCTTCGGCGCGTTTTCGGCTTTTACTTTTTCCATTGCCGCAAGATATTTGTCCGCATTTGCAAGGCATTCTGCATTTTCGCCATGGTTGTCCGCTTTCACTATTATCGAAAAGCCTTCAATTCCGAGAGGATTTTTCTGCAGTCTGACAAGCAGATCCGCAATTTTTGCAGGCTGTTTCAGTCTTGCGGGGCGCATGTGCTCCGCTGCCGCAAACTCCGCCGCCATACGCCACTTTTTAGGGAGTTCAAAGCTTTTCGCAATTTCCTGTATTGTTTCAACGCCTCTCTGCTCGTGCCCGAAATGGTGCGGCAGCATTTCCTCAGGCGTTCTGCCCTTGCCTATGTCGTGCATGAGCGCGGCAAAACGAACTTCAGCGCGTTCCGTTTCTTTTGCGGCTTCGTCAAGCACCAGCATGGTGTGCTGAAAGGCGTCGCCCTCGGGATGATATTCGGCAGGCTGGCTTTTGCCTGACAATGCCGCAATTTCGGGAAACACGGCGTTCAAAAGTCCCGTCTGCTTCAGCGTAAGGAAAAATATTGATGGACGCGGAGCCGAAAGAGCTTTTTCAAACTCCGACAAAATTCTGGGTTTGGGTTCGTTTGCAAGTTCTCCGGCACAGGCCGCCATCATTTCAAGCGTTTTGTGCGAAACGGCAAAATCAAACTGCGCCGCAAAACGCGCCGCGCGGATAGCTCTCACAGGATCTTCGCTGAAATGCTCCGACGTCGCACGGAGAATTTTATTTTTTAAATCCCTTCTGCCCCCGAACGGGTCCGTAAGCTTTCGCCCCAGCACGGAATACGCCATGCTGTTTATCGTCAAGTCTCGGCGGTACAGGTCTTCCTCAACGGTAATGTCAGGGTTGTAGTCCACGCTGAAGCCGGTATAGCCCTGCCCCGTTTTTCTTTCGGTACGGGCAAAAACTATTTCACAGCGTTTTGCGCCTACGTAAGCAAGATATACCGGAAAGCTTTTGCCAACCTTTACCGCGCGGGGAAAAAGCCGGATAAAATCTTCTTCGGAGATACCGCAGAGCAGATAATCTTTGTCGTTCGGTTCTTTGCCGAGCAGTCTGTCTCTCACGCAGCCGCCGACAAGAAACAATTCTCCTCCGGCTTCCCGTATTTTTTTCGCAAATTTAATTTCGTTCATAACTGAAAGTAAAAGCGGCCTTGCGGCCGCTTTTGTTATTTTTCAAGAATTTCTTTTTCTTTTTCAGCAGCGATTTCGTCAATTTTCTTAATGAAAGCGTCTGTTTCGTCCTGAGCCGTTTTCTGGAATTTCTTAAGCTCGTCTTCCGTAATCTCGCTGTCTTTTTCCATTTTTTTCAGCTTTTCAATAGCGTCGCGGCGTGCGTTGCGTACGCCTATACGGGCGTCTTCAGCCGTTTTGTTGACAATTTTGTTGAGCTCAACGCGGCGTTCATGCGTCAGTTCCGGCATGTTGAGCCTGATTGACTCTCCGTCGTTCTGCGGATTGATGCCGAGAGACGAAGCCTGAATTGCTTTTTCAATAGCCTTGAGAGCCGTTTTGTCCCAGGGAACGATTACAAGCTGTCTGGCTTCCGGAACGTTGATGCTGCCCATATTTTTGATAGGCGTGGGTGTGCCGAAATAGTCAACCTTAATGTCGGAAACAAGTCCGGGATGAGCTCTGCCGGTACGTATTCCCTGCAGTGACGCTCTGAGGAATCCGAGTGCTTTTTCGCTGTTTTCTTTAAGCTGGTCAATTACTGCCTTGGGCATGGTATCCACTCCTTTGAATTATCTGGACAATATTATACAGTGTCTCAGGCGTTTTGTGCTACTACAGAACCTATATTTTCTCCGTCAAGCAAAAGTTTTTTCAAGTTGCCTTTTTTCTGCATGTCGAAGACAACGATGGGAATGTTGTTGTCCTGGCAGAGCGCAAATGCCGCGGCGTCCATAACCTGAAGTCTCATGCTGAGGGCGTCCGCATAAGTAAGTTTCGGAAGTTTTTTGGCATCGGCGTATTTTGCCGGGTCTTTGTCGTAAATTCCGTCAACCTTTGTCGCCTTAATTACGCAGTCAGCCTTAATTTCCGAGGCGCGGAGAGCCGCGGTCGTATCGGTTGAAAAATAGGGAGAACCCGTTCCCGCCGCAAAAATCACAATGCGTCCTTTTTCGAGGTGGCGTACCGCACGGAGTCTTATCACCGGCTCCGCGACCTGTCTCATTTCTATAGCTGACTGAACACGCGTCGGGGCGCCGAATTTCTGCAGATTGTCCTGCAATGCCAGCGCATTTATAACAGTTCCGAGCATACCCATATAATCTGCCTGGGCGCGTTCAATATTAACCGTCTGTGCCCCGCGGATAATGTTTCCGCCTCCGACGACAATCGCAATTTCTATCCCTGCTTTGGAAACCTCTGCAACTTGTTCGCAAATTGAGCTGACCGAATCGTAATCAAGTCCGAAGCTTCCGCCGCCGAGGACTTCCCCGGAAAGCTTCAGCAAAACTCTTTTGTATTTGACAGTCATATTTCCACCCCCGCTGTTATTATACAGGAAACTTTACAAAAGTCATAAAAAAAGCGAGGGAAAATCCCCCGCTTTAAAAAATTTCTTAGGCTCCGATCGTGAAGCGCGCGAAACGTTTTACCTTGATGTTTTCGCCGAGCTTTGCAATCGTTTCGATAATCATATCGTTGATTTTAACGCTTGAATCGCGGATTGATTTCTGATTGAGCAGGCAGTTTTCTTCGTAGTATTTTGCGATGCGGCCGTCTGCAATCTTGTCAAGCATGGCTTCAGGTTTCTTTTCTTCGCGTGCCTGGGCTTTAATGACTTCTCTTTCATGGTCGATGATTTCGGCAGGGACTTCTTCTGATGAAATGTATGCCGGATTTGCCGCTGCTATCTGCATTGCAAGTTCATGTCCGAGAGTCTGGAACTGCTCCGTATTGGCAACGAAGTCTGTTTCGCAGTCGAGTTCGAGAAGAACGCCGAGTTTCGCGTTGCTGTGAATATAGGTGAAGACTCTTCCTTCTTTTGCGTCTCTTTCAGCCTTTTTGGCTGCTTTGGCAATGCCTTTTTCGCGGAGGAAGTCGATGGCTTTCTGCATGTCGCCTTCACATTCGAGAAGGGCTTTTTTGCAGTCCATCATGCCGACCTGCGTTCTTTCGCGAAGTTCCATAACCATTTTTGCTGTAATGTCTGCCATAATTCGTCTCTCCTATTCCTGATCTTCCGTTATGTCAAGATGCTCAGGTGCAGGGACTTCTGCCTCTGCCTCTGCCGTTTCCTCTTTCGGTGCCGCGTCTTCGCCCTGGCGGCCTTCTATAAAGGCATCAGCCATAAGTCCGGCGATAAGTTCGATAGCGCGGATTGCGTCATCGTTGCCCGGAATCGGATAGTCGATGGGATCAGGATTGCAGTTTGTGTCGATAACGGCAACAACGGGGATGCCGAGTTTTTTGGCTTCGTCGACTGCGATTGTTTCGCGGTGCGGGTCAATGACAAAAATTGCATCAGGAATTGCTTTCATATCCTTGACGCCGATGAGATATTTCTCAAGTTTGTCGCGGACTTTGCGCATCTGAACGATTTCTTTTTTCGGATATTTGTTGATTGAGCCGTCTTCTTCCATTTTCTGGAGCTCAATCATTCTGAGAACGCGGCGGCGTACCGTTGCAAAGTTTGTAAGAAGACCGCCGAGCCAGCGCTGGTTAATGTAATACTGTCCGGCTTTGAGAGCTGAATCGCGGACAGGATCCTGAGCCTGGCGTTTCGTGCCGACGAAAAGGATGTTGCCGTCGTTTTTGGCAACTTCGCGGACGAAGTCATAAGCTTTCTCGAGACCTCTTACCGTTTTCTGCAGGTCAATGATGTAAATTCCGTTGCGCTCCGTGAAGATGAACGGTTTCATCTTCGGATTCCAGCGTCTTGTCTGGTGTCCGAAATGGACTCCGCATTCAAGCAGCTGTTTCATACTTACTACACCCATGTGTATCCCTCCTGTTTTTTACCTCCGGCAGCGTCTTTCTTCCGCAGACCCTCGCGGGCAACCCTGCAGCAAGTCAACTGCCGTGTGTAATACAACTGGTGGATTATACCACCATTATTTCGCTTTAGCAAATATTTTTTTGCATTCAGCAGTTTTTTCTCAGTTTTAAAGGAAGATCGTAGATTTTCGGCGAGACTGCGGCATGAGCGCTGAATGAGTCTATAAGTCTGTCTTCCCTGATTATATAGCCCTTGTACAGCCGTTTTTCAACGAAATGCTCAGAATATATTTTCCAGTCCATATGCAGTACTCCGAAACTTCGCTCTTCATACGTCAGAGTACCCTTTTCGGCAACAAATCTGGCAGTCGCGGAAGTTATGCACGGCTCCAGACGGTAAAACTCAAGATTTTCGTCAAGCACTACGGGAGCCGGAAATTTTGTCAGTTTGGTAATCTCCGAACTGCCGTTGACCGCGTCAACCAGAATTATTCTTCTGAAAAATTTTGCAGGGCTGAGTTTCCTGTTTTCTGACATCAGCGCCTCAAAAGCATAAACAGGCGAAGCGATTACTATATCGCCCGAATTTGTTTTAATATTGAAAGGCAGGAAGAAATTTCCGAAATCAATTTCCATAAACGACCTCCGGCAAAATCTCTTTACAGGGGCCCCAGTGAACTTATGGCACCCGGAGAAATCCGTTTACTGCTGCTTCCTTCCGGACCTGACAGGGTTCGCGGGACTCCGCCGCACAAGGCTGAAGCCCCTGCAAAGAAATTTTGTCTGTGGTAATATATTGGCGTGCCCGGAGGGATTTGAACCCTCTGCCTTCGGCTCCGGAGGCCGACACTCTGTCCAAATGAGCTACGGGCACAGCCTGTAAAGTATAGCACAGATTGGAGCTGTTTTCATGAGCAGTATTGAATATATGCAGGAAGCTTTGAAAGAAGCCCTAAAAGCTCTCGAATTTGACGAAATACCGGTCGGGGCGCTCGTTGTAAAGGACGATGAGATAATAGGACGCGGCTTTAACCGCAGGGACACGGACAACTCGCCCTTTGCCCACGCCGAGCTGATAGCAATTCAGAAGGCAGCGGAAAAGCTCGGAAGCTGGAGACTTGACGGCTGCACGCTGTACGTCACTCTTGAACCGTGCCCAATGTGCGCCGGAGCGATTGTGCAGTGCAGGCTGAAAGCCGTAGTTTACGGGGCAGATGACCCAAAAGCGGGGGCAGCAGGCAGCCTTTACAACATTCCGGCAGATCCGCGCTTTGCGCACAGCTGCAAGGTTACCGGCGGCATTTTGGAAAACGAATGCAAGGCTCTCCTTAGCGATTTTTTCAAAAAACGCAGGGCAAAACAAAAGAACCAGGACTAATAAAAACATCAGAAAAGACAGCGCCGGCGCTGTCTTTTATTTTTAATTTATGGCGGAGAGGAAGGGATTTGAACCCTTGTAGCAGTTTGACCCGCTAACTCACTTTCCAGGCGAGCGCCTTCGACCAC
>JAZUJX010000024.1:0-4891 GCA_045642965.1 Synergistaceae bacterium | reverse complement strand
AGGCTCGTCAAGCAGAAGAAGCCCGGGGCGAAGAGCAAGGGCGCGTGCTATTTCAAGCCTGCGCTGCAGGCCGTACGGAAGCGTTCCGGCGGTCTGTTCCGCGCGGTCTGCCAAACCAACTCTTTCAAGCAGCATCATGCTTTCGCCGCGGATTTCCGCTTCAAACTTTTTCCAGCGTCCAAAATGCGTAACTGCTTCCGCGAAGCTGTATTTGTTGAAGTTCTGCGCCGCAGTCATAACGTTTTCAAGCACGGTTGAACCGCCGAACAGTCTGAGGTTCTGGAAGGTTCTGGCTATGCCGAGCGGCACAATCTGGTAGGTTTTTAGTTTGTCTATCCGCTTTCCGTCATAGACAATTTCACCGGAGGCTGCGCCATACACGCCGGTAACAAGATTAAACACCGTTGTTTTGCCGGCGCCGTTGGGACCGATAAGCCCTGCAAGCTCTCCTTTTTCTATCCTGAAAGAAACGTTGTCAACAGCGGTTACGCCTCCGAAACGGACAGTCAGGTTTTTAACTTCAAGAAGGGTGCTCATTTATTCGCCCTCCTTCGCAGTTTTTTTGCCCAACACGAAATGCTTTTTGAGATAATCGGGCGTCAGTTCGTTTGTGCCCATGAGTCCCTCAGGACGCAGTATCATAACAAGCACAAGGACAAGCCCGTAGATAAGCATGCGGTATTTTGAAATCGGTCGGAAAAGTTCCGTCACAAGCGTCAGAATCGCAGTGCCTATAAGGCAGCCGCTCATTGAGCCCAAGCCGCCGAGAACAACCACGGAAACGAGCTCCGTAGATTTTGCCATGTCAAACATAACAGGCTGGATAAACGAGATAAAGCCTGCGAGCAGCGCTCCGGCAACACCGCAGTAGAAGCCTGAAACCGCAAGGCTCAAAACACGGCAGCGTGCCGTGTTGAAGCCAAGCAGCGAAGCTGCCACGTAGTCGTCGCGGCATGCCTTAAAAGCGCGTCCGTAACGGCTGTTCACAAGATAGAACATTCCAAAAGTCATGACAAGGAAAAATGCAAGCACTACCGGCAGCGTCGTGTAGTTGTCGATGCCCGGATAACCGCGGGCTCCGCGCGTGACGCTCTCCCAGTTTTCTATTATCAGGCGTATCGCCTCGCCGAGACCTAAAGAAGCAATCGTGTAGTAGTCGCCTGCAAGCTTCAGCGTCGGAAGACCGATAAGATACGCGCAGACCATCGCGAGCAGTCCGCCGGCAAGAATTGCCAGAACAAAATGAAGATTGAACTGCACCGTAAGAATTGCCGCCGTGTACGCGCCGATAACCATGTAGCCTGCGTGTCCGAGCGTATAAATTCCGGTGAAGCCTGTGAACAGCGACACACCGAGGGAGGCTATGCAGTTAATGGCAAGGAGCGTGATAATACCTGACGAATAACCCATACCCGTCACCTACACTTTCTCGCTGACGGCTTTGCCGAAAAGCCCTGACGGACGTATTATCAGTGTAACGATAAGCAGGAAGAAAACGACAAGGTCGCGGAACTGGCTTGATATGAAACCCGCGGTAAGCATTTCCGCAAGTCCGAGAATAAGGCTGCCTGCAACAGCCCCGGAAAGAGAGCCGAGACCGCCGATGACCGCCGCAACAAACGCTTTTGTCGTAATCGTGCTGCCGAGCTGCGGATACAGCGTATAGCGCGCGGAAAGAAAAATACCGCCGACCGCCGCAAAAAGCCCCGCAACAAAAAATACTATCGCAATCAGGCGGTTCACGTTGACGCCCATAAGCGACGCCGTGCGCAGGTTGCAGGAAGCGGCGCGGATTGCAAGCCCCCATTTTGTCCTGTTGAGAAAAAGCTGCAGCGCGACAAGCGAAACGATTGAAACAACAAGCGAAAGTATGTCAAACGAGCTTGTCGTCGCAAAGCCGAAAATACTGACCGGATGCATGGGAAGCACAGGCGGCAGCGCCCTGAAACGCCCGCCTATCGTAACAACGAAAAGATTTTCGATAACTATGCTCATACCCATTGACGCAATGAGAAGATAGAGCGTAACCGGCGTGCGCTCGCGAATCGGACGGTATGCAAAACGCTCGACAAGTATCGCCGAAAAACCGGCGCCGAGAACCGCGGCGAAAGCTGCAGCCCAAATGCCCGCTCCGTACGACATCAGCGCGTAATAACAGATGTAGCCGCCTATAACAAGAAATCCGCCGTGCGCAAAATTTGAGAACAGCAAAATTGAATACACAAGGGAATAACCGACAGCTATCAGCGCATAAACGGAGCCGAGCGACAAGCCGTTAATAATCTGCTGGACAACATTCAAAATCTATACACCCTTTCGCGGTTCAGTGCCGCATAAAACACAAAACAGGCTGACCCTGTATCCCAATTTATCAGTCAATTCAAAAAGTCATAAGTTCACAATAGTTATTATAACATATATAAAGGGCAAATTGCTTTGCCCTTTATATTCAGAAATATTACTCCGCTATTTGGGCTGGATAACCTTGTAAAAATGTCCCTTAAGGTCATCTGCTATTTTCAAAATTGCCGCAGGCTTGTTAATTACATTGTGATCCTTCGGGTCGATTGAAATCGTGAAATGCGTAAGCTTGACGTCCTTCGTATTTTCGAGCGCCTTCGCTATTGCCGGACCCTCTGCGCAGCCTGCCTTCTCCATTGCCCACACAAGCCATTTTGCTGCGTCGTATGCCATGGTTAGGTTCGTAAATTCCTTACATTCGTCCTTGTAGGTTTCCTTGTATTTAGCGAACACTGGAACCATCTGCGGGTCACCGAGATACGTGTGGTTGACCCAGTAGGTGCCCTTCATCGCGTCTCCGGCGATTTCGCTCATAAAATCCGCGTAACCGTCGCCGCCGATAACCTTAATATTGATTCCGAGTTCCTTCGCCTGTTTGATTATAAGCGCCATATCCTTGCCCATGCCGGGGAGGAACATAACGTCAGCGCCGCTTTCCTTAACCTTCGTGAGCTGTGCGCGGAAATCAACATCCGCATCACGGTAACCCTCATCGGCAACAACCTTTCCGCCAAGCTCCGTAAAGCTTTTTATAAAGAACTCGCGAAGTCCCTGCGCATAGTCGGAACCTACGTTATAGAGAATACCTGCCTTTTTTGTGCCAAGATCGTTAACTGCAAGTTCTGCCGCAACCTTGCCCTGATACGGGTCAATGAAGCAGACACGGAATGAATAGGGGCGCACGTTTCCTTTTTCATCAACCGTTACGAGCGGGTTTGTCGCGCAGGTTGCAATCTGCGGAATCTGCGCCTTGTTGACGATAGGGGCGGTTGAGAGTGTTATTCCGCTGGTGTTCGTGCCGAGCACCGCGCAGACGTGGTCGTTTTCAATCATTCTGCGGACTGCGTTGACAGCGTCCTCTGATTTTGACTTCGTGTCGTAGACAACCAGTTTCAGCTTCTTGCCAAACATTCCGCCCTTTGCGTTGACTTCGTTAATAATAAGCTGCGCGGAATTGGCTTCTGCCGTTCCGTATGCCGCAAAGTCGCCCGTAAGAGCCGCGAGATAACCTATATTGATCGTGTCCCCGCTATTCTGTTTCGCACCGCGGCCGACGAAATACCAGCCGCAGAAAGCAATTATAAGAATTGCAACTATTGCCAATGCCTTTTTGTTCATTTTTCTTTCCTCCGAATTATATATTATATTTTTAATGTGTTTCGCAAAACTTCTCTGATTTCTGAAATTCAAACGAACTGCCGCATCGTCGCATTCTGTTGCTGACCGTAAAATACATACCGCACCTCCGCTGTTCCGATACCCCTCTGTTTTCGGGAGAGAATGGCATAGATAATAAACTATTTTTCAATTATTGTAAAGTAAGAAATTATTATTTAATTTTAGTTTATTTTTATCTGCACATGAGCAACGGTGTAAAAATCAGATAACCTGTTATAAATGCTGAGATTTCAGACTATCAACATTAAAGAAACAGAAATATACTTAACGCAGTATTTGTGAACTAAACGACAGTACTGATTTTACTTTCAAGCGATATCAGCCAAAAAAAGCGGCGGATTTCTCCGCCGCCCGTGAACCGTTTTACATCGCTACTTTTTCAGAAGCTTGTTTACAAGCTCTTCAAGAGCCTGAATCCTTGCGTCCTGCTCCGCCATTTTCGCGCTCTGTTCGGCGTTTTCCGTTGAAAGGTTGACTATCTGCGTCTTCAAAACTCTGTTCTCTTCGTTGACGTATTTAACCTGTTTCTGAAGCTCAGCTCTCGTCTTCGCCGTTTCTCCCTTGCCGAACTTGTAGCTGATTCCTGCGTTGTAGGCTCTGTAATCCGCGCCAAGGCTTGTTGCGGCGTTGAGCATAAGATTCGGGGTCGGCTTGACAGCAACACCGACTGCGACTGCGTTCTCTCCGCGGTATCTTCCGTACGCCGTTGCCGCGGAAACCCTGTCATCACCTTCGCCGCTCGGTTCCGTAAAGTGCAGTCCTGCCAAGCCTGCTGATATTGCGCCGACTTCGCGGACTTCTGCTCCAAGCTCTGCTTCACGATGCATTGCTCTTGCCCTTTCCGAGTACAGCTGTCCCGTCGTTGCAGCGTAGGTTCCGCCTTCTGTCAGATTAACGGCTTTTACGTTGCTTATCGTGCGCCCTCCGGCTGCTATCGTGTTGCTTTCCGTTACTTCGAGCGTTTTCCCGTCCACAGAACCGAACGCTACGCTGTTTTTAACGTTTGTTCCCATTTTTACGTTGTTTCCAAGAACAAAATTGTTTTCTCCGGATATATTGTTATTGTTACCTATCGCGTATGAGTTGTCTGCGTCAATGTATGTAGGGTCGCCCAATACGCCGGAGTTGTTTCCGCTTATATGGTGCCCTGTGCCTACAGCAATTGAGTTCTTTCCGCTTACAATACTTCCTT
>JAZUJX010000023.1:0-3757 GCA_045642965.1 Synergistaceae bacterium | reverse complement strand
GTTCGTCTTTGAATTCGACCATGAGCTTCTTAAGAAGTTCAACGTCTTTTTTGCTTGCATGGAGTTCGTCTCCGCGTGCTACTGCGCGGGCGACCATTGCTGCTACTTCATAACGTGTTGCCTGCTGGGCACCTTTGAATGTCCGAAAACGGTTTTATTTTGTCTTCCATATTTTCAAAAATTCAGAGCGCACCAAAACAGCCGTGTATAACTTCCGTGTAACATTCCGCCGTTTTTTATTCCAACACGGAAACGGCTTCGGCAAGCACGCTCGGCGCCAAATGCGCGTAGCGTTCGGTCATTTGAAGCGTTGAATGGCACATAAGCTTCTGCACGACGTGCATTGAAACTCCCGCCATTGCAAGACGGCTTGCGAAATCGTGTCTCAGACAGTGCCAGCTGAAATTTTTTATCCCTGCCTGTTCCAACAGTTTGCAAAACTGCGTCCGTGTGTCGCCCAGCCGTTTGCCGTGGACGGAAAACACAAGCCCTTTCTGCTTTCGAGTTCGTTTTTTCCATCGCGCAAGCTCCTCGCAGGCGGCGTCGTTCAGCGGAAGCACCGCGTCTTTTCCGCCTTTCATAATCGCCGCTTCCAGTTTCAGCTGCTTGTTTTCAAGGTCAACGTTGCTCCATTTCAATTTCAGCAGCGTGCCCTTTCGTATTCCCGTGTTCAGACTAAGGACAATCGCAGTTTTCATCCATTTCGTTCCGCATTTTTCCGCCGCAGACAAAAGCTTTTCCCTCTCCTCCGGCGTGAGATAGCGCTCGACAATTTTGGAATCCTTTTGCGAAACCTTTGAAACGCTGAAAGGCACTTCGGGAATAAGCTCCTGACGCTTTGCCCATGAAAGCATTGAGCGCAGCGCGGCAAGCCTTCTGTTGACGGTCGCTCCCTTGATTTTCGTCTGCCGTTTCTGCCACGCGGAAATCGTTTCGCTTGTCAGCGAAGAAACCGGCGCAGGAAGAAATTCGCCGAACTGGCGTATCATACGCACGGTTTTCTTCCCGCTCTTGCGCTGCTTTTTAACCCACGGCTCATATTTTTTCAAAAGCTCCGCAACGGTTACAGAAGGTGCCCGAAGCCATGCTGGGTCGCTGTTTTCAAGCCACAGGCGTGACAGAAATCTTTTCGCTGCCGCACGCACCTCGCAAAGCGGCGTAAAGCCCGGTGCCAGCTTGATATTCCGCTGGCGTCTTGCAGGTCTCGGCGTGCGGTAATTTATATAGAAGGTTTTCTTCCCCGACGGCTCCACGCGCAGGAAAAGCCCTTTCACCTCGGTATCGCGCAAATCGTAGCGTTTCTCGCGCGGCGCGGCGTAATTGACAAGTCTCTGTGTAAGCTTTGCAACAGTCATAATCTCTAACCTCCGTAAATTTAATAAAAGCGGTCAGAAAATTTTACCGCAGGCAGACTGTTATACAAAAGTTATACCGGAAGAAATTTCTGCAGAGTAAAATTGGATAAAATTTTCAAAATAATAACTAATAAGTTATTGACTTCAATAACTTATTAGTTATTATTTGGCGAGGTGGAGAAAATGTACGAGATACGCTTCTACAGAAACGGACGAGGAGAAGAACCTATCAGGGAATATCTTGAACAGCTAAAACAGCGCAGCGGCAAAGATACGCGACTAAACTACGAAAAATAACCGACTACCTCAGATTGTTGCGCCAATACGGCACCATACTGGGCAAACCGGTCATAGATTATCTCGGAAACGGCATTTGGGAGTTGCGTCCGTTAAGGAACAGAATTCTGTTCATCGTATGGCATGATAACCGTTTTATCCTTCTGCACTGCTTTATAAAAGCCACGCAGAAAACCCCGAAATCAGAAATAGAAAAGGCAAAAAGAGAATACGCAGAAATAAAAGAAAGAGGGGACATATATGAATAACAGCGCAATAGGCTCAAGCTGGGAAGAATTTGAAGCAAAACATTTCACTGCCGAAGAAATTGCGGAAAGCGACGCAAGACTTGAAATACTCGCTGCACTGATATTCGCGCGCCGCGAACAAGGCATCAGTCAGAAAAAACTGGAAGAACTCAGCGGCATCAAACAGCCTGTAATAGCACGAACTGAACGCGGAACATCAAATCCCCGCCTTGATACTGTGCTGAAACTGCTCACATCGCTCGGCAAAACACTTGCGGTCGTTCCGCTTGAAAAAACGCAGCGAAGACAGCACCGTGCCGCGCAGCCGGAATAAAAGAGCAAAAAGCGGCGGATACCCCGCCGCTTTTATCATATTGCCGTTATTGCCGAACTACACTGTCAGCCTGTGAGAAACACCGTCAGGAAACTCAGCTTCAACCCTCAAAGTACCGCCCATACCCTCAACGAGCCGTTTCAGCGTTGACAGCTTCATATCCTCCTCATGCTCCATCTTCGCTATTGCCGGCTGCGACACACGCAGCGCCGCCGCAAGCTGCTTTTGCGACACCCTGCGCGCTTTCCGCGCCATCTCAAGCTGATAGGCAAAAATCAGCTTTTTAGACTCAATTTCAATCGCACGCTGTTCCTCTTTCGGCAGCGAAGCCAAGTATTCTCTAAATGTACGCACTGTTATCTCTCCTGTGTGTTCAGATATTTTTCATAAATCTTTTCAGCCTTTACAATGCTCTTTTCATACCAGCGCTTAACACCGCTTTTGTCACCGCCGAGCAGCATAACCGCGTTTCTTTTCGGGTCAAAAACGTACAACATTCTGTATGCTCTGTCATTTATATCAGTTCGCAGCTCGCGCAAATTATACCTTGCGCCGAAAATCTTGCTGCTGTATGGAAACGGAGTTTCAACCCCCATATCACTGAGTATACTGATTACAGCAGCAAGCTTACGCTGTACATATAGTTCATTGCTGTTAATCCACTTGTCGAACTCATCCGTAAATATAACCTCTACGCTCATCACACCACGCCGAATATAACCTGCAGGTTATATTATCACAAAAATAAGGGTTGTCAAGCTTTTATAATCAATAAGTAATTAGTATGACGGGGCGGCATTTACTTTGAAAAGTAGCCGGACTAAATAGCCGTAAACAAAACATTTGACAAACATAAATCTTTGTGGTTTAATATCATACGCAAGTATGGAACCTTGACAAAATTGTCGTGTTCGGCAGTTTTACAGAGAGCACGGCAGCATACAGAAGACAAAATTAAAACGAATATTGTCAGGAGAAAGACGAAACAGAAATTCGAAATTCTCCTTTCATTATATAACTCTAATTGCTTGAAATCTGCGATGACCCTCGAAGGCGCGAAAGGATGGTGAAAACACAACCCTGCCAATAAAGGAGAGCAGACGGAAAGGCGAAAGCAAAGCAAGCGACAGCGGTCCGAAGACTTTGGAGGAAGGAAACTAGGAGACTTCAGCAAAGATCGATGGCAACCCCGCAAGCGGAGCTTACGCAAAATAAAATACACAACTAAGGGGTTGTAAATTACAATGAAAAAATTTATGGCAGTACTCGCAGTAGTAGCACTCGTAGCATTTGCAGCACCTGCATTTGCAGCCAACCCGTTCGCAGACGTTCCTGCAGGACATTGGGCATATGATGCAGTAGCACAGCTCGCAGCTGATGGACTTATCAGCGGATATCCTGATGGCGCATTCAAAGGTGCCCAGCAGGCAACACGTTATGAAGTAGCAGCAATGGTCGCCCGCGCAGTAGCACGCGGAGACGAACTCCATGCAAGCAAAAAAGACGTTGAACTTCTTAAGAAGCTCATGGTCGAATTCAAAGAC
>JAZUJX010000022.1:0-2575 GCA_045642965.1 Synergistaceae bacterium | reverse complement strand
CAGAACCCGGAAGCTTTAGCAGGAAACGAAAGGAATTGCAGACTCTGCTAAGCCATCCCAACGTTTCAAAACCCCCGAGCCGGAACAGGATTAAAAACAACAATTCTGTCCCCCGTCACTCTCTGCACTATAATGTTCACTAAATAAGAAATTTGTAACATACCGCGAAGGGGAAACGAAGAACTATGAACGCAGAACGAAGAACTGCTGAAAAACATAGTAATATCAAGGCTTTATGTCGTATTTGCAAAAGCGGGACACTAAATAAGGAATTTGTAACAGGATAACGGGAAATGCTGATAAGGACTGTGTTCGGAGCTTATTAGGAAATAAAAAACGAAAATAATTAAAAAGAAATGCAAAAGAAATTATTTTTTTTGCGCTTTTATTGCAAAGGTCTGCTGATAAGCCGTAAAGTATTGCGAATACTGCATATATGTTATTTTCGCTAAAGTTATCCAAGTTTATTCTGCGTGAAATAATGAATGATATTTTAGTCTTGACTGCTTAGAAAAATATCTGGGCACAAAAAAACCGGCTGATTGCCGGTTGGATTTTTCTGGTGGAGCTGAGGCGATTTGAACGCCCGACCCCCTCCGTGCGAGGGAGGTGCTCTCCCGCTGAGCTACAGCCCCTTAACGTACCGGAGAATTTTATACCAATATGCGCAGTTTTGTCAAATTAAATTCTTTAACTGCTATAATAGAGCGGAGGAAGTGATTAAATGTCTTTCGGTCCTGAGCTTGTGTGGTTTTGGAGTGAGCAGCTTAAGGTTTTTGAGAAGCGCCGCCTGTTTAAGGCAGACGGTGCAGATTCATACTGCGTGTTCACTTTTTCCGGCAGCAGGGATTCTCTTCTGCTTTCGTGGAACGCGCAGTTCTGCGGCGCCGCGTTTGTTTCGGAGAGTGAGAAGAAAAGGCTGTTTGCTTCGTCAAAGCAGCTTCCGCCTATTATCAATCTGTTTAAGAGCCAGCTGACGGGTGCGGAGTTTGTGTCCGTGCGGCAGCTTAACCGCGACAAAATTCTTGAGTTTGCTTTTTCAAAGACTGTCGGCGCGGGTTTTGTGTCGGAATTTTATCTCGTTTTTGAGATTATGGAGCGTTACAGCAATTTAATTCTGCTTGATTCGGACAGAAAGGTTGTTGAGGCGGCAAAGCACGTGCATCCCGCAGAAAACCGTTACCGTTCCGTTCTGCCCGGTCAGCCGTACACGGCGCCGCCTGAATTCCGCGGCATTTCGCTTGAAACGTGGCTTGCGGAGCCTGATAAGGCAATGCTTGACGAGGTGGCAGGTTTCGGCAGAAAGTTCCGTTTCGCGGTTGAGGATAAGACGTGCGCGGAGCTTGTTTCGGGTATGAAGGATTTCTTCCGTGACAGTTCAAATATGCTGCCTCAGCTTTCCGGAAATTATTTTACGGTTTATCCGTCTTTGGTTAACGAATACGCACAGCCGCTCAGCGGTTACAGGCTTGGGCGCGAGGAGCTGCTTGCACCGCTTCTGAGGCGTGAGCTTGACGCCGCGAGAAAGAAAACGGCTGACAAAATTAAGCATGAGCTTACGCGCAGGGAACGGCAGCTTACGGATATCATGAATCTGCTGAACGGAGAGGACGCGTCTGAGTTTAAGCAGCGGGCGGATCTGATTACGGCTAATTTGTGGCAGATGAAGCAGGGCAGCAGCGCGGAGATTAAGTGCTACAACGATGAGGGAGAGGAAGTTTCCGTTGTCGTGCCGCTTGATCCGGCTTTTACGCCGGCGAAGAATGCCGAGCGGCTTTACGCGAAATACAAGAAGATTACTGCTGCGCAGAACAGGGCGGCGGCGCTGCTTTTCAAGGTGCAGGGCGAGATCGCAGAGCTGAACGAGCAGCTTGCGCTTGCACAGACGCTGGAGGATACGGATGAGCTGGAAGCGCTCGGCAGGGAGGTCGGGCTTCGTGATGCCAAGCCCAAAAACAAGAAGAATGCCAATACGCTTCCGCCGCACAAGCGTTTTGATTTTGATTACGCGATAGTCGTTGCCGGTCTTTCAGCAAGGGGAAACCGCTACGCTACGTTTAAGTTCGCAAAGCCTGACGATATATGGTTTCACGCGCAGGGCGTGCCCGGTTCGCACGTTATTCTGCGTTTCACGAGGGCTGTTACGGAGGAGGAACGCGCTTATGCGGAGAAGTTCTGTGCCTCGCTTGCGTGCTGTTTCTGCAAAACGCCCGTGTACGGTCTGAGAGTTGATTTCTGCGAAAGAAAACAGGTCACAGGAATTCCCGGGCAGACCGCGAACGTTACGTACAGGGATTTCAAATCCGCCGACGGCGATCCGTTCTTTTGGTACGAGAGCCTGAGAGCTTCCGAAAACGGGGATAATTAATTTCCTGTCTGAGCCGTTAAGTTTTGCCGCATATAATATTTTTAATATTTTTGGGCAGAAAATTTGTCGCAGTTGTTGACATTTTTTTGTTTTTCTGTTGTAATTTTCTTTGTTCGGCTGTTAAAGGCACGGTGATTTGATGCTCAGAGAAGACAATTTCTGCGTTTCCTGCTCTGTTTCATACGCTTCGCAGTTCAATGCGGAGCA
>JAZUJX010000021.1:0-44245 GCA_045642965.1 Synergistaceae bacterium | reverse complement strand
GGGCTTTGCCTTGAAAAAATGGGACACTTTGAAGCAGCAGCAAACCGCTACGCCGAGCATCTCAAAAAACTGCCTGACGACGGCAAAGCACTCATACAGCTTGGAAATCTTAACTTTCAGCAGCTCGGCAAAAAAGAAGAGGGCTACGCTCTGCTGAAACAGGGCGCTGCCGAGCTTGACACCGCCGAAGCATGGGAAAACGTTGTACAGGCAGCAAAGAGCTTCAAGCCGGAAGCGTTGGCGGAAGTTCTTGAAAAACAACTGAAACTTGCCAAAAAAACCGATGAAATCCTTGCCGCGTCCAAACGCCTCGCCAGCACAGGAGCATACAGGGAAGCTCTCGGAGGCTACGAAAAAGCGCTTGATAAAGACAAAACCAGCGAAGAGGCGCAGAACGGCGTAAAAGCAATGCGCGAAAAACTGGGACTGCCTGACAGCAAAGAACATACGGTAATTCCCGGCAAGGCGCTCGGCCTTGTCAAAATCGGCGAAAACAAACAGAAAGTAAAAGAAGCTATGGGCGGCAAATCACCGGACAAAAAACTCTTTATTCAGCTGCCGGAAGAAACGGAAGAACTCGGCAAAGAGTTGGAGATATGGGATTACAACACTGAACAGCCTGACCGCTTCCGTATAATCTTCATCAAAGACAAAGCCGCAGAGTTTGAAACAGTTTCCGCCGTTTACAAAACAGAAGACGGACTCGGCATCACCAACTGCTGTACGGAAGAGCAGTGCAAAGCACAGTGGAATGAAACGCAGAAGAACATATTGATTTTCTCTGACCAAATAAAAGGACTTTCTTTTTACGTACCGGTTAACCGTAAAGGCATACCCTCAAAAACAACACGGAAATTGAGAGTACACAAAGGCGAAAAGTCAGTACTGAACGACATTCCTGAGCTTTCTTTGACAGACCGGCGCAAAAAATAACAGATGGTCAACGTCCGCAGAGTAGAAGCCAAAAATCTGCTCTCGCCGACGCAAATCGGCGGCGACTACGCCGTAAACCCTTACAGGGGCTGCCCTCACAAATGCGTTTACTGCTATGCGGCATGCATAAACCACACAAAAGAAGAGCGTGAAGAAGAGTGGGGCGACTATATTGACGTCAAGGAACAGAAAAGCGCGATAAACCTGGCAAAAATATTCAGGAAACGCATACTTTTCAGTTCCATGACCGACGCCTACAATCCATACGAGAAAAAAGCTGAACTGACGCGGGGAATCATCAAACAGCTTATCCCTGCAGAAGTTCAGCTCTGTATTATCACCAAATCAACGCTTGTATGCCGCGACATAGACCTGTTCAAACAGTTTCCCTACGTAAAAGTCATATTCTCCTTCTCAAGCCTGGACGACAGCTTCCGCAGGCTTGCAGAACCTTATGCGGCATCTCCGCAAAAAAAGCTGGAGGCTTTGAAACTGCTCAAAAGCGAAGGCATAGCCACAGGCGTTATGTGCGCACCGATATTTCCCGAAATCACCAACCCTGTTGAAATCGTCAATGCCGCTGCGCCTTATATCCGACGCATAACCTTTGACACACTCAACCTGCGTCCGCAGAACAAACTCAAAGTGCTTGACTTCGTCAAACGGCTGCGCCCCGATCTTGCACAACTCTACGATGAAATATACCTTGAAGGCAGACGCGATTACTGGAAAGCTCTGCGAAAAGAAATCAGAAACGCCTGCGAACAGCACCCGGGATTGAAATACAGCATATTCTTTTAGAAAAGCTGCCTGCCGCTTTTTTGTGCCCTGCAATTATCCGTCTGTATATTGGTTAACTGCGGTCTAAGTCTATTGTAACTTTATATTTCTTTATGAAGTCTGCGGGGTGGTAGGAGAGTTTTGATTCCCGAAGCCCTTCGTCACCGAGGTCTTCTTCACGGTTGACTGTCAGAAGCTCCGGTTTCTCTTTAAGCAGATGCTGCAGAAATTCCTGATTAATGACCTGATAACCGGCGTTGTATTCCGTCAGTGCTTTTTCAAAATGTATCAGTACAGAGTTTCCTGTCAGTTCCCCTATTGTGTACGCAGCTATGTTTCTGCTGACTTCAATTATGCCGCCGCGCAGATGCGGCACTTCTCCCCAGCTGTTGAGTATGCGCATTATGCAGTTGTGTTCCTGTCTGATGCCGGGAAGATAGCCTTCGCTTTCGGCAAGCCAGCGCTGCTGAAATTCCATTACCGCCTCCCTGTTTTCAAGTGTCAGAGGCAGATATTTGTAGTTGTAGTTCTTTTTGAAGTGGTTGACTCTGTTGCGTTTTTTTATGTATTTGCCGCCGGCAAGTTCTGCAAGCTCATGAATGTCGTAAAGATATTCCCAGTTGTCGCGCTCTTCTTCAAGCATTGCTGCGCTGCCGAGCTGCGCCTGCCATATTGCCGCAAGTTCTTCGGGCACAAGCCAAAATACAGCTTTGCCGCCGAAATATTTGCAGAGGAGCTGTTTCCAGTCATCACGCTGCCAGTTTCCTACCGGAGCAAGATTGTAGATGTCAGGAAGCGTCTGCCTGATCCAGAACAGGTCGTCCGTTTTGTCTATTGCCGTCTGGTAGCCGTAGTCTGCCGCCCAGCCCCACAGTATGGGGAAGCAGTAGTCTGACGAGCGCTGCGCCGTCAGTTCCCAGTGTTTCATAAAATTTCTTACGTCTGCAAGTTCTATCGCCTTGAAGTCAAGCATTCTTACGCCCCTGTTCTGTATCTTTATTTTTCCTTCCTATATTATAGAACAGTTTATCAAAGCTGTTTTATGAGGATAGAGTAAAAATACTTAATTTCATGCCGGCAGATTTGCGGTACAGCCCGATAAAAAGCAGCCGTAATTTCCTACCCTGACAGTTACGTACAATACTATTGATTTTTATTGACCAATAATTTTGCAATTCTGTCTTTGCTTAGCTGTTTTTCTCTTTCTAACACTTTTCTGCAGCGGAAAATATTTTTATACAAAACTGCCGGAGCGCACTGTCACACGCTTCGGCAATTTTCAACGACAGACGCTGTATATACTTCGGAGATCAAAAACGGACTTTTCCCGCCGGATTGAATTTCGCAAAACCCCGGAGTGTACGAAAGAGAATTTATATTTTTTCAGGTGTGCTCACACTTCAATTTTGATACTCAGACATTACGAAATTCTGTATAAGGTTTGTTTAAGGAAGATCTTTTTCAAAAAACCTGCTTTTGTTTCACAGTGCTTAAAAATTTTTACAGGCTTTATAAGTTTTACAAGTGAATGTTTCTCAACAAGCCGCTAAGGTTCTGTAAGGGATTGTTTTCAAGCAAACTTTTTCAGGTAATTTTTTCCGTATTTTTTCCTTCTATATATAATATAAAAATTACTGCGATGCTTTTGGCAAAAAAACAGCGGCCGTGAATATGGCCGCCTGTACATCATGTTTTGTTTATTTACGCTGCAGGATTCTATCTGCCGTTTTTCTGCAGCTCTTCAAGTTTTAATGTGACTTTTGTGAGGAACTGTTCACTGTCAACTATGTAACGTTCATGTTTCGCTCTCGCGATTTCGCCTGCTTCATCATAAGCCGTTATGATAAAGAGCAGGTTTTTTCCGTCAACGTGACGCAGTTCGCTTTCGCATCTGACTTTCATTCCGACCGGTGTCGGAGAGGAGTGAACTATTTCAAGACCGCTCCCAACCGTTGTCTGGTTTTCGGAAAGCACACCGGCTACACTTTTCCATGCACTCTTTTCCATAAAGGAAACGAGAACCGGAGTAGCAAGAACGTTGAGTGTTCCGCTTCCAATGTTCTCGGCCGTCATTGTTTCCGTTACCGTAAATTCTTCTGTACACTGTAAACCCGGTCGCAGCATTGGTAAAGCATCCTTTCTAAACTTGGAACGCAGATAATTTTACCACAAAAAACAGTGTATGAAAGGCTGAAGTTTGAAGATTTTCAAAAAAGATAATCAGGGATGGTCAATATCTTAATACGCATTATATTCGGCATATTTTCTACTGCAATCTGCTTGTAAAAACATGATTCGTTTAGTATTTATCAATGTTTATGTGCGTTTAGATTATTTAGCAGGACACTGCCGCAATAAAAAATCTCCCCGTTCGGGGAGATTTTTTAATACAGGTTTTGTATATTCTTTGACGCTTTACTGGTTCTTTTCCATTTTCGCGTATTTTTCGTATTTCTTCGCCGCGTCTTCCGCTGCTTTTTTGAAGAACTTTTCCGCGTTGTCGGGGAAGGTGCGCTTCAGGGAGTTGTAGCGCACTTCGCCGTCAAGGAATTCCTCGTAGGGCAGAACGGGAGCTTTTGAGTCTATCGTCAGCGGCTGTTCAAGCTGCGGGTTGTAGCGGTAAAGCGTCCAGTAGCCTGCTTCAACGGCACGTTTCATTTCTTCCTGCGTGCTGCTCATGCCGCGCACTATGCCGTGTGCAACGCAGGGCGCATAGGAGATGATTATTGAAGGTCCGTCGTATTCTTCCGCTTCTTTTATCGCTTTCACAAGCTGCGCAGGGTCTGCGCCCATTGCAACCTGGGCAACGTAGACGCTGCCATAGGTCATGAATATCGCGCCCAGATCTTTTTTGCCCGTGACTTTGCCGGATTTACAGAACTGGGCAACAGCGCCGAGAGGCGTTGCTTTTGACGACTGTCCGCCCGTGTTGGAGTAGACTTCCGTGTCAACTATAAATACGTTGACGTTCTGTCCGCTTGCAAGCACGTGGTCAAGTCCGCCGAAGCCTATGTCATACGCCCAGCCATCGCCTCCATACATCCAGAAGGTTTTCTTTGAAAACTGGTCTTTGTTCAGAAGCATTTCTTCGGCAAGCTGTCTGCTTTCGCCGTCAAGCGTTCCAAGCTTTGCTTCAAGCGCTTCCGCAAGCCTGTCGCCTGCTGCCTTTGACTGTTCGAATTTGTCAAAAGCGTCAAGCCATTCCTTAATTTCTTTTTCGGGTGCGTTTCCGCCGAGCTCAAGCAGTCTGTCTGCTCTCAGCTTCTGCGCGTCTCTCTGCTGGCGGACGGACAGGCTCATGCCGAGACAGAATTCGGCGTTGTCTTCAAAAAGGGAGTTACTCCATGCAGGTCCGCAGCCCTGTTTGTTTTTAGTGTAGGGTATGCCGGGCATTGCACCGCCCCAGGCCTGCGAACAGCCCGTTGCGTTTGCCCAGTAGACGCGTTCGCCGAAGAGCTGCGTCAGAAGCTTGGCATACGGCGTCTCGCCGCAGCCTGCACACGCGGCGGAAAATTCAAGCAGCGGCGTGTAGAACTGGCTGTTTTTCACCGTGTAACGGTCAGGTACGTTTTTGTCAGACAGATTAAGTCCGTACTGCCATTCTTCCTGAGTTGATTTTGATTCGCCGAACGGTATCATTTTCAGCGCTTTTTCTTTCGCCGGACATGAGGCGGCACAGCTTCCGCAGCCTGTGCAGTCTTCTTTGCTTATCAGCAGGGAGAACTGCATGTCAGGTAATTTGCCGAGTGCCTTTTTCTTAAGCATTCCGGCAGGAGCATTTGCCGCTTCTTCTTCATTAAGAAGATACGGACGGATTGCAGCGTGCGGACAGACGAGCGAGCAGCGGTTGCACTGGATACATTTTTCAAGATCCCATTCAGGCACCTGCGTTGCAACGCAGCGTTTTTCGTATGCCGTGAGCCCGAGCTCTATTGTTCCGTCTTCATAGCCGAGGAATGTGCTGACCGGCAGCTTGTCGCCTTTCTGAACGTTAATTGGGTCAAGCATATTGCGGACTATCGGAGGAACGCTGTCTTTACTGCGTGGAGCAGGCACGTCTTCCGCTGTTTTCCAGCTTTCGGGAATTTCAACCTTAACAAGGCATTTGCCGCCGTCTTCGATTGCGGCAATGTTTTGCGCTATGACTTTGTCGCCTTTGGCAAAGTAGGTTTTTTCAATAGCTTTTTTCATGTATTCAACCGCTTTTTCAACCGGTATTACGTCCGCAAGGTGGAAGAATGCCGACTGAAGCGGTATGTTGACGTGATTTCCGAGTCCGTGGCGCTGCGCGATTTCCGTCGCGTCTATTATGTAGAACTGCGCTCTGCGCTCCGCAAGGGTGCGTTTGACTTTCGCAGGGAGCATTTTGTCGAGTTCTTCAGATTTCCAGCTGCAGTTGAGCAGGAAGGTGCCTCCGTAACGGAGCTCGCCTGCAACGTCAAAGTCCTGGAGCACGTAGGCTTTGTTGTGCGCCGCAACGAAGTCTGCCTGACGGACAAGGTACGCTGAGCGTATAGGTTCGTCGCTGAAGCGCAGGTGCGAGATTGTGACGCCGAGCGATTTTTTGGCATCATATTCAAAATAAGCCTGTCCGTATTTGTCCGTGTTGTCAGCGATTATGTCCACCGTGTTTTTGTTTGCGCCTACGGTTCCGTCGCCGCCCAGTCCCCAGAATTTGAAGCTGTGCTGCTTCGGCGCGTCGGGATATACAGCGTAATGGCTGTCAAGGGAATGTCCCGTGATATCATCTTCTATGCCGATTGTGAAGCCGTTTTTGGGTCTTGGCGCCGCAAGGTTGTCATAGACTGCGATTATCTGCGCCGGGTCTGTGTCTTTTGAGGAAAGTCCGTAGTGTCCGCCGATTATGTCCACCATAAGCCCTGTTCCGTTAAACGCGGCGCATACGTCCTGATAGAGCGGCTGGCGGGCTGCGCCCATTTCTTTGCAGCGGTCGAGAACGGCTATGCGCTGCGTGCTGTTCGGGAGCGCTTCAATAAAGTGGCGTATTGAGAACGGACGGTAGAGGTGAACCTGGAGGAAGCCGACGCGGCGTCCCTTTGAGTTAAGCCAGTCAACTGTTTCTTTGATTGTTGAGGAAACAGAGCCCATGGCGACGATGACGTCTTCCGCAAGCGGGTCTCCGTAGTAGTTGAAGAGGTGGTATTCGCGCCCCGTGATGTCGCTTATCTGCGCAAGATAGTCTTCCACTATGTCGGGAAGCTCGTCGTAGAAGCGGTTGTTTGCTTCGCGCACCTGGAAATAAACGTCAGGGTTCTGAACAGTGCTGCGAAGCACGGGGTGTTCCGGATTCAGCGCGTTGGCACGCCACAGCGCAAGCGCTTCGCGGTCAAGCAGCGGTGCAAGCTCGGAATATTCCAGTTTTTCAATTTTGTCTATTTCGTGAGAGGTACGGAATCCGTCAAAGAAGTGCATGAACGGTATGCGGCCTTTAACTGCCGCAAGATGGGCAACCGCCGCAAGGTCCATGACTTCCTGCACGGAACCTGAGCAGAGCTGCGCCCAGCCTGTCTGGCGGCAGTTCATGACGTCGGAATGGTCGCCGAAAATCGACATCGCATGAGTGCCGACAGTCCGCGCTGCAACGTGGAGAACCGCAGGATGGCGCTGTCCTGAAATGCGGTGCATGACAGGTATCATAAGCATAAGCCCCTGCGATGACGTAAAACTCGTTGCAAGGGCGCCTGTTTCAAGAGCTCCGTGAACGGCGCCTATTGCGCCTGCCTCCGACTGCATTTCAACAAGCGTGACCGGCTGGCCGAAAATATTTTTCTTTCCGTTTGCCGACCATACGTCAGTTTTTTCCGCCATCGGCGAAGATGGTGTTATGGGGTATATGGCTGCGATTTCAGTAAATGCGTAGGCTATGTATGCTGCAGCCTCGTTTCCGTCCATTACGGCAAGTTCTCTGTTCCGTTTCATGTCTGTCACCTCTCGGGCGTTTTATTTTTTGGCAATTTGTTTTATATGAATTATGCTGTTTTTATTCCGGCTGCTTTTTCAAGTCCGAGCTTTTCAACAGCGTCTTTGCGCATCTGGTATTTCAGTATTTTTCCGGCGACATTCATCGGAAATTCTGTCATGAAGCTGACGTAACGCGGAACCTTGTGTTTTGCCATGTGCGCCGCAACGTATTTTTTGATTTCTTCTTCCGTTGCTTCAGCACCCTCTTTAAGGATTATGCACGCCATGATTTCTTCGCCAAGCCCTTCGTCAGGAACGCCGATGACCTGCACGTCTTTGACTTTTGGATGCGTATAGAGGAATTCCTCTATTTCTTTCGGATAAATATTTTCTCCGCCGCGGATAATCATATCTTTCAGTCTGCCCGTAATCCGGTAATTGCCCTCCGGCGTGCGGCAGGCAAGGTCGCCCGTGTGCAGCCAGCCTTCCTCGTCAACGGCTTCCGCCGTTGCTTCCGGCATTTTGTAATAGCCCTTCATTATGTTGTAGCCGCGAGCAACGAATTCTCCCGTTTCGCCGTCGGGAAGCGGTTCTCCCGTTGCAGGATTTACTATGCGGCATTCTATTTCGGGAAGCGGTTTGCCGACAGTGGCTACACGAACTTCAAGAGGGTCATCTGCCGCCGACATGGTACAGCCGGGGGATGCTTCCGTTTCGCCGTAGACTATCGTAATTTCTTTCATGTTCATTTTGTCTACAACGTCGCGCATTTTCGAAATCGGGCAGGGGCTTCCCGCCATAATTCCGGTGCGTATGAAGCTGAAGTCTGTTTTTTCAAAGTCAGGGTGCTCCAGCATTGCTATAAACATTGTCGGAACACCGTGGAAGCAGGTGATTTTTTCCTGGTTGATACAGGCAAGCGACGCGCGCGTGGAGAAGTAGGGCAGCGGCGAAAGTGTCGCGCCGTGCGTCATGGAGGCGGTCATTGCCAGCACCATTCCGAAGCAGTGGAACATGGGAACCTGTATCATCATGCGGTCTGCCGTGGAGAGGTCCATTCTGTCGCCTATGCATTTGCCGTTGTTGACCACGTTGTAGTGCGTAAGCATGACTCCCTTGGGGAAGCCCGTGGTTCCCGACGTGTACTGCATATTGCAGACGTCATGTACGTTGACCGCGTTTGCCATGCGCTGTATTTCTTCCTGAGGTACGAGCTCAGCGCGTTCAAGCGACTCTTCCCAGGTCAGCGCGCCGTTCATGCGGAAACCGACGGTGATTATGTTGCGCAGGAACGGAAGCCGTTTCGCGGCAAGAGGCTCGCCGGGCTTTGTTGCCGCAAGCTCCGGACAAAGCTCCTGCATAATTTCTTTGTAGTTTGAATCCTTGTAGCCTTCAATCATAACAAGCGTGTGCGTATCCGACTGGCGGAAAAGATATTCCGCTTCCGCTATTTTGTACGCCGTGTTGACAGAAACGAGCACAGCACCAATTTTTACGGCAGCCCAGAAGGTGATGTACCACTGCGGAAGGTTTGTCGCCCAGACTGCAACGTGGCTGCCGGGCTTTACCCCGAGCGAAACAAGCACACGCGCGAATTCGTCCACGTCTTCGCGGAATTCCCCGTAGGTGCGCGTGTAATCGAGCGTTGTGTATTTGAATGCGTACTGGTCGGGAAATTCTTCGACCATTTTGTCGAGCACCCTGCCAAAGGTACAGTCTATAAGTTTGTCTTTCTGCCAGGGGAATTTGCCCGTGCCAGTCTTGTTCTCGTAAAGACGCAGCTTTTTTGTCTGTCGTGCCGTGTCGCCGTATTTTTTAATGTGGTTTATAAAATGCAGCGCGACAAGCTCAAGCTCAAGCTCCGTTTCGTCCCAGAACGGTTTCCACTCCAGCGAGATAAAGCCGTCATAGTTTATGGAGTAGAGAGCGCGCATAACGTCTCCTATCGGGAGCGTGCCCTCGCCTATCAGATTGTATATAATTTCTCCGTTTTCAGCCGCAGAGGAATCTTTCAGATGAACGTGTTTAATGTAGGCACCGAGACGTTTTACCGTGTCGGCAGGACGCTCGCCGGCATCGCGGCACGTGTGGTTAATATCCCATACCGCGCCAAGCCTGTCATCCGCAAAGGAGTCCAGCAGGGCGCAAAGCCGTACGGTATCAGCGTACGCGCCTATTGTTTCAACAAGCAGGGCAACGCCTGTCTGTTTTGCTTCCGGCAGCAGCTCTGCAATAATCTCCGATACGGCTGCATCCGTATTTTCTCCGCAGCTGTACGCGGCAAGACGCAGATTGGGCACATGAAGTTTTTTGGCGGCAGTAAGCGCGTCTGAAACTGTTTTCAGCGTTTCTTTTTTCTTTGACGCGTCTGCGATGTCGCAGTGCAGGTCAAGACAGGGTATCGTCAGCTTTTTTTCAAGCAGCTCCCTGTAGGCGGCATTTGTCACGGCAGGTTCCAGCAGCTTGCTTCCGGAATAAACCGGCTGCCACTGCTCATGAATTTCAATGCCGTCAAAGCCTGTTTCCGCCGCAAGCAGACAAAGCTCCGTCCAGTTTTTTGACGACCAGCCGCAGGTGGAGAAAGAGAGCTTCATTTAGTTGTGCGCCTCCTCAAAGGCAATCTTGTTCAGCGCGTTCATGTAGGAACCGAGAGAAGCGCCGAGAATGTCTGTAGAAATGCCCGTTCCCGAATAAAGCCTGCCTTCATAACGCAGCTTTATCAGCGTTGAACCGAAGGCTTCACGTCCTTCGGTGACTGCCTGAATCTGGAAATCGTCCACTTCGTAGTGATGTCCCGTTATCTGCTCTATGGCAAGAATTGCGGCATCTATAGGACCGTCTCCGACTGCCATTCCCTGCAGCTCTTTGCCGTCCCTGAGCATGTGAACCACGGCAGACGCGCTTATGCAGTTTCCGCAGTTGACGACATAATCTTTAAGCTTGTAGACAGGTGGTACCTGCATTGCCGATGAAGCAATAATCGCCTCAAGTTCTTTGGTACCGACAGATTTTTTTGAAACTGCTGCGTTAAAGCTTTCAAACACCTTTGCAATGTCTTCGTCAGAGAGTTCGTAACCGAGTTTTTTAACGGCTTTAGCAACTGTCGGAAGGTCGTCTCCGGCGTGCAGCAGAATTTCTCCCTGTCCCGCCGCATTTCCTATATTGAACATTGTTTCCTCTTTTGTTTTTTTGGAACGTGCTATCCATGCTATCTGCTGCATTCCGTGGTTCAGTTCGGTCATTTTTACGCCGCTTGAAAGTCCGCAGAGCTCGCTGCGCACAGTAAGAATTTTCACAACTTCCTCAGCCGACGGAGAAGGACCTGCGTTTGCAAGGACGCATGCCTCTCCAGCGCCGCATTCGAATGCGGCAAAAACATTTGCCGCCGCCATGGAAAGCGTGTCCGCACAACGTACGGCAAGGCATACGTTTTTTAGCTCCGGAACTGCTTCATACAGCTTTTCAATAAACGCCTTAAATTCCTGCGGGAACATATTTCCGGCAGTGTCACAGATTGTAACGGTGTTTGCACCGGCTTCTATTGCTTTCTTTATCGCTGAGACAATGAAATCAAAATCGGCGCGCGTAGCGTCAAGCGCGGAAAATTCCACGTCATTGCAAAGTTTTTTGGCTTTGCCGATTATGTCGGTGATAATCTCAAGCAGTTTGTCCGGACGTTTGTGGCTCATAAATTCCATCTGGACAGTGGAAACGGGCAGTTCAAGATAGAGCCTAGGATGTTTTGCTCCGCATACGGCATCCCACGCCAGTTTCAAAGATTCGTCCGTTGTTCCTGTGGGCATTGAAACCACACTGTATGAAACGGCAGCGGTAATGGTGTGAATAAGCAGGGAACCGACTTTTACGTTTTCTATTGTAGGCAATCCAATTGTATCAATGCGAAGCTTGTCAAGCGTCTTCGCAATCTCTACTACCTCTTTAAAACTCAGCGTATTGCCGTGATTTGCAACGTAATCTCTGAGGGTTATGTCGTTCAGCTTAATTCTTCTCATTTTTACCCGTCCGTTTCATATTGTAAATACCAGCTGCCGGTGATAAAAACCGCCGGCTTCTGTCAGCCGATTTTAAAATATTTCGGCTGATTTTTCAACAGTTTATATTTGTATGACAGCCAAAGCCTTCGGGAATCCCCCAAGGCTTTGGTGTATTGCAGTTCTTTGTTTCAGCCCGCCGTACTCTGCTTAAACTAAAAACACTCGGCGTACAACCGGAGACTTATTTCAGTACAGCGCCTTCAACGCCGCTTGTCGCGTGTGCGCGGTAGCGGTTGAGGAATACGCTGTTCGTTTCCTGTACTTTAGGTACAAATTTTTCCCTGCGTTTTGCAAGTTCTTCTTCACTCACTTTAAGGTCAAGACGTTTGTTGGGAATATCAATGAAAATAATGTCTCCTTCTTCGACAAGCCCAATTGGACCTCCTGCGCAGGCTTCAGGCGATACGTGGCCTATGGAAGCGCCGCGCGTAGCGCCGGAGAAACGTCCGTCCGTAATAAGAGCAACTGTTCCGCCTTTGCCCTGTCCCATTATCGCAGAGGTCGGCGTAAGCATTTCACGCATTCCGGGGCCTCCTTTAGGCCCTTCGTTGCGGATTACAACAACGTCTCCGTCTTTAATTTCGTTGGCAAGAATTGCGCGGCTTGCGTCTTCCTCACATTCAAACACGCGTGCAGGACCTTCGTGCACCAGCATTTCAGGCGCAACGGCTGCCTGTTTGACAATGGCTCCGAGAGGCGCAAGCGTGCCTTTCATAAAGGCAAGACCGCCTTTTGCATGATACGGATTATCCAGCGGGCGTATTGTTTCCGTGTCGGCAACCTTGCAGTCTTTAACGTTTTCGGCAACGGTTTCTCCCGTAACCGTAATCGGTTCCCCGTGGATAAGCCCTGCGTCAAGCAGCTGTTTCATAAGCGCCTGAACGCCGCCCGCCTGCCACAGGTCTTCAAGATGCGAAGCCCCGCCCGGGCTCATTGAGCAGACATGAGGAACCTTTTCGCCGAGAGTGTTGAAAAGGTCAAGCGTAATTTTCTGTCCCGCTGCCCATGCGATTGCAGGGAGATGAAGCGTTGTGTTCGTAGAACCGCCGAGCGCAAGATCAACGGCAACAGCGTTTTCAAACGCCTGTTCTGTAAGTATGTCGCGCGGACGGATATTTTTCTCAATCATTTTCATTACCGCTCTGCCCGCGTCTTTTGCAAGACGGATACGGCCTGCATGAACGGCAGGAATTGTTCCGTTGCCGGGAAGCGCAAGTCCGAGAACTTCCATCATGCAGTTCATTGTATTGGCGGTGAACATTCCGGAGCAGCTTCCGCAGCCCGGGCAAGCGTTTGCTTCGACAGCGTGAAGTTCGTCTTCGCTGATTTTGCCTGCCGAGCAGCTTCCTACCGCTTCAAATACGCTGTTGAGGTCAAGCGTTTTCCCACGCAGTTTTCCTGTCATCATAGGGCCTCCGGAAACTACTACGGACGGAATATTAAGCCTGGCCGCCGCCATAGCCATACCCGGAACTATTTTGTCACAGTTCGGTATAAGTACAAGTCCGTCAAAAGCGTGAGCTTTCGCCATAACTTCAATTGAATCCATTATGAGTTCGCGGCTGGGCAGCGAGAATTTCATTCCCTCGTGGTTCATTGCGATACCGTCGCAGACACCTATTACAGGGAATTCTATCGGAAGTCCTCCTGCTGCGTAAATTCCTGCTTTTACCGCTTCGGTAAGCTGGCGGAGATGTACGTGTCCGGGAATTATCGCATTGTAGGCATTAGCTATGCCTATCCACGGGCGGTCAACTTCCCAGTCTGTGTAACCTGCAGCTTTTAAAAGCGAACGGTGCGGTGCTCTCTGAAAACCTTTTTTTGCCTGATCGCTGATCATTTTTATACGCCTCTTTCTGTCAGTAATTTATATCGCGGATTTTGCCAAGTACTGCTTCGGTAAAAAGAACAGCTGTTATTTTGAGAATATCATATCGCTGATGCAGCCGCCTGAAGGAACCATCGGGAAGACACATGCTTCCTGAGGTATTTTAAAATCAACAACCACTGGGCCGTCAATTTTCAGAGCTTTTTCTATCGCTTCCTTAACCTGCTCCGGTTTTTCGACGCGCAAGCCGCTTGCGCCCATACCTTCCGCAATTTTGACAAAGTCAGGATCCTGCGGATAAAGTGTTGAGGAATAGCGGTTATCATAGAACAGCTCCTGCCACTGGCGAACCATACCGAGGCATGAGTTGTTGAGGACAAATACCTTTACGGGGATATTGTAGCGTGCGCAGGTGTCCAGTTCCTGTATGTTCATCATAAAACTTCCGTCGCCCGCTATGCAGACCACAGGCCTGTCAGGTCTGGCAAAATGAGCGCCCATGGCCGCAGGGAAACCAAAGCCCATGGCTCCAAGTCCGCCCGAGGTTATGAAATGGTTGGGTTCTTCCACGCGGAAATATTGCGCCGCCCACATTTGGTGCTGTCCGACTTCGGTCGTGAGCGTAATATCGCCTTTTGTAACTTCGTTAAGCGTTTCAAGCACCTGCCACGGCGTTATTGCACCGGGGAAAGCCTGCTGCGGCATAGGTTCTTTCTTTTTAATTTTGTCAAGGAAAGCATACCATTCTTTCCTTTCAGGGATTTTCGGGGTAAGAGCTTTTGAAAGCGTGCCGAGAACTTTTCCTGCGTCGCCGATAAGCCAAATGTCTGTAACAATGCGTTTGTCGACTTCCGCCGGGTCTCTGTCAATATGAATAATTTTTGCCTTGGGAGCAAAGGTTTCGGAACTGCCCGTCGTTCTGTCGCTGAGACGCGTGCCTATTGCAAGGATTACGTCCGCCGCCTGAAGAGCACGGTTTGATACAGGAACACCGTGCATTCCTGCCATGCCGAGAACGTGCGGATGTGATTCGGGAAGTGCGCCCTTGCCCATAAGCGTCGTTACCACGGGCGCGTTGAGCTGTTTGGCTATTGCCGAAAGCTGTTTTGAAGCATGCGAACGAAGAACGCCGCCGCCTGCGTAAATAACTGGACGTTTCGCTTTTTCAAGAGCGGAAACCGCTTCGTCAAGCTTGTCAAGATTATTCAGCTCGTCAGGATGGTAGCCGGGAAGCGAGAGTTTCTTCGGCCACACAAATTCGCCCTCTGCCGTCTGAACGTTGGAGGGCAAATCAACAAGCACAGGACCTGGGCGGCCGGTAGAAGCAATGTAAAAAGCTTTCTTTATCATTGCCGGAATATCGTTCGGATTGTGTATCTGCAGGCTGTGCTTGATAAAGGACATCGTCCCGCCTATAATGTCCGCTTCCTGGAAAGCGTCAGTGCCGAGAACGGTGACAGGCACCTGACCGGTAATGGCAACCATAGGCACTGAATCCATGTAGGCAGTTGCGATTCCGGTAACAAGATTTGTGGCGCCGGGGCCTGAAGTCGCTATACACACGCCGACTCTTTCGCTTGCGCGCGAATAACCGTCCGCGGCATGCGCAGCCGCCTGTTCGTGGCGTACAAGAATATTGTTGAATTTTGCATCGTAAAGTGCGTTGTAAAGCGGTATAACCTGTCCGCCTGGCAGCCCGAAAATTGTGCTTACCTTTTCGGCTTCAAGCGATTTTACAAGTATCTGCGCTCCGGTTAATTTTTCACCCATTTTGCACACTCCCTGAATTTATATTTTAAAGAATTTATATTAAAAACCATAAAAATATATTACAGTTTAATTTTCAATGTCTTATGCAGATCCCAAGCTGTGAAATTTTGAGTTTTGCGGAAGCCGTTTCCGGCTTCCGCAAAGTAAAAAATAAAATTAAATTAATATTCCGGTGCTTCTTTTTTTGCCATCCAGGGCATCATCGAGCGGAGCTGCTGTCCGACTTTTTCGTGCAGTTCCTTGCGGATTGCTTTTGTCCAAACCTTCATGCGCGGTCTGCCTGACTGGTTTTCAAGCAGCCAGTCGCGTGCAAAGGTTCCGTCCTGAATGTCTCTCAGAACTTCTTTCATAGCCTTGCGCGACTGTTCGTTGATAACCTTCGGTCCTGTAATCATATCGCCGTATTTTGCCGTATCTGAGATGGAATAGCGCATCCAGCTCATACCGCCTTCGTTGATCATATCAACAATAAGCTTCATTTCGTGCATGCATTCAAAATATGCCATTTCCGGCTGATAACCGGCTTCGACAAGCGTATTGAAGCCCTGTTTCATAAGCTCGCAGACACCGCCGCAAAGTACTGCCTGTTCGCCGAAAAGGTCTGTTTCCGTCTCTTCGCGGAACGTTGTTTCAATAACGCCTGCGCGGCCTCCGCCGATACCTGAAGCATAGGCAAGGGCGAAATCCTTGGCATGTCCGGAAGCATCCTGCTGGATTGCGATAAGGCAGGGAACGCCCTGTCCTTCCGTATAGGTGCGGCGGACAATATGTCCGGGGCCTTTGGGCGCAACCATAACAACGTCATGTTTGGCGCCGGGCTGAATCTGCCCGAAATGAATTGCAAAGCCGTGCGCGAACATAAGAATTGCGTCTTCTTTCATGTTCGGCGCCACTTCTGCTTTGTAGGCCGCTGCCTGGAGATGGTCAGGGATAAGGAACATGATTGCGTCTGCAAGCTTTGAGGCTTCGGCAACCGTGTAGACTTCAAACCCGTCGTTTTTCGCAACCTCTACCGATTTGCTTGTCGGACGAAGTCCGATAATAACCTTTGCCCCGCTGTCGCGGAGGTTCTGTGCGTGCGCGTGACCCTGGCTTCCGTAGCCGAGGACGGCTATGGTCTTTCCGTTAAGAAAATTAAGGTCTGCATCGCGGTCGTAATATGCTTTTGCTGCCATTGTACAACACTCCTTTGTTTTGAAATGCATTAAAAAATGCTTATTTTTGGTGTGAAATCACACGTTATTTGTCTTTATTGCTTTTCAGTCCGCTTCTTGCAAGCGACACCTGTCCGCTTCCCGCGGTTTCAACTATGCCGTAAGGTTCCAAGGCTGCAAGACAGGCTTCAACCTTTGATTCCGAACCTGTTACTTCAAAAGAAATTGTATCTGCGCCTATATCCACAACGCGGCAGCGGAAAACTTCTGCCGTCTGGAAAATGCTCGGACGCTTTGAAACAGGCGCTTTAACCTTAATAAGCTTCAAATAGCGCTCTACCGTATTGCCTTCGCGCGTAAGATTGCGCACGGAAATAACCTCTGCCAGTTTCTGCAGCTGTTTCTGCACCTGGTCGTAGGTTGATTCCTCGCCGTCAAAAACCAGCGTATAGCGCGAAACGCCCTTAACCTCCGTAGGACCCGCAGCAATGCTTATAATATTATACCCTCTGCGGTAAATAAGTGCGGCAACCCTGCTGAGTACACCGGGCTGGTCTTCTGAATAAATACAAAACGTATTGGACATAACTTCCTCCTATTCCTCATCAAAGCCGCTTCTGGCAACGGACACCTGTCCGCTTCCGGCAGTTTCGACTATGCCGAACGGCTGTAAAGCCTTTATACACGCTTCAACCTTTGATTTCGCTCCCGTAACTTCAAGCGTCAGGGTAGAAGAACCAAGATCGACAACGCGGCAGCGGAAAATCTCCGCCGTCTGGAAAATATCCGATCTTGAGCTCTGCGGCGCTTTAACTTTAATAAGCTTCAGATAGCGCTCAACCGCATTGCCGTCGCGTGTCAAATCGGTTACCGAAATAACCTCTGTAAGTTTTTCCAGCTGCTTGCGAACCTGCTCGCATATCCTCGGTTCACCGTCAACAACAACTGTAAAACGTGAAACTCCGTCTTCCTCCGTGGGAGAGACAGACAAACTGACAATATTGTACGCACGGCGGTAAATAAGAGCCGCAATACGCATCAGAACTCCGGGCTGGTCCTGCGACAAAATACTGAAGGTACTCGACATAGCAATCACTCCTCTGCAAGCATTCCGCGCCGCTGTAAATTTCATGTAAGTCAGACTGCGCGAAGCTTCTCTGTTTTACGGATAAAAATCAAGCCGACCCTCTCTGTTTGGGCCGGCTTGGATTAAAGCGAAAAAACAAAACGCCGATCATCCAAGCAGACCCGCCAAAATAATAACAACGACTATAACGAGAACGCTGCTGAATCTTCCTGTCATAACGGGTCTCCTTTCCTTCCGGCGCTGTACTTCTTTACAACGGGCAAATAATACTCTGAAACCATTGGAATGTCAATCTTTTTGTGTAAAAAACTTATTATATTTAATAAATACGAAAGTTTTGACAAAAAACCTTTCAAATTATAACTTTATACTAAAAATACTGACGAAACAACAAATTTTTTAAGAGAAAAAAGAACGAAAAAAAACATTATAAAAAACAAAAACCCCCAAATTCGGGGGTTTTTGCCTGCAATAATGGGAAAATTACTTAAGGGTAACCTTTGCTCCTGCTTCTTCGAGTTTCTTTTTCATCTCTTCGGCTTCTTCTTTGGCTACGCCTTCTTTGACCATTTTCGGTGCACCGTCAACAAGGTCTTTGGCTTCTTTGAGGCCGAGTCCCGTGATTTCGCGGACAACTTTGATGACATCAAGTTTCTTTGCGCCGAACTCTGTGAGTTCAACGTTGAATTCTGATTTTTCTTCTTCTGCCGCTGCGCCTGCTGCCGCCGGTGCGCCTGCTGCTACTGCCATTACCGGTGCTGCTGCTGAAACGCCGAACTTGTCTTCGAGTTCTTTAACGAGATCTGAAAGTTCGAGAACTGACATTGATTCTATTGCGCTGATGATTTCTTCTTTTGTCATAATAAATTCCTCCAAAATTAATTTTTTGTTTGTTGTTTACGCCGCTATGCGGCTTTGAGCATTATGCTGCGTTTTCTTTTTTGTCCTTGATTGCTGAAAGGGCGGTAACAAGTCCTCTTGCAGGGCCTGAAAGCACGTTGACCAGTCCCTGAAGCGGGGAAGCCATGGCGCGTACTGCCATTCCGAGAAGAACTTCGCGCGGCGGGATGTCTGCGATTGCAAAGACTTCTGCTTTTGAAATGACTCTGCCTTCGAAAATTCCGCCTTTGACGATCAACGCTGCGTTTTCTTTTACTTTTGCGAAATCACGGATTGCTTTGGCAACTGCTGATGCGTCTCCGTACGAGAGCACGTAACCGTTGGGGCCAAAGTCGATTTCAGGAGCGGTTATCATATCGTTCTCTTTGAGTGCGATACGCATGAGAGTGTTTTTGCAAACCTTCATTTCGCCGCCTGCTTCACGGATGCTTTTGCGGAGAGCCGTGCTCTGTGCAACCGTAAGTCCGCGGTATTCAACGATGTAAACTGCATTAGTCTTTTTAAGAAGTCCAACGAGTTCGTCAATGTTTTCGCGTTTTGCTTGTGTCGGCATTCGATTTTCACCTCCTGTGTTGTTGTGTCGGATGCCGGCAAAATAAAAACCGGCTTCCGCTGCTCAAGTGAGTCCGGAAGCCGTAAACATACATAAATACGCCTTTTACCAGACCTCGGCGGGATATTGAGCGCTCATCGCGCACCAGCTGTCTTGAGTCCAAGCTTGGTTATTATATACGCAATTCTGAAAAATGCAAGTATTTTTGCAGAAAAAATTCAAAAAGCGGCAATAAAACTTGCGCTATCCTTCACTGTCGTTTTTTGATTGCTAACCGCTTTAATTTCGGTTACAATTATTGAACAAAATCATGCACAAGGTTCACTTGGAGGGTTAAATCATGGCATTTGAACTCAGGAAATATACTGCTCCCGATTTTTCGGAAGACAAATTTAAAAACGCGCCGCAGGCAGTATTCAAACCTGCTCCGTTTGACGCAACAGCACCGGATAATTTTCACGCCCTAAGCATTTTCCCCGAATATTTTCATGTCGGGGAAAACTGGCTGCTTGCAAAAGAAAGCCGCATGGACTGCGTTCCCGTATACAAAGACGGTGAAATAATCGTTGTGGAGCCGCGCTGGCTGAAAGCAGGCGACCTTGTCGCAACAGGACGAACTGAAAACTGCGAGGATGGTATCTACGTACATCCCAACGGCTTTAATGAAGAATCAGCAACCGGTGAAGTATTTTCATTCCGCCGCCACCGTTCGCGGGAAACGGCATTCTCCCGCGACTACGATGAACTGTACGAACTGTTGGAGCATGAAAAGAAATACGGCAAAACAGTATGGGTCATAGGACCTGCCTTTGCCTTTGACGCAGACTCTCGGCGCGCTTTTGCGGGGCTTGTCGCAGGCGGCTACGTCAACGCTCTGCTGTCCGGAAACGCTCTTGCGACGCATGACCTTGAAGCAGCATACCTGCAGACGGCGCTCGGACAGAACGTCTACACTCAGGAAAGCGTTCCAAACGGCCATTACAACCACCTCGACACCATAAACAGGGTGAAATTTCACGGCTCCGTAAAGAAATTTATTGAAGCCGAAAAAATAGACAACGGAATAATATACAGCTGCGAAAAATACGGCGTTCCCTATGTTTTGGCAGGCTCTATACGCGATGACGGACCTCTGCCTCCCGTTTTCGGCAACGTGTACGAAGCAGCGGCAAAAATGCGTGACGAAATCCGCAGCGCAACAACGGTAATCTGTATGGCAACAACACTGCACACCATTGCCACCGGGAACATGACGCCGTCATTCAGGGTAATGCCCGACGGAACAATCAGGCAGATTTATTTCTACTGCGTAGACATTGCCGAATTTACGGTCAACAAACTTGCAGACCGAGGCAGTCTCTCCGCAAAAGGCATTGTGACAAACGTTCAGGACTTTATCGTCAACCTTGCAAAAGGCATGGGATGCTATTAGATCGCTGCTCCCCCGTCGTCATTCATTATTCGCCATCATAAGAAACTGAACAGATTAAAACGGCTTGGGAATTTCCCCAAGCCGTTTATGTATTTGTCCGTCTGCTTAGTTTGCTTTTGTTTCGCAGTATTTGCAGCGGTAGGTTTTCGTTTCTTCGTCCGCAAGGTAGAAGACGTGGTCAAGCTCCTGTTCCGTGCCTGTGATACAGCGCGGGTTTTTGCAGCGGATAACGTTTTTGAGCAATTTCGGCGTACCTATCGTGTGTTTCTCGGCAAGCTTTCCGTCTTTGATAATGTTTATGGTCGCCGTTGGGTCAACATAGCCGATTACGTCGAGGTTGACAGATATATCGGCATCTATTTTAATTATGTCTTTTCTTCCTTTTTTTTCACTGTATGCATTTTTTATAATCGCCACAGAGCAGTCCAGTTCTTCAAGCCCGAGCAGCTCGTAAAGTTTCATTCCTCTTCCTGCCGTAATATGGTCAATTACTATTCCGTTGCGTATGGAGTCTATCCTCATAATGTTCCCGCCTCCTTGAGCAGTTTCAGCATAAGCGCCATGCGCATGTATTTGCCGTTCAGCACCTGTTTGAAATAGCAGGCGCGCGGGTCGTCATCTATCGCAACGCTGATTTCATTGACGCGCGGCAGCGGGTGCATTATGCAGAGGTCTTTTTTCGCGTTTGCCAGTTTTTTCGGCGTAAGTATGTAGCTGTCTTTCAAGCGCAGATAGTCTTCTTCATTAAAGAAGCGTTCTCTCTGGACGCGCGTCATGTAAAGTATGTCAAGTTCCGGCATTGTACCTTCAAGGTCTGTCGTCTGCCGGTATGGGATACCGCGCTTCGCAAGCACGTCTTTTTTGACGTAGCTCGGCAGTTTTAGTTCTTCCGGCGAGATGAGTACAAAGTTGTTTCCCTTGTAGCGCGACATTGCGTTGATGAGAGAGTGTACCGTGCGTCCGAATTTGAGGTCTCCGCACAGTCCTATCGTAAGGTTGCTGAAGCCGCCTTTTTCGCGGTGTATCGTAAGCAGGTCGGCAAGCGTCTGCGTCGGATGGCAGTGTCCCCCGTCTCCTGCGTTGATAACAGGAACAGAGGCATTGTTCGCTGCAACAAGAGCCGCTCCTTCCTTTGGGTGGCGCATTGCGATTATGTCAGCATAGCAGCTGACGGTTTTTGCAGTGTCGGCAACACTTTCACCCTTTGCGGCAGAGGAGTTGTTCGCCGCCGAAAAACCGATTACGTTTCCGCCGAGTTCGTACATTGCCGCTTCAAAGCTGAGGCGCGTCCTCGTTGAAGGTTCGAAGAAAAGCGTTGCAAGCTTTTTCCCGCGGCATATTTCGCTGTATTTCTTTGGATTTTCGATAATGTCGCAGGCTGTTTTTATGAGCTCGTCAAGCTCGTCAAGCGACAAATCGGGTACGTCGATTATGCTGCGCATGATTTTTCCTCCCTATATAAATTTTGGAAACAGTTCACATTTCATTTAGGATAACATTCGCTCCGCTCATTCAGTATAGCGTTCACTGCGTTCACTCAGGATAGCACTCGTTTCACTCGTTCAGCAAAGGCGTTAACTTTTTTGAGTCTCTGCTGAGGAATTAACCTGTTTTTCTCTCAACCGTTTCATAAGTACATATAGCATTTTTGAGACTTCAATACATAATAAACATGCTTTTTGGTAAGTGTCCTTAACATCATATTGTGCAGCATCATAGAGTTGCAGCTGACATCTAAGTTCTTCAAGTGACTTGGCTATTCGGAGAAAATGAAGATACTCTTTTGTTGTCGCTCTGCCGCGTCCCTCTGCAATATTTGACGCAATAGAAAGGGCAGACCTGCTCATTTGGTCTCCAAGACTTTTTTTGTATATATACGGCAAAACATCAACAAGCAAGAACCTCTTGATACAGTTCTTTTGATTTCTGCCATACTAAAAGTTTTTCAAATCCTGTCATTTTTTTGCCTTTCCTGAGCACAGCGTTACCAACATAGCATTCGTATCGACTCAAGACAGTACTCGTTTTCTCGTTCAGCATACCACTCACTGCCGTTCGTCCTGCAAAATCATTAAAGAACTTGCTGAGCAGACACAGTCTGCGGTTTCCTGAGGCGTCAGCCGTTTTCCTGAGCAAAGTATTGAACGTTTTCCTGAGCGTTCAGCGTTATTTAATCCAGCTTTCGTCTGAGGGATTGTTGCGAAAAGCAATAAGCTGTTTTATTTCTTCAGGTTTGATATAACCTTCCTCGGCAGCAACTTCGGCGATGACGTCAAAATTTGTGAGCGATACGTTTTTCACGTTTGCCTCAGCAAGACGATCAAGTCCTTTTTTCATTCCATAGGTAAATATGCTTGCAATGCCAAGCACTTCAGCGCCTGCTTCGCGAAGGACGTTCACAACTTCAAGCACGCTGCCTGCTGTTGAGATAAGGTCTTCAACAACGACAACCTTCTGTCCCGGTTCAAGTCTTCCTTCTATCTGATTCTGTCTGCCGTGGTCTTTTGCGCCGCTGCGGACGTAGCCCATAGGCATGTTAAGCAGATATCCCGTTATTGCTGCATGGGCAATTCCGGCTGTCGATGTTCCCATAAGCACTTCGGCATCAGGATAGTTTTCTTTTATAAGCTGCGCAAGTCCGTTTTCAATGTCGATGCGCACTTCGGGTGCCGTGAGCGTCAGACGGTTGTCGCAGTAGACTGGGCTTTTAATTCCGCTTGCCCACGTAAACGGTTCCTGCGGACGGAAAAATACCGCCTTGATTGAGAGCAGGTCTTTTGCTATTTTTTTCTGCATTTTTATATCCTCCCTGTTATCCGATAAATTCTTTTACACAGCGGTTGTATGCCGTAACAGGATCCTGCGCGGCCGTTATCGGTCTGCCTACAACTATGAAATCAGAACCTGCAAATTTTGCCTGTTCCGGTGTCATTACGCGTTTCTGGTCGCCTTTATCCCCATCGGCAAAGCGGACGCCCGGCGTTACCGTAAGGAAGTTTTTGCCGCAGGTTTCATGCACCTTGGCAGCTTCCAGCGGTGAGCAGACAACTCCGTCAAGTCCCGCGTTTTTGGCTGTCACAGCGTAGTGCATTACAACCTCGTCAATCGGTTTTTTTATGAGCAGGTCGCGTTCCAGCGTTTCCTGGTCGGTGCTTGTGAGCTGCGTAACAGCTATGAGAAGCGGACGGCTTCCGTCTTCTCTTGTAAGTCCTTCAAGGGCACCCCTCATCATTTCTGTTGCCCCTGCCGCGTGAAGGTTGCAGATGTCAACGTCAAGCCGCGAAAGCACCGCCATTGCTTTTTTTACCGTGTTCGGTATGTCGTGCAGTTTCAGGTCAAGGAATATTTTGTGTCCGCGTGCTTTTATTTCGCGCACAATCTGCGGACCTTCCGCGTAAAAAAGCTCCATGCCTATTTTTACAAACGGCTTTCTGTCCGTAAATTTGTCAAGGAAGTCATACAGCTGTTCCGCACTTGAAAAATCGCACGCCACGATAACGTCTCTTTCCATTACAGGGCACCTCCGATAATGTCTTTAAGATTTTTTATTCCGTATTTGTCCATTATTTCAGGAAGCTGTTTTATGATTTTCGGGCAGACAAACGGGTCTGTAAGATTTGCCGCGCCAATCTGCACGGCAGAGGCACCGGCAAGCATCATTTCTATTACGTCTTCCGCGGTTGATATTCCTCCGAGACCAACTACAGGAATTTTTACCGCTTTTGCCGCCTGATAAACCATTCTCAAAGCAACAGGGAATACAGCAGGGCCTGAAAGCCCTCCCGTTGTGTTTGCAAGCAGCGGTTTTTTGCTGTTCAGGTTTATTCTCATACCAAGCAGAGTGTTTATAAGGCTTATTCCGTCAGCTCCCGCATCTTCAACGGCTTTCGCGATTGAGACAACGTCCGTTACATTTGGCGTAAGTTTGATTATTACAGGTTTTTTTGTAACTTTTTTGACTGCTTTTGTCACTTCCGCAGCTGATTTTGGGTCTGTTCCAAATGCCATTGCCCCTCCGTGAACGTTAGGGCAGCTTATGTTGACTTCAAGCCAGCCAATTTGCGGTTCTGCGTTAAGCCGCCCGCAGACGTACGCATATTCTTCAAGAGAAAATCCGCTGACGTTTGCCATTACAGGCTTGTGAAAAACTTTTTTCAGAGCGGGCAGTTCTTCAGAGATTACCTTGTCAACGCCGGGGTTTTGCAGCCCTACGGCGTTGAGCATTCCTGACGCTGTTTCGGCTATTCTCGGCGGAGTGTTGCCGTAGCGCGGCTCCCGTGTTGTTCCCTTGAAGGAAAAGGTTCCGAGAATGTTTATGTCGTACAGCTCTGCAAATTCGCAGCCGTAGCCGAAGGTGCCGCTTGCGGGTATTACAGGATTGTCAAGTTCAATGCCGCAGAGGCTTGTGGTTAAGCGTCCCATAGAATTTCCTCCCTGAACAGGACAGGTCCGTCCTTGCATATTCTTTTGCTGCCAGTTATTGTCTTGCACGAACAGCCCATGCATGCCCCGAAGCCGCAGCCCATGCGCTCTTCAAAGCTGAACTGCCCCGATGTTTTGCAGTTTTCGTACACTGCGCGAAGCATAGCCTCAGGTCCGCAGCAGAAGACGTGCGTGTATGCAAGTTCTTTCATAGCGTCCGTTACAAAGCCTTTTACGCCGCAGGAACCGTCGGCTGTCGTTACAATTACTTTGGCTCCGAGCTTTTCAAATTCGTCCGCACAGAAAATTTCCTCTTTTCTGTTGAAGCCGAGAACTGCTGTTACCGCTCTGTCTTCCGCAAGCAGCGTTTTGGCAAGCAGATACATCGGGGGCACCCCAAGTCCTCCTCCGAGCAGAAGCGGCGCATCTCCCGCACAGGAAACGTCGTAGCCGTTGCCAAGCCCTGTCAGAACGTCAAACCGTGCGCCGTTTCCAAGTGAGGCCATATATTCCGTGCCTTTGCCTACAACTTTATAAATAATTGTTACGCCTTTTTCGTCAAGGTCATAGACGGATATAGGGCGGCGCAGATAAAATCCGTCAAGCTTGATGTTTATGAACTGTCCCGGTTTTGTAATTGCCGACACATCGCCTTCCAGCCGCATTTTGTACACGGACGGGGCAATTTTTACGTTTTCTGTTACGGTAAAGATGTCCTGTTTCATGTATTTTCCTTTCTTAATGAATTAGGATAGCGTTCGTATTTCTTTTAGGATAACATTCGCTCCGCTCATTCAGCATAGCGTTCACTCAGGATAGCACTCGTTTCACTCGATTATTGGCGTAGAGCGTGCCATATTCCTGAGTAAAGTTGCTAATGCCGTATTAGTGTTTCTTCAAGCATAGTTGCTATATATGCGTTTGTGTTTGAGTCATCAGCAAAATCGTTAAAAAGAACTTGCTGAGCAGACGCAGTCTGCGGTTTCCTGGGGCGTCAGCCGTTTCCCTGAGCGAAGTACTGAGTGGTTTGCTGAGTACCAGCGTTTTCCTGCTTTTTATGCGTTTATCGGAGATACGTTGAGCGTGGTTTCTTCAAGCACGTCAAGCACTATCCTGACCGTGTCAAGCGCAGTAAAGATTGTTACGTTGTTTTCCGTAGCGCTGCTGCGTATCATGTGCCCGTCAGTTTCCTGTTCGGATGCACCTACCTGTTTAGTGTTGATGACGTAAGCAATTTTTCCGGTTCTGATTGCATCAAGAATTTCTTCGCTGCCTTCGCTGATTTTTCTCAGGACGTGGGTTCTTATGCCGTTATCCTTGAGGAATGCCGCCGTACCTTTTGTTGCGGCTATGTTGAAGCCGAGTCTGTAGAAGCGGCGCATCAGCGGAAGAACCTCCGGCTTGTCTTCGTCGGCAACGGTCACAAAAACAGTACCGTAATTTGCAAGCAGCATGCCCGACGCCTGCAGTGCCTTGTAAAACGCGCGGTTGAGTTTGTCGTCGTAGCCTATGGCTTCGCCCGTTGATTTCATTTCAGGCGAGAGGTAGGCGTCAAGACCTTTGAGCTTGTTGAAAGAAAACACGGGAACCTTGACGTAGCAGCGTTTTTTCTCGTCAGGATAGATGTCGAATATTCCCTGCTCTTTCAGACTGATGCCTAAAATCGCTTTTGTGGCGATGTCAGCGAGCGGACAGCCTGTAGCTTTTGAAAGGAACGGCACTGTGCGCGATGAGCGCGGATTTACTTCTATTATGTAAACGTTTTCATCTTTGTCGACTATGAACTGTATATTGTAAAGCCCCACTATTCCAATGCCAAGACCAAGTTTTTTCGCGTAGCGGAGTATCGTTCCCTTGACCTTGTCAGAAATGCTGAAAGCAGGGTAGACGCTTATGGAGTCGCCTGAGTGGACGCCGGTGCGCTCTACAAGCTCCATTATTCCCGGGACAAATACGTTTCTTCCGTCGCAGATAGCGTCAATTTCGACCTCTTTACCGTAAATATACTTGTCAACCAGCACCGGTTTGTCTTCGTCAATTTCAACCGCATTTTTCAGGTAACGGCGCAGCTGTTCTTCGTCCGCAACAATCTGCATTGCCCTGCCTCCGAGAACAAAGCTCGGGCGTACAAGCACGGGATAACCGATTTCCGCCGCAGCGTTTACTCCGTCCTGAATATTTGTTACGGCTTTGCCTTTCGGCTGCGGAATATCAAGTTCAAGCAGCAGTTTTTCAAAGCTGTCCCTGTTTTCCGCCCTGTCGATTGCCTCGCAGCCTGTTCCTATGATTTTTACGCCGAGATCGGCAAGCGGCTGCGCAAGGTTTATTGCCGTCTGTCCTCCGAGAGAGGCGATAACCCCTTCAGGTTTCTCAAAGTTGATAATCGACATTACGTCCTCGGGAACCAGAGGTTCAAAATAGAGCTTGTCTGCTGTCGTGTAGTCTGTTGAAACCGTCTCGGGATTGTTGTTGATTATGATTGCTTCGTAGCCGAGGTTTTTTATTGTCTGGACGGCATGAACCGTGGAGTAGTCAAATTCAACGCCCTGTCCTATGCGTATGGGGCCTGCTCCCAGCACTACAATTTTCTTTTTGCCCGTCAGCCGCGATTCGTTTTCGCCGCTGTAGGAAGAGTAAAGATAGGGGATATATTTCCCTGTATGCAGCGTGTCAACCATTTTGAAAACAGGTGTTATGCCGTTCGCATAACGTTTTTCCGCAACCTCTTTTTCAGTAACGTTCCACTGGCGCGCTATAAAGAAGTCGGAGAAGCCAAGCTTTTTTGCCGCTTTCAGCAGTTCAAGGCTGCCGGGATTTTCTTTCAGTGCATTTTCCATGCTGATAATTCTCTGCAACCCTTCAAGGAAAAGCTCCGTTATTGCGGTTATTTCGTGCAGTTTTCCGACCGAAACACCGCGGTAAAGAGCTTCCGTGATGGCAAAAACGCTGTCATCGCGGAAAACGCTCAGATAATCAAGCAGCTCTTCCGTGGTCATATTGTCAAATTTTGCTTTATAGACGTGCTTTACCCCTATTTCAAGCGACCGTATCGCTTTTAGGAAGCTTTCTTCAAAATTCGCTCCTATGCCCATAACTTCGCCCGTGGCTTTCATCTGTGTTCCGAGCGTGTTGTCGGCATCAGCGAATTTGTCAAACGGGAAACGCGGGAATTTAGTGATAACGTAGTCAAGACAGGGCTCTATTGCGGCTGTTCCGCCTGCAACAGGGATTTCTTCAAGCAGCATGCCTACAGCTATTTTTGCCGTGACACGCGCTATCGGATAGCCGCTTGCTTTGCTGGCAAGCGCCGAAGAACGGGAAACGCGCGGGTTGACTTCTATCAGATAGTATCTGCTCGAATTCGGATCAAGGGCAAACTGTACGTTGCAGCCGCCTTCTATTTTCAGTTCCCTGATAATTTTAATCGCGCTGTCGTTCAGCATTTTCATGTCTGCGTCGTTCAGCGAAAGAATCGGCGCAACAACTATTGAATCTCCCGTATGAACGCCCACGGGATCAACATTTTCCATGCCGCATATCGTAATAGCGTGGTCTGCCGAGTCGCGCATGACTTCAAATTCAATTTCCTTATAACCTTTGACGCTTTTTTCAACCAGCACTTGATGCACCGGTGAAAGTTTGAAAGCGTTTATGCCTATTGCTGTCAGTTCTTCCTCGTTGTTTGCAAAACCTCCTCCTGTACCTCCAAGTGTAAAGGCAGGGCGCAGAACTACGGGATAGCCTATTTTGTTCGCAGCTTCTTTTGCATGTTCAAGGTCGTAGGTAATTTCCGAAGGAATGACAGGTTCTCCTATTGACTGGCACATTTCCTTGAAAAGTTCGCGGTCTTCTGCGCGTTCAATACTTTCGCTGCTTGTTCCCAGCAGTTCAACGCCGCATTCCTTGAGAACTCCGGCTTTTTCAAGCTGCATTGCAAGATTCAGCCCCGTTTGTCCTCCAATACCTGGAACTATTGCATCAGGACGCTCCATGCGCAGTATTTTCGCTATGTAATCCACCGTAAGCGGTTCCATGTAAACTTTATCGGCAATGCTTGTATCCGTCATTATTGTCGCCGGATTTGAGTTTGCAAGAATAACCTCGTAGCCTTCTTCCTTCAGCGCAAGACATGCCTGGGTTCCGGCATAATCAAATTCTGCCGCCTGACCTATAACTATAGGCCCTGAGCCTATAATCAGCACTTTTTTGATATCCGTTCTTTTCATCCGTCAATCTTCCTTTCGCAAAAAGCTTTTCAGGCGTTTTGTTTTGCACGGTCTTTGGGCATAAAAAAAGTCCTGCCCGTGCGGCAAGACCACCCTGCGGCAGAATGCCGCACCGTTGCATCGCTCTTGCCGACCTCTCATGGATCGCCTTAAAGACATAATCATATTTAATTTGTACATATTAAGTATATATTCTGTACGTATTGTGTCAACAGAAATTTTGCATCCGGCAATGGTATAATTTACACAGTTAGAAATCTCACTCAAAGAAGGTTTGCAGTATGAAAAGAATAATCCACACAGACAAAGCTCCTGAAGCAATAGGCCCTTATTCACAGGCGGTAGAAGTCAACGGGACTCTTTACGTATCAGGACAGGCTCCTTTTGTGCCTGCTTCCGGTCAGGTTCCGTCTGAAGACATCAGGGAACAGACAAAACAGTCGCTTGAAAACGTTAAAGCCGTCGTTGAAGCGGCAGGCTATTCAATGGAAGACGTTGTAAAAGCAACTGTTTTTGTCAAGGACATGAACGATTTTGCCGCCGTCAACGAGGTGTACGCACAATATCTCGGAGAAACAAAACCGGCACGTGCCTGCGTCGAAGCTGCAAGGCTTCCCAGGGACATAAAGGTTGAAATAGAGGTTGTAGCAGCAAAATAAACGCTGTATGCTTCTAACGCATACAGCGTACAGCCGGCAGCAAACAACGAACAACAAATATTCGGGCAAACAAAAACGGGGGATTTCCCCGTTTTTGTTCAGTTCTATTTATATTTGTAAACTGTTTTGCCGTTGTGAACCGTTTTCAGGCAGCGTCCGAACACCCTTCTGCCTTCAAACGGAGTTGCCCTGCCCATTGAAAGGAATTCTGACGGGTTTATTTCGTATTCGTCGTCCAAATCCCAGATGCAGTAATCTTTTGTCTGCGGTATGCCAAAGCGTTCTCTCGGCCACACGGCAAGAAGATTTACAAGCCGTTTGAGCGTTATTATCCCGTTTTTTACAAGGCCGGTGTAAAGAAGCGGAAATGCTGTTTCAAGTCCTGTAATTCCCATTGCGCTTTTTTCAAGTCCGCGCGATTTTTCTTCCTCGCTGTGCGGTGCATGGTCGGTTGCAATCATGTCTATGGTTTTGTCCTGTATACCTTCCAGCAGAGCTTCTCTGTCTTCCTTCGCCCGCAGAGGGGGGTTCATCTTAAAACGTCCGTCCTCGCAAAGGTCATTTTCGTCAAGCAGAAGATAGTGCGGCGCCGTTTCACAGGTTACGTTTACTCCTTCCGCTTTAGCTTTGCGTATCAGTTCAACACTTTCTCTGGTTGATATGTGGCACACGTGATAGCCGCAGCCTGTTTCTTTTGCAAGCATTAAATCGCGTGCAATTTGTTCCCATTCACTTTCGCTGCATATACCCTTGTGACCGTGTGCGGCAGCATACGCCCCGTCATGTATGTAACCGCCGTTGAGCAGCGAATTAACCTCGCAGTGAGCAACAATAAGTTTGCCGAGTTTTTTTGCCGCAAGCATGGCATCTCTCATTAAAGCTTCACTCTGAACCCCGTGCCCGTCGTCAGAAAACGCGATTACATTGTCTGCAATTAAATCCATTTGCGCAAGCTTTTCCCCGCGCTGTCCTTCGGTAATCGCACCGTAGGGATAAACGTTAATGCATGCGTCGCGGCGTATTATTTCGAGCTCTTTTTCAAGATTTTCAGGGGTGTCGGGAACAGGATTCAGATTAGGCATCGTGCAGACAGCGGAGTAACCTCCGCGTGCAGCAGCAAGGCAGCCTGTCTTTATCGTTTCCTTGTAGGAAAAGCCTGGTTCCCTGAAATGCACGTGCACGTCGCAGAATGCAGGGAGCTGGACTCCGCGCGGAAAGCGCGCCGCTTCTGTTTTTTTTCTGCCTAAAACCATACTTTCTCTCCTATTCGCTGAGCTGTGTGCTGAGTGACATAAGAGCGCGGTACTTCGGGTAGGCAAGGTTTTCTTTTGAAATGTAGCCTTCGGCTTCGTCGCACAATTCTCTTATTTTCTTCATAAGCGGAAGAGCTTTAACAATTATGGCTTCTGCATGTTCCCTGGGTTCAAGCTCTGACATTTTCTCTTTCAGCAGTTCGAGTTCTTTGGTTTTTACTATTATTTCCGCTTTGCTCTTTGCCAGCAGCTCTATGTGTTTTTTCCACGCGTCTATGTGCGGTATGCGCATATCCTTGACTGAAGCAATCGATTCGTTTTCAAGCTTCAGCTGTTTTGAGATACTCGGCAGGAAGCCTTCAAACATCATGTCACGGAGCAGGGAAATTTCAATTTCTATGCTGTTGACAAAGGCTTCAAGGCGGATTGTGTGGAATGCCTCCATTTCACGCGGAGTGAAAACACCGAGTTTTGACAGCATTTCAACAGATTTTGGTTCAAGGAAGAGGTCAATGCCTTCAGGTATTGTTTCAGCTTTGACTATGCCGCGTTTTTCAGCTTCCCTGCGCCATTCTTCCGAATAACTGTCACCTTCAAAGCGGATTTTGCGGCTTGCCTTTGAAACTTCGCGGATTGTTGCAAGAGCAGCGTCAAGTACGTCTGCGCCTTTTTTAAGGTGCGCGCTGAATTTTTCGTTGAATTTTTCCAGACCTGCAGCCCATATTGCAAATATGAAGGTTGCCGGAATTGCCATTGCCTGCGATGCTCCGGGGGCGCGGAATTCAAATTTGTTTCCGGTAAAAGCAATCGGGCTTGTCCTGTTTCTGTCGCTGTCGTATGCAATTATCGTAGGCAGCTTGTCAAGACCGAGGTCAAGCGTGCTCTTTTCAGGCATGTCTTCGTCTCTGCCTGCTGCTTTTTCAACGGCAGTAAGCATTTTGTCTATGGTGTCGCCGAGATAGACGCTCATTATAAAAGGAGGGGCTTCCTGTCCGCCAAGCCTGTAAAGGTTGCCCGGCGTTGAAACCGATGCCTGGAGAAGTCCGCTGTATTCTGAAGCACCAAGGACAAACGAAGTCAGGAACGAGAGGAAAATAACGTTCTTCCTGTGGTTTGTCGACGGCTTCAGAAGGTTGCGCCCTTCGCTGTCTTCAAGAGAGAAATTTGTATGTTTTCCGCTGCCGTTCAGGCAGTCAAATGGTTTTTCGTGGAAAAGAAGCCGCAAATCATGCTGACTTGCAAGCTTGCGCATCGTTTCCATAATTATCTGGTTCTGGTCACAGGCAAGATTTGCCTCTGAGAAATTCGGGGCAAATTCAAACTGGCAGCGTGCAGCCTCATTGTGGCGCGTTGCAAGGTCAACTCCGAGCCGCGCCAGATCACGCTGTACGTCTTCCATGTAAGCAAGCACCTTTGGCGGAATTGTACCGAAATAATGGTCTTCCATCTTCTGGTCGCGAGGCGGCTTTGAACCTATCAGAGTTCTGCCGCAGAAACGCAGATCGGGGCGTTTCTGTGCACGAGGTCTGTCAAGCAGGAAGAATTCCTGCTCTCCGCCGAGCGTTGCCCTGACGTAGCGCACTCCTCTGTTTCCGAAAAGCTTAAGCAGCTTCAGCGCCCTGCTTTCAACTGCGTCCAGCGAACGGAGAAGATACGTTTTCAGGTCAAGCGGGGACCCGTCGTATGCTATAAAGACAGACGGAATACACAGGGTTCCGCCTTTAGGGCTTTTGATAATGAATGCCGGAGATGTCGGATCCCATGCGGAATATCCTCTTGCCTCAAAGGTGCTTCTGGTTCCGCCCGAGGGGAAGGAGGAGGCGTCAGGTTCGCTCTGCATAAGATCTTTGCCTCTGAAAAGTTCTATAGGCGCACCTTCTGAATCAGCCGTAAGAAATGCTGTATGCTTTTCCGCCGTGTGCTCGTGAAGCGGGTGGAACCAATGCGCCCAGTGACTTGCGCCGTTGCTTACAGCCCAGTCTTTCATTGCAAGGGCAACTGTGTCGGCAATTCCTGAATCTATTTTCTGTCTGCCTTCCATTGCACCTATAAGATTTTCATAAACGTCCTGCGGAAGCCGCTGTTTCATTTCCCTGCGGTCAAAAACCAGTGATGCAAAAATTTCCCGCATGTTCGGGTATTTTTTTTGTTCTGACATTGCAGCACCTCCAAAAGATTTTATTCCGTTGCTGCTGTATTATATATTATTAAGCATAAATTTCAAGAGTTTTTGCTGCTTATTTTTATAATTTTTCTGCTTATTTGGTATTTTTTGTTAAATTAAGCATAAAATTTTATCTGTTTTACAAAAAATTTACTGCTTTTTCCTGAAATTTCTTTGTTATAATAGCCGGGAGGAAAAACACATGATTACGATTCGCGGTCTTAAAATCAATTTTGGAGAGCAGGTTGTGCTTAACGGCACCGACTGGTTTATTGCCCCAAAAAGCAGAATAGGGCTTGTCGGTGACAACGGGGCTGGTAAAACCACCATGCTGCGTGTGCTTGCAGGTCTGCAGGAATATGACGACGGATCTGTTGTTTTTTCGGGAAAAGCTGCCAGAACAGGTTATCTGCCGCAGGATCTGGTTGAAATTGACGATGCTCCGCTGCTTTCCTTCTTATATACAAGCGCAGGACTTGACGAAATCAGGAAAAAACTGGGGGAGGCTGAAGCAGAACTTGCGGAGCTGGAAGAAAACTCTCCTGAACTGAGCGGCAGGCTTGCGGTTTATGAAAAACTGCAGCGCGAATTTGACGCTCGCGGCGGGTATAATTTTGAAATTGAGGCAGCAAAGGTGCTTAAAGGTCTCGGTTTCCGCCCAGAACGCGACATGAAAAGAAGAACTTCTGAATTTTCCGGCGGCTGGAAAATGCGTATTGCACTTGCAGCTCTGCTTTTGTCAGAGCCTGACCTGCTGCTTCTAGACGAACCTACCAACCATCTGGATACGGAAAGCATGGAATGGCTTGAAGGCTGGCTCAGAGATTTCCGCGGTACAATGATCGCCGTTTCCCACGACAAAAGATTTCTTGAAAATATGGTTACGTCTGTAGCCGAACTGTCTTTCGGAAAAATCACAACCTATTCCATGGGTTACGACAAATACCTTGCCGAACGCGAAGCACGGCGGGCAAGGCTTGAGGCAGAACGCGAGCAGCAGAAGGAAAAAATTGAGGAAATGCAGCATTTCATCGAGCGTTTCCGCTACAAAGCAACCAAAGCCGCACAGGTTCAAAGCAGAATAAAACAGCTTGAAAAGCTTGAAATAACCGACGTTGAAGCTACTCACAAAACAGTTTCGTTTAAATTCCCCGATGCGCCGAGAAGCGGACTTGATGTTGTTTCCGCCGCATCACTGAAAAAGCAGTACAGTGATAATCTGGTTTTTGACAACGTGGAATTTTCAGTTCAGCGGGGTGAAAGGGTTGCGCTGGTAGGCGTAAACGGTGCCGGAAAATCCACTCTGCTGCGGCTTCTTAACAAAACCGAGGAGCCTACTTCAGGTGAAGTTTCATTCGGAACAAACGTTAAAAGGAAATATTTCTCCCAGGAGTCCTCGCAGAATCTTGATTACAACAAAACGGTATGGGAAGAAATTTCGGCAACGGGTTCAACTATGGAAGCTCCTGCCAGACGCAGTCTGCTCGGTGCTTTTCTCTTCTCGGGAAATGATATATATAAGAAGATTTCCGTCTTGTCAGGGGGAGAAAAATCGCGGATAGGACTGCTTAAAATGCTTCTTTCCCCTTCCAATCTTCTGATTTTGGACGAGCCTACCAACCATCTTGACTACAGCACAAAAGAATTGTTTCAAAAGGCACTTCTTTCCTATGGCGGTACCATCCTTATTGTTTCCCACGACCGCGCATTTTTGGATAACCTTGTTTCGCGTGTTCTGGAAATCAGAAACGGAAGGCTTTACGACTACAAAGGAAACTACTCGTACTTTATAGAACGCCGCGCAAAACTCGAAGCAGAAGGAAAAGAACTTTCGGGGCAGACAAAGCTGCCGGAACCTTCTAAAACAAAAGAACAGAAACGCGCGGAGGCTGAAGAAAGGAACAGGCTTTTCCGAAGCAGAAAGAAATATCTGGAAGAGCAGGAAAAAATTGAAAAAGAGATAACACTGTTGGAAGCTGAGAAAAACACGCTTTCTGAAAAACTGTGCGACCCGGAATTTCTAAAAAATTCAACTTTAGTTTCACAAACAATGATCGAGTTTAAAAAAATCGAACAACAGCTGGAAAAAAATTACGCTTCCCTGGAAGAAATATCAGGGAAGATTGACGACATAAAATAACACTAACTCACATACAAAGCCGAAAAAAACAACATCCGCAGAGTTAAATTTATTTCTGTTTATTTTTTAGTAAACAGTGATAAAAAAGTAACGTTACTCACCGGTTTTTTCCACAAAAAAGTGAATAACTTGTTTACATTACTGCAAATTTCCCTTTTCGGATAATTTTTCTTTGTGGAAAACTTTTTATTTTTTCCGTCTTTTTTCTGTTCTTAAAAATTTTTTCTTTTTAAATAACAAGTTACAAACATTTTTTTACACAACTGTAAATATATTGCAAATACTGCGTTTATAGGCGTTTTTGGTTTTTATTTACTTTGTTTATTATTTTTTGGGCAGTATTTTTTGCTGTTTTCGTTGCTGTTTTTTTTTCCACCTCTTGTTTGTGTACATGTGGATAACTTTTGCAATTTCTGCACCCTTTTTTTTGATTTTTTTTATGCTAATATGAAAACACAGAGCGATTTTACTATTCTTTAAGTGGTGGTTTCAGTGAACAGTCAGCTTGATATTGTATGGAACGAATTTAAAGCATACTGCGTAAGCAAAATTTCTGTGGACAATGCGGTTAAAACGTATTTGGATTCCTGCAGGCCGGTCTCTCTTGAAAACGGCATTCTCGCACTTGAAGTCCGCACACAGTTTTGCTATGAAGCTGTTTCTTCAAGATATCTTGAAGACATGCGTATGCTTATTAAGGATACCGGCTTCGGTGAAGACATTGTTTTGTCACTCGCTTCAGAGAAAAAAGAGCCGGCGTATGAGATGCACACGGCAGAGCCTTCTGTTAAATCACCGCTGGAAGGCACCGGTCTGAACAGGGATTACGTTTTCGACTCCTTTATAGTAGGAAAATCAAACAGGCTTCCGCATGCTGCGTGTCTTGCTGTTGCAGAACAGCCCGGCATTGCCTACAACCCTCTTTTCATTTGGGGGAAAGTTGGTCTTGGCAAAACGCATCTTATGCAGGCAATCGGACATTTTGTCCTTGAAAAAAATCCCGCCAAAAAGGTTTTGTACGTAAGTGCAGACACTTTTACCAACGACCTTATACACTCCATCAGAACAAACAGCACTGAGAATTTCCGTCAGCGTTACAGGGAACTTGACGTGCTTATGATAGACGACATCCAGTTTATAAGCGGCAAAGAATCAACGCAGGAAGAGTTTTTCAACACTTTCAATGCGCTTCACATCGCAAAGAAACAGATTATACTAAGCTCTGACAGACCCCCGAAGGAAACAGGTCTCGAAGACAGGCTTGTCAGCCGTTTCTCTTCCGGTCTTGTAACAGATATACAGACTCCTGACTTTGAAACCCGTGTTTCCATCCTTCAAAACAAAGCGGAAAGAAAGGGTCTTGAAATCTCCGAAGATGTTATCAGCTTCATAGCGGAAAGCATTCCGAGCAACATCAGGGAACTTGAAGGTGCTCTCAACAGAGTCTGCTCTATTTCTGAATTCAACAGCGAACCACTCTCTGTAGAAAACGCAAACCTTTGGCTTAAAGACCTCATCAGAAACAACACACACGGTCCTGCAACCATAAGCCAGATACAGCAGCTTACGGCTGATTCTTTCGGTGTTTCTATAGAGGAGCTTCTTTCGCACAAAAGGACTGCAGAGCTTTCTCTTGCAAGACAAATTGCTATGTTTGTTGCCAGGGAGAAAACGGAAGAAAGCTTACAGCAGATTGGCATCAGCTTCAACAAGAAAGACCACACTACTGTTCTTTATGCCTGCAAGAAAATAGAAGATCTGCTTAAACTGGACAGCCGTGTCAAAATGGTTGTGGAGAACGTTGTAAAAAAGCTGTGATTTCTTTCTTTTTTTCCACTTTTTAAAGAAATCTTCTTCTTTTTTTGTTTATTTTGTGGATATATTTAGAAAAAAATAATAAAATAATCCACGGAAGAAAAACAGCTGTACTCAGTAAGAGGACATTGTTTCAACAATTTTTTTACCCCTGCTTCTTCTATTACTAATTTTTAAATATAAAATAAAAAACAGGAGGAAGAAACATGAAACTTCGTGTAAACAAAAAGAATTTTATTCAAAGCTGGTCTGTTGCGGAAAGAAGTGCAGCCGGCGGAAACACAATGGGTGTTTTGTCCTCTGTTCTTGTAAAAGCGGATGAAAAGGGTATAACGCTTCAGGCAACAGACGTGAGAACATCTATTTGCTGTGAGGCAGCCGGTGTTGTTATTGAAGAGCCGGGAACTGCTGTTTTTCCTGTTAAAATGGTTTCCGAACTCTTTAAAAAGGCACCGGGAGAAGAATTTTCAATAACGGTAACAGACGGAAAGGCTGTTCTTAAGGCAGGAAAAAGCCGCTATAATTTCTCAACCTTCCCTGTAAAAGAATTTCCGGAGCTTCCGTCGCACGAACAGGCAAAGGTTTTCTGCAGAATACTTGCAAAAGATCTTGCAAAGGTGCTTGAGGAAGGAACAATAGCAGCTTCTACAACAGAAGATTTTCCTCTCTATCTTTCCTCTGCCAACCTCTCAATGAAGGAAGGAATACTCAGTATAGTTTCGACAGATACAAGAAGGCTTGCTCTTTCAAGTACTGTCGTTCCCGAAAAAGGAGAAGACGGAAATTACCTTCTTCCGATGAAAGGAATAAAAGAAATACAGAGAATACTCTCTTTCTTTGACCCTGAAGAAGAAGTCAGCATCCTTTATGATGCAGCACAGTTCTTCTTTGTTGCAAAAGGAATAGAGTTTGCGGTCAGAAGAGTGGATTCGCATTTCCCGGCATATGAGAGAATACTTCCGAAGACGAGAACAACAAACATAATTGTAGACAGAAGCAGCCTCATTTCTGCACTCGAGCGTATAGACATCGTTGTAAGAGACCATAACAGGATGGTAATTCTTGACATCAACGAAGGAGAAAGCTTCAGAATGCGCGGTAAAGCCCCGGATTTCGGCCAGGCAAAAGAAGAAATAGCAGCCCGTGTCACAGGAGAAGAGCTGAAATTCGGCGTCAACACGAAGTTCTTTATGGAAGCGCTTAAAGTACTCCGCGATCAGGAAGTAAGCCTTTCCTTCAACGGAAGCCAGGGACATCTTACGATAAAAAGAGTCGGAGAAGACAGTTTTATCTGCCTTGTAGCGCCGATTAACGTCCCCGCAGAAGAAGAGGAAGAAGAAAAAGCGGAATAAATGGGATTTAAAAGAGTAAAATATATAAATTTCAGAAACATAGAACCGCAAGAAGTACAATTGTCCGGTGGGCTGAATTTGCTCACCGGACTTAACAGCTCAGGGAAAACTAATTTTCTGGAAGGAATAAGCCTGCTTTCCGGCTGGGGACCTTTTGAGGGAGGAACAAGAACAAAAGATCTTGCGGCAAGGGAAAGCAAAGAGAAAAACATCATCCTTACCGGGCAGAAAGACGATGAATACGGCGAAATAATACAGGTCTGCTTAGGTGAAAGAAACAGTATAAGATACAACGACAAACCGCTTTCTTCCACCGAACTGCGCTTCAGAATGCCCGTACTCTGTTTCATGCCGGATGACACACAGCTCGTAGAAGGACCTGCTGCAAGAAGGAGACGGCTTCTTGATCTCCTGCTTGCTCTTTTGATACCGGCATATGCCAAAAGACACAGCGAATACAAAAGGGCTGTACGGCAGAAGGCAGTTCTCCTGAAAAAAGGGGAGAACACCGAGATTGTTGAGAAAGCAATGGAGCCCCTCGCCCAATGGATATGGAAAATGAGAAAAGAAGCAGTAATTCTGCTTTCGGAAGAAATGGAGAAAATAAGCGGTCTGGCGGCAGAAGGAACAGTTCTCTCCTTTGCCAGAGGCGGAATAAAAAGCGAAAATGAAGAAACTTTTTTCTCTGAAAGTCTGGCGGCGCTGCGCGAAAAAGAACAAAGATACAGAATACCGCTTGTTGGTCCGCAAAGAGATGATATTATTATAGAGAGCAACAAACTTCCGGCCGCAGAAGCATTAAGCCGCGGATACAGACGGCGCACTGCAATAGCATTAATGCTTGCAGCCAGTGAAGGTGTTTTCAGAAAAACCGGCAAAAGACCGACACTGCTTCTTGACGAAGTAACCGCAGAACTTGATGCCGGCGGCAGAGAAATAATGTTCGGAACACTGCTCGACAGAAAAGAACAGGTAATTGCCGCAACAGCGGAACCGTTTACAGAAAAATTCAGCGGTACAGTATACAGTGTTGACAAAGGAAAAGTGGAGAAAATATCTGAATAAAATGAAAATAAACGGAGAGAAATACGACGTAATAATAGTGGGCGGAGGACACGCAGGCTGTGAAGCTGCACTTGCATCCGCAAAAATGGGCGCAAAAACGCTTATGCTGAATCTGTACCTTGACGCAACGGCAATGATGCCTTGCAACCCAAGTATAGGAGGCCCTGCAAAAGGGCACATAGTAAGGGAAATAGACGCGTTGGGCGGGGTGATGGCAGAAGCTGCAGATTTTTCTACAAGACACCTGCGCTGGCTGAACACCTCAAAAGGACCGGCAGTACGAAGCCTGAGAGCACAGTGTGACCCCAAAAAGTACACAGAATTTTACCTGAAAGCTCTTTATGCTTGCCCCAACCTTGAAGTTCACCAGGCACAGGTAACTGAACTTGTTGTGGAAAACGAGTGCGCCGCCGGAGTAAAAATAACAACAGGACAGACGTTCAGGGCGAAAACAGTAATTCTTTGTACAGGCACCTCTCTTGGCTCAAAAATCCATATTGGGCTGACAAACCACAAATCAGGACCCCTGGGAAGCGTTGCAGGCACAGCACTTTCAAGAAGTCTGCGCAGCGCCGGGCTTGACATGGGCAGGCTGCGCACGGATACCACCCCGCGTCTGCAGATAGACACAATAGACTGGGACATACTTGAAAAACAGGAAAGTCTTGAAGAGCCGCAGGCATTTTCCCACTTCAGCGAAAAAAAGATATACGACGGCATGTTCTGCGGTCTTACGCGGACAAATGCCGAAACACACAGAATAATAAGGAAATACTTTGACAGGTCGCCGCTTGTTTCAGGCGAGCTTGCAGACAGAAAGGGACCTCGCTACTGCCCTTCAATAGACGACAAACTGATAAAATTCCCGCAGAAAGAGTCACATCCTGTCTTTCTTGAACCTGTTTCCCCGGCAAATATGGAAGTTTACATGCAAAACTTCTCCACATCGATGTGCCTTGAAGCCCAGTTTGAATCAGTTGCCACAATAAAAGGCTGCGAGCATGCACACATTCTTAAACCAGGCTATGCAATAGAGTACGACTACTCGAATCCGCTGCAGATGCACCCGTGGCTTGAATCAAAAAAAATAAAAAGACTGTTCACGGCAGGGCAGATCAACGGAACTTCAGGCTATGAAGAAGCAGGGGTGCAGGGGCTTCTTGCCGGTATAAACGCGGCTCTTGTCCTTCGCGGAGAAGAACCTCTTGTGCTTGGACGCGAACAGGCATACTGCGGTGTCCTGATTGACGACCTTGTAACCAAAGGTACAGAAGAACCCTACAGAATGCTTACAAGCCGCTGTGAATACAGGCTTCTTCTGCGTTTTGACAACGCCGACGACAGACTGTCGGACATCGGACACAGAATAGGGCTTCTTCCGGACGAAAAATGGAATATTCTTCAGATGCGCCGCAAAAAATGCGATGAAGAAACCGAAAGACTTCAAAACGTCAAAATTCCGGCATCTGACACCATAAACAGCCTTCTTGCAGAAAATGGGGCATCCCCGCTTACCGAAGGGACAACAGCATTCGAGCTGCTGAGGAGACCTGAAATACGCTGGGAAACGGTGGCAAAACTGTCGGAAAGCAGTGTTGATGCGGAAACGGGAGAAAAAATATCTGTTGCCTGCAAATATGAGGGTTACATTGACAGACAGCTGCGCCAGGTGGAAAAATTCTCCAAAATGGAACAGCTGCGCTTCCCGCAGGGCTTTAACCTGTCAAAAGTCACAGGGCTTTCTGCGGAAGGGCTGCAGAAACTTGAAAAAATACAGCCTGCCACCCTCGGACAGGCATCAAGAATCTCAGGTGTCACTCCTGCTGACGTACAGCTGCTCTGGATAGCCATAGAAGCGTCCAGAAGGTCAAAAGAGAACAAAGATGCCTGAGAGAATGAAAGCGCTCTCAGAATGGCAGAAATGTCTGCCTCCTGAGACAGCCGGGATGCTTGAAATATGCAGCAGGCTTACAAGGCTCGAAAAGGAGTGGCAGTCACTGTTTCATGGAAGCGAAGAAGCTTTGGGACGCGAAACTTCCCCAGGAAACTGCAGTTTTGAAGACAACAGCGCAGTACTTACGGTACACGTCCGAAACGCTGCTCTGCTGCAGGGTCTGCGTTTTAAAGAAAAACTGTTTAAAAGCAGAGCGGAACAGTTTCTCGGAATAAAGATAAAAAAAATAGAGTTTGCTGCAGGTAAAGTTGAACGAATCAGCGGTGCAAAGCCTGCTCTCAGGGCATTTGAAAGACAGGGAGTACTGCTTGCAGCCCAAGAACAGGTTGAAAAAGCAAAAGCCGAACTGCGGGAGACCGCTGCCGGAGAAACACTCAGGGAAGCAATAGCAAGAGTCAGGGTTATAGCGGAAAAAAAGGGCAGACAGAAAAACGCATAATAAAAGAAACGGAAAAACGGAAGCGCAAAGCTTCCTTTTTTGCTGCCAAAAAACAGTACAGAAACAGATCCACAAAGGGAAAAAAGAACACAGCAAAATTGTGCATAAGTTTGTGATTAAGATGTTTAGAAATAAAAAACACAGTAATTGTAAGGGTTTGTTGGTATAACAGGGCTGAAGTTATCCACAACGAAATGTTTAAAAAACAGCCGTGATGTGTGATAAACACTGTGTAAAAGGTATATAAACAACAAAAATTATGCGAGGAATTTACGGTAAAAAAGAGAAGGACAAGACGCGCTGTTTTTTGTAAAACACAATTCTTCAAAACAGACAGACCGTCTGCTGAAAAAAACGGTTGCAGCACAATAGCGTATAAAAGCAGGCGTGAACAGTGTTTACAGACAATTTTGTTTTTTATGAAAAGAGAAATAATTGGCATAAAAAGAGAACAATGTTATAGACTTTTATTGACTATAAATTTTGTGTTTATTCCTGTTTCGGATAATTTGCGGCGCGTTTTTTGCTGCGCAGCAGAAACCCTGTTTTTGGCAAAGCTAAAAATTCAGCAGGAATCAGTATTTGCGTTAACTTCTTCTGAAAAAATCCATTGTTTTTCGGAACGTTTTTGCAGCCCTGACAGGGTCCTGTTTTCAGTTTGCAAAGATGCGTATGAAAGCGGACAAAAACGGACCGTTGCGGCAGAAGGCTTCGTCTTTCTTATGCTGCAAAAATGCAGCAGCAGACAGTGTTTGTACAATATGTGCCTGCTGTTGCCGGCTTTGTGCAGTGCCCAAAAAAAACAGCAATTTTTTTTGAAAAATTTATATTGACCCCGTACAAAAATTGCTCCCTGATGTTATAATATAGAGGTCGTTTTTAAAACGTAAATTTCCGGGATGAAGGAGTGGTCTGCAGTGGGTTTACCTGCACAGGAACTGTATTTTGCAGAAGATGAACAAGCCCGCGCTGTCCGCTCGGACGCCAGTCTGTCAAGCTTCGTCCAGGAAGTTCCGAAGTCTGTTCCCATTGAAGAAAAAATAAAGATTATCGGCATTGGCGGAGGCGGCAGAAACGCCTTAAACCATATCATTACCTGCGGCTCCGGAGGCGTTGGCTGTCTTGCAGTAGATACAGACGTACGCAATCTTGAAAAAGCTGCCTGTAAAGACAAACTGATACTTGGCAGGTCAGGAACAGGCGCAGGCTGTGTGCCTCAGAACGGCGAAGACGCAGCACGTGAATCTCTCGGCGAAATCATGGACTTTGTCCGCGGTGCCGACATGGTTTATCTTACTGCAGGAATGGGCGGAGGCACAGGAACAGGAGCAATTCCCGTTATTGCCGAAGCTGTCAAAAACCTTGGCTGTCTTACGGTTGCTGTTGTCACAAAGCCGTTTGCGTTTGAAGGCGCAAGAAAAATGCGCATTGCGCTTGAGGGTATTGATAAATTAAGCCGCGTGGTTGACGCACTCATAGTCATCCCCAACGAAAAGCTGCTTGAAAACAGCGACACAGACACCACAGTTTCGCAGGCTTTTGCCATGGCAGACGAGGTTCTCAGACAGGCAGTTCTCGGTGTTACGGAGCTTATTACGCGCCCCGGTACGGTAAACATGGATTTTGCCGACATTAAGGCAGTAATGCACAGATCAGGCATTGCGGTTATGGGCACAGGTACTGCGTTCGGCGAAAACCGTATTGAAGAAGCTTTGCGCCAGGCAATGGCGAGTCCTTTAATGGAAACCGCACCGACAAACGCTACAGGCATTCTTATGAATATCGCAAGTGCCGGAACCCTTACAATCTACGAGCTTCTTCAGGCAGCTGAAAGCCTCAAGAAATACATGGCTGACAGCACGGTCTTTGTATGGGGAACGGTTGAAGATCCTGAACTGAACGACAATGTAAAAATAACGATTATAGCTACAGGCATCTGCGATCAGGTAATCAAAGCACAGGAACAGCCTGAAGTCAAACAGAAAGTAGAAAACAAAGCCAGAAGGCTTATATTCAAAAAAGAAGAAAACGGCAAATCGGTGGTAACAGCAGCACCGCAGCAGCCGGAAACAACGCCTGATCAGTCGGAATCGTTTATCCCTGCCTGGCTGAGAAGCAGCAATTCTGAAAAGGCTAAACACAAACCGGAACCTGTACGCGAAATTCAGCCGGAGCTTCCTGAAGAAACAGAAGATTCGGTTTACGACGAACCGACCTGGATTCGCAGAAAAGCAACGGCGCCGAAAATATATTAAGCGGTAAATATCAATTGTATTCAACGGGGCTTTGCTGATGCAAAGCCCTTTTGCGTAAATTGCGGCAGACTGTTTAAAGTGCTGAAA
>JAZUJX010000020.1:0-3772 GCA_045642965.1 Synergistaceae bacterium | reverse complement strand
GAGACACGAGGCCGATGCTTCCGGGAAGAGGCAGGTTCGCAAGAGACCTGCAGACTCCGGACGAAAACGAACGGACGGCGCTGGCAGCATCTGCGCCCAGCCCAGTAGGAAGTAAGACGGAGTGAAGCGAACGCTGAACGCAGATACCCTACAGGGCACGAGACGAAGAACGTTGGAACTATTGAAATGCGCAATAATGCTTTTCTAAATTGTTCTTCGTTTGTCGTTCTTAGTTCGTCGTTTGTTTTAACCTACACGCCCGAAGGGGCTGTGTTTACCGTACCCAAAAGTAATTTTGGGAAAAATAAAAACGGAGCGGGGAAAAATTCCCGCGCCCCTTTTTTTTCTTCGTTTCTTAAAGTTTTTTCATTTCAATTTTGCATTCTGCATTTAGCATTTTGCATTTTATCTTTTGTCTATTTTTCGTTCGCCGTATGAGGTGCGGAAGCGGTCGGGGTCTGCATCGTAGGCTTTGTTTGCAAGGTCGTTTTCTTTTTCGTACAGCGACGGAATTTCTATTCCCATGAGCGCAAGCTGCAGGTTGAATATGAGGTCGTTCGTGAAGCAGCTGTCTGCCGCGCGTCTGAGCTGCGCTATTTTTTCGGGCTGCGCAGCCGCGTATTTTTTGCTGAAGCAGACAAACATTGGAATGTGGGTCATTGAGGAGACAAACCGCGCGGAGTCGTGGTCAAGCTTTTGTTTGGGTACGGAGGCGTGGTCGGAGAAATAGAGCATTGCTTTGAAGTCCGGCAGGCTGCTGACTTTTTCGTATATGCCTTTGAGCACAGCGTCCGTGTAGAATACGCTGTTGCAGTATGCGGCTTCGTCCGTTGCGGAGCCGAATTTCGCGTATTCTTTCGGGTAACGCCGGTCGTAGTCTATGTGGCTGCCCATAAGATGCACAACTATCAGCATTTTGTTTTTGATTTTTATTTTGTCGAGCGCGCTGACAAGTTCCCCGTCGTAGACCGAGGTGAAGCTTGTGTTGCCGGTACATTCGTTGAGCCATATCTGCTGTTTCGCGGAGGAGGCTATGACCGATACCGGTGTGTCCCACATGCCGTATTTCACCTGGTTGCTGAGCCACGCCGTTTCGTAACCGGCAGCTTCCGCGGCTTCGAGTACCGATACGGCTTCCGAGAGCTGCGCACCGTTGTACTGGTTTTTCGCGGTGAGGGCGCAGGAGAGCGCAGGGATTGTCTGAGTGTGGCACGAGCAGCCGCGCGTGAAGAGTATGCAGCTGTTTTTGTTTTTCATTTGCGAAAGCCACGGAGTATTTTCCCTTGAATAGCCGTATGCGGACATGTAGTCCCTGTTGTGGGATTCCCCGATTACGAGGAGGTATATTCCCCCGCCTTCGCTGACGCGTATTTTCGCAAGCTGACCGGAGGCGGCAAGAGTTTCTTTTCTTTCCTGTGCTGTTTTTTTGAAGAGGCGGTATTCGTTCACGCTTTTGAGCGCGTTGGCATATACCATGGATATGCTGTTCATGCTCGTTTTGTAGCACAGTTCGCCGCTGCAGACAAGGAGAATCGCAAGCAGGGCGAGCGCCGTTTTTTTTCTTTTTCTGCTTTTGCCGGGGAGTGTCAGTCTGTTGTCTGAGAGGCGGAGGAAGAGCGCGTATACCGCCGCAAGAAGGGCGAGCAGAAGCAGCGCGTTTGTGACTGCGGCGTATTCGCGCACGTATTCGCACGCTTCTTTGAGGTTTGTCTGCCATATCGCTATGAGAGCGTCAACGTTGAGTACCGCTTTGCAGCTTATGCCGTAGGCAAAGCAGACGCCGCAGGGAATGAGCAGCAGCGTGAAGAGTATACAGTTGAGAGGCTTGGCAAAGCGCAGTCTTGAGGAAATTCCGAAGAATATTACCGCAAATAGCGCGCAGCTGAAGCTGTAGGCAACGTAGAGAAGCCCGTCGGCGTAGTTGACTTCGGAGAACAGCGCAAGGCGGACAAACCACGGCGTTGAGATTAAAGTTCCGAGCAGCAGCGCAAGCCCGAAATATTTTCTTTTGTTTTCAAAGAAGAAGCTTCCGGCAGCGAGCAGGAGCATTGCAAGAATTATTGCAACCGGTGCCGGAATTACGTACATTATTTTTCCGTTTCTGCCGGATTTTTCAGGTATTTTTCAAGAGCTGCCGATGCGCGGCGGGCAGCCCCCATAGCGCCTATAACGGTTGCCGCCCCGGTTGTTATGTCTCCTCCGGCGTAGACTCCCGGAAGCGAGGTTTTGCCCGTTTCGGGGTCAACTTCTATGTAGCCGCGTCTGTTGAGCGCAAGGTCAGGCGCTTCATCGAGCAGTATTCTGTTGGGGCCCTGCCCTATCGCTTCAACCGCAAGGTCGCAGGGTATTTCAAATTCGCTGTCTTTGACGGGCACAGGGCGTCTGCGTCCGCTTTCGTCAGGTTCGCCGAGTTCCATTTTGACACAGCGTACCGCTTTGAGTCTGCCGTTTTCATCGCCAAGGTAGGCAACAGGGTTTGTAAGCCACGCAAATTCTATGCCTTCCTGTACGGCGTGGTGGTATTCTTCTATTCGCGCCGGCATTTCTTCAACAGAGCGGCGGTAGACAAGCGTGACGCTTTCCGCGCCAAGCCTTTTGGCGCAGCGTGCGGAGTCCATGGCAACGTTTCCGGCACCGACGACCACAACGTTGCGCGCGCGTTTTGCGGGCGTGTCGCTTTCGGGGAATTTGTAGCCTTTCATGAGGTTTATTCTCGTCAGATATTCGTTTGCCGAATATACGCCGTTGAGCGAGGTGCCCGGTATGCCCTGCATGTGCGGCGTGCCTGCGCCTATCGCTATGTATACCGCATCGTACTGCGCACGGAGTTCGTCAAGCGTTACGGTTTTTCCGACTACGACGTTGCATTCGATGTCAACACCGAGCTGTTTCAGTTTTTCGATTTCAGCGGCAACTATTTTTTTCGGCAGACGGAATTCGGGTATGCCGTAAAGAAGCACTCCGCCTGCCTCGTGAAGCGCTTCGAATATTTTTATTTCAAAGCCTTTTTTGGCAAGGCTGCCTGCAAGCGCCAAGGCAGAAGGGCCTGAGCCTATTACCGCAACTTTTCTGCCGTTTTTTTCCGAGGGCGCTGCGGTTTTTACGCCTTTTTCAAGCGCACGGTCAGCAACGAAGCGTTCAAGTTTGCCTATCGCAACAGGTTCGCAGTCTTTGATTTTTCCTGCCGTGCATACACCTTCACACTGTTTTTCCTGCGGGCATACCCTGCCGCACACAGCAGGGAAGCAGCTCTGCTCCGCTATTATTTCCGCCGCTTTTTCGGCGCTTTCTTCCCTGAGAGCGCGGATAAAGCCGGGGATGTCTATGCCTACGGGGCAGCCTGAAACGCACGGTTTCGTTTTGCACTGCAGGCAGCGGTCAGCTTCGCGTTTTGCTTCTTCCGCCGTGTAGCCGAGGCAGACTTCTTTGAAGTTTGTGACGCGTTCGGCAGGGTTCAGCTCTGCAATCGGGGTTTTGTTTTTCTGCGTTACAGCCATGATTTTTCACCCGTTTCCGCTTCGTATTTTTCCATGGAGATTTTTTCTTCGTCTCTGTACTGCGCAAGACGGTTCATGAATTCTGTCCAGTCAACTTTGTGTCCGTCAAATTCGGGGCCGTCCACGCAGGCGAATTTGATTTCGCCGTCTATCGTTACCCTGCAGCAGCCACACATTCCTGTGCCGTCAAGCATGAGGGGGTTGAGCGACACCCATATCGGCCAGCCGAGTTCCTTAGCCGTTTTCTGGCAGAATTTCATCATTACGGAAGGACC
>JAZUJX010000019.1:0-2346 GCA_045642965.1 Synergistaceae bacterium | reverse complement strand
TCTCTTGGTCGTCGACGCGGATAACGCTGCAGGCAGAGCCCTTCTTCTTCATTATGAAAGCGTAGCTGTACTCAAGATTGATGCCGGCATCGGCAAGCAGCTGCAGAATATTGTAAAGTCCGCCTGCCTCGTCGTTCAGTTCAACGGCGATAACCGGCGTCAGGCTTGCGACGTAACACTCCTCCTTCAGAGCCTCAAGCGCCTTTTCCGGCGTATCGACAAGCAGGCGCGCTATACCGAAATCGGTCGTTTCCGAAAGCGAAAGCGCGCGCATATTGATATTGTGTCTGCGCAGAGCGTCCGCAAGCTTCAAAAGCTGTGAAGGTTTGTTCTCAATAAAAACCGAAAGCTGATTAAGCGCCATCTTAATTCCTCCCCGTTTTTTCGTAAAGACCGCGTTTGTCCACAACTCTTACCGCCTTGCCCTCGCTTCTCGAAAGCGTTGTAGGAGCGACAAGGTGAACCTTGGCGTAAATTCCGAGCACCGATTTAAGCGTTGCAACTATATCCTTCTCCATTGAAGAAAGACTGCTGAGCTTGTCGGAGAACATCTCAGGCGTCATCTCTACGTTGATGTCAAGCACGTCGCTATTGTTCTCGCGCGTTACGATAATCTCGTAATTCGACGAGCAGCCGCGCGAAATAAGCACCGCCTCAATCTGCGACGGGAATACGTTAACGCCCTTGACGATAAGCATATCGTCGCTGCGTCCGAGAATCTTGCCCATACGGACGTGAGTCCTTCCGCAGGCGCACTTTTCCCTGTTCAGGGTGCAGATGTCGTGCGTACGGTAGCGGATAAGCGGCGACGCCTGTTTATTGATAGTGGTGAACACAAGCTCGCCCTCGCTGCCGTCGGGAAGCACCTCGCCCGTATCGGGATCAATTATTTCAGCAATGAAATTGTCCTCCTGAATATGCGAGCCGCAGTGCGCTTCGCATTCAAAAGCAACTCCTGGGCCTGACATTTCCGTAAGCCCGTAAATGTTAAACGCTTCAAGCCCGAGCTTTTCCTCAATATCCCTGCGCATCTCCCCGCTCCAGGCTTCAGCGCCGAAAATGCCCGACTTGAGATGCAGCTTGTCCTTCAGCCCTCTCTCGGTAACAACCTCTGCGAGATAAGCGGCATAAGAAGGAGTACAGGCGATAACGGTAGCCTGCATATCTATAAGGAACTGAATCTGCCTGTCCGTATTTCCCGAAGACATTGGGATAGTCATACTGCCGAGCTTGTGAGAACCGCCGTTTATGCCTGCGCCGCCCGTAAAAAGCCCGAAGCCGTAGCAAATCTGCACAACGTCGTCAGGGGTCGCGCCTGCAGCTGCGAGCGCCCTTGCGCAGCAGTCGTCCCACATATCAAGGTCTGCCTGCGTGTAATAGGCGATCACGCGCTTGCCGGTCGTTCCGCTTGTTGAATGAACGCGCACAACGTCGCGCTTCGGAACAGCAAGCATACCGTCAGGATAGGCAAGCCGCAGATCCTCCTTGGAAAGAAAAGGCAGCTTCCAAAGATCCTCAATCGAACGAACGTCGGCGGGAGACACGCCCTTTTCGTCCATCGCCCGCTTATAATAAGGAACGTTCTCGTAACAATGTTTTACAGTATTGACAAGCCTCTCGTTCTGAAGAGCCGTAAGCTCGTCGCGCGAAGCCGTCTCTATCTCAGGTCTGAAAAATCTGTCCTGCATGAAAATACCCTCTTTCCGTACGGGAACTATTTTATTATATTTTCCCCGTCTTGTGAACTTGCTGCCTGCCGATTGCACGCAATAAAACGAAAAAAAACGGCAAAAACCGGAACAAAAAATAAAACGGCAGACAAATTTTACTGTTGTGTGCCTGCGGATAAATGTGCTATAATAAACACATAAAGCGGCTGAGTCCGCATTGTGTAAGGAGTGATACCTTTGAACTGCAGAAAACGTATTATGGCATTCTTACTGTGCGTTACGGCAGTACTGCTTGCGTCTTCATCAGTGTTTGCGGAAGACGGCGCGGCTGACTTTGTTAAGATTTTTAAGGGCTACCCCAAGTACAATGAGGCAGTACGGCAGCTTGTCGCCGAAAAGAAACAGAAAGACGACGAACTGGCGGCAGCACTGGAAAAAACAAGAAAGAAAGCTGCCAAAAAGAAACTCATTGAAGAAAATCAGGCATGGTACGAACAGCGCAGATCAGAGCTGTTTGCCCCGTCGGTAAACGATGCGAAAGCAGCAATTGACGCTGTCGCAAAAGAGAAAAATCTCGGTCACATATACAATATCAAAGACGGCAAACCCGGCATCGACATAACGGACGCAGCCATTGCCAAACTCAACGGCACGGCGCCTGCACCCGCCCCCGCAC
>JAZUJX010000018.1:0-5721 GCA_045642965.1 Synergistaceae bacterium | reverse complement strand
TGGAACGCCTCGTCAGCGCACTGGCGGGAATCCGCCGGCGCTTTCAGAAGGACGCGACGGGCATGCTTTTCCAGGAATATATTGACCCGATCGTGCTTATGTCCCCGCAGGAGGGTTTTTATCCCGAAAAGGTCAGTCTCCCGCTGCGTGAAACAGAGGGCAGAATATGCAGCGAATTTGTTATGTGCTACCCTCCTGGAATTCCCGTTCTTGCGCCGGGCGAAAGAATTACCGGAGAGATACTGGATTATATTGAATACGCAAAAAGCAAGGGCTGCAGCATGACGGGTCCGGAAGACCCCTCAATTACGCGGCTGAACGTGCTGAAATAGGAGAGAATTGCTATGGAAATGTGGTTCAGTGAATATCATACCAAGGACGTCAAGCATTCGATTCGCGTTACGCGGCATTTGTATGCCAAGAAGAGCGATTATCAGCAGATTGACATTTTTGAAACGCCGGAGTACGGACGAGTTCTCGCGCTTAACGGCAACGTTCAGCTGACGGAGCGCGACGAGTTCATCTATGACGAAATGATTACGCACGTCCCTATGGCGGTTCACAAGGAAATTCAGGATATTCTGGTAATCGGAGCCGGAGACGGTGGTGTTGTGCGCGAGCTGACGCGCTATGACCGTGTGAAACGCATAGACCTCGTGGAGATGGACCCTCAGGTTGTTGAGGCCTGCCGCGAGTTTCTGCCAGGAAACGCCTGCAGAATGGACGACAGGAGAGTTCATATCTTTTTTGAAAACGCGCTCCGTTTTATCCGGCGCTGCGAGTCGGAGTACGATCTTATAATAGTGGATTCCACAGACCCGTTCGGCCCTTCGGAGGGACTTTTTACGCGTGAATTTTACGGAAGCTGCTATAACGCCCTGAAAGACGACGGCATTATGGTAAATCAGCAGGGCAGCCCGTTCTACGCTCACGACGCGGAGGCAATGCAGCGCAGCCACAAACGCATCGTCGAAACGTTCCCGATCAGCAAGGTGTATCAGGCTCATATTCCAACCTATGCGGCAGGCTACTGGCTTTTCGGGTTCGCAAGCAAAAAATATCATCCCATTGACGATATGGATCAAAAGAGCTGGCTGGCGCTGAATCTGCATACGCGTTACTATACGCCGCGCCTGCACGTCGGCGCGTTCGCGCTTCCGTCATTTCTTGAGGACATGCTTCTGGAGGTTGAAAACAGGTGAGCCTGAAGCCCAATATTGAAACCTTTATAGGCTGTGACAGCAGTTACGAGGAGGCAAAGATTGTCCTTTTCGGCGCCCCGTTTGACTCTACAACGTCATTCCGTCCCGGTGCGAGGTTCGGTTCTGCAGCCATGCGGCACGAGAGTTTCGGTCTGGAAACCTACAGTCCGTATCAGGACGCTGACCTGACCGATTTTGCCGTGTTTGACAGCGGGGATTTGGAGCTGAGTTTCGGCAGCACGGAAAGCGCTCTTGCAGATATTGAAAACAGGACACAAACCATTCTTAAGGATGGAAAACTGCCCTTTTTAATCGGGGGCGAGCATCTTGTAACGCTCGGCAGCGTGCGTGCGGTACATAAATATTATCCCGATCTGCATATAATTCATTTTGACGCCCACGCAGACCTGCGCGATGATTATCTCGGCACAAAGCTCAGCCACGCCTGCGTTATGCGCCGGTGCCACGATATTTTGGGAGACGGACGAATTCATCAGTTCTGCATACGCAGCGGGGAGCGGGACGAGTTCCGCTTTGCCGAAGCGCATACGGACATGCACCCGCTGACCTTGGACGGTCTGAAAGACACAGTAAACGCGCTTAAAAAAGACAATACGCCGGTCTACGTTACAGTTGACCTTGACTGTCTTGACCCCTCTGTTTTCCCCGGCACTGGAACGCCGGAAGCGGGCGGCATAACTTTCCTGCAGCTTTTGGACGCCATACGTACTGCCGCGCAGTGCAATATTGCCGGCGCTGACGTAAACGAGCTGGCTCCCATGCTTGACCAGTCGGGCGCGTCTACCGCTGCCGCCTGCAAGGTTTTAAGGGAATTTCTGCTGGCACTGCTGAATAAATAGCAAACAAACCAACATAAAGGAGTCTTTAAAATGAGCAGAGTTTTAGTTATCGGCTGCGGCGGAGTTGCGTCTGTCGCCATTTCCAAATGCTGTCAGGTCAGCGAGGTATTCACCGAGCTGTGTATTGCTTCGCGCACTAAGTCAAAATGTGACGCGCTGGCTGAAAAACTGGCGCCGAAAACCGCTACAAAAATCACCACGGCGCACGTGAACGCGGACAACGTGAACGAACTGGTTGAGCTTATCCGCAGCTACAAACCGGACCTTGTTATGAATATCGCACTTCCCTATCAGGATTTGACAATCATGGACGCCTGCCTGATTTGCGGCGTCAACTATATGGACACCGCCAACTACGAGCCGGAAAACACCGACGACCCCGAATGGCGCGCCATATACGAAAAACGCTGTAAAGAAGCAGGGTTCTCAGCTTACTTTGATTATTCCTGGCAGTGGGCATACCGCGAAAAATTTAAAAAAGCAGGACTTACAGCCCTGCTCGGCTGCGGTTTTGACCCCGGAGTAACACAAGCGTACTGCGCCTACGCGAAAAAACATGAGTTCGATTCCATCGATACGATTGATATTCTTGACTGCAACGGAGGGGACCACGGTTATCCCTTTGCCACAAATTTCAACCCTGAAATAAATCTCCGCGAAGTAAGCGCACCCGGAAGCTACTGGGAAGACGGACACTGGGTTGAAATTCCGCCGATGTCAATAAAACGCGAATATAATTTCGATCAGGTGGGACAGAAGGATATGTATCTGCTCCACCACGAAGAAATTGAATCAATCGCTCTGAATATTCCCGAAGTGCAGCGCATACGCTTCTTTATGACTTTCGGACAGAGCTATCTGACACACATGAAATGTCTGGAAAACGTCGGTATGCTCTCCACTACTCCGATAACGTTCGAAGGAAAGGAAATTGTTCCCATTCAGTTCCTCAAAGCCCTTCTGCCCGACCCTGCAAGCCTTGGTCCCCGTACGCACGGCAAGACCAATATCGGCTGCATTTTCACCGGAAAGAAAGACGGCAAGGACAAGACGTATTATATCTACAACGTCTGCGACCATCAGGAATGCTACCGCGAAGTCGGTTCACAGGCAATTTCCTACACAACGGGCGTTCCCGCAATGTGCGGAGCTTTAATGATGCTGACGGGCAAATGGACGACACTCGGAGTTCACACCGTGGAAGAATTTGATCCTGATCCGTTCCTTGACGCACTGGACAAATACGGTCTGCCGCGCAGCGAAAATCACAACCCGGCTTTGGTTGACTGATGACGGAACAGGAAACACGCGCACCGTTTGCAGCACTCGGCGGCAAAGACCCCGCAAAGCTGTTTACGGAGCTTCCGACACCGGCGTACGTTTTGGACGAGGCTCAGTTGCGCCGCAACGGGGAAATTCTTTCCGGCACAGCGCGTCGTACCGGTGCGAAGTTTCTGCTTGCGCAGAAAGCGTTTTCCAATTACGACCTTTACCCGCTGATCTCCCATTATCTGACAGGTACGGAAGCAAGCGGACTTTTTGAAGCACGTTTAGGTGCGGAAGAAATGCCTGGCAAAGAGGTGCACGTTTTCTGTGCAGCTTACAGGGAACAGGATTTCGATGAACTGCTGAGTTATGCGGACCATATTGTATTTAATTCCCCGCGGCAGCTGAAAAAATTCGGCGGTGCCGCAAAAAAGGCGGGAAAATCCGTCGGTCTGCGCATTAATCCCGAATGTTCCACACAGGAGGGACACGCAATTTACGATCCGTGCGCTCCGGGCAGCCGTCTCGGAACAACAAGACAGCAGTGGAATTCCGAAATGACAGATGAGTTGTGCACAATGCTTGACGGTCTTCATTTTCATACTTTGTGCGAGCAGGATTCCGATGCACTGGAAACAACGCTGAACGCCGTTGAAGAAAAGTTCGGAGACGTACTCCCCCGCATGAAATGGCTGAATTTCGGAGGAGGCCACCACGTCACGCGCCCCGGATATGATATTCCTAGACTTGAACACTGCATTCGCTGTGCGCAGGAAAAATGGGGGCTTGAGGTTTATCTTGAACCGGGCGAAGCGTGGGCGCTGAATGCCGGATATCTCGTCACCCGCGTGCTTGACCTGCCGAAAAACGGAAACACGCAGTCGGCAATAGTTGACATGAGCGCTGCCTGCCACACACCTGACGTTATAGAAATGCCCTATCTGCCGCCGCTTTACGGCGCAGGAGAAGCGGGAGAAAAGGATTTCAATTACCGTTTGGGCGGTCCCACCTGCCTGACAGGCGATGTAACGGGCGATTACAGCTTTGACGAGCCTCTTAAAGAAGGTCAGCTGCTGACCTTCGGCGATATGGCAATTTACACAACCTGCAAAAACAATACCTTTAACGGTATGCCGCTGCCGGACATTTGGTTATTGACCGAATCAGGGGAACTGAAAAAACTGACTAATTTCGGATATCAGGACTTCAAAAACAGGCTCGGTTCTAAGCAGAACCATTAGGAAAACACTCTAATCTTTGTACATAAGTCCAAAATAATCCATGTATGCCTTAAATCTGTCCTGTGCAGTCAAACACGTGTCCATGAGGTATCCGGGCTCTGACTTCCACTCTTTTAAGCCTCGGTAATAAAATTCTTTAATGCTGTCTTCTATAATAAACGGTGTTATGCCGTTGCGCAGGCATTCCTTGAACATAATCAGCCTGCCTACACGTCCGTTTCCGTCCTGAAAAGGATGTATCTTCTCAAATTCATAGTGAAATTCTATTATTTCGCTGAGCGTTTTATATTTGGACTTATTGTAACTTTTCAATAATTGTTTCATTTCTGCCGGGACATTTTGAGGACTTACCGTGGCATTTCCGGCAACTTCATTTTCCAGCCGTTTATAGTCACCAACAGCAAACCAGGCTTTTCTGCTGTCAGAAGTACCGGATTTTAACAGTATATGCAGCTGCTTAATAAAGGATTCAGTTAAAAGATAATTGGCAAGATCAATAATATAATCAACACATCTGAAATGATTTGACGTTTCTATAACATCATCAACGTTCACGGTATTATTTTGAACTCCAATTGTGTTGGTTTCAAAAATATATCTTGTCTGGTCAAATGTCAGACGGCTTCCTTCGATGTGATTTGAATTATACGCAAATTCAATCTGTATTTTATGATATATGCCGCCGGGAACGGCAGCGTCCTTCTCCATTTTTAATCTCGAAAGCAAATCTCCGGAGGCTTTTCCGCTCCTTTGTTTTCTGGCAGGCTTAACGGCATTTTCCGGAATTTTCCATGTTTTGCCGTCGAGCAGGGCACCAACTATTTTACCTAAAGCGCAATAATTTCTTACGCTTCTTTCTGATACACCCCATTGCTGAGCCGTTTGAGATACACTTTTATAGTTCATACTGCCCTCCTGCTGTTTTTTATCGGAAAAATTATAGCATTATCGGCAAAATTTAACAATATTTTAATGTACATATTCAGGTTAATTTTGCCGATAGATAAATTATACTGGAATACGTTGTACGGCAGGCAATTCTAAACGGCATACTGAAAACAGACAGAAGAGTTTCTTGTAAATAGTACGGCCAACACGCTGTCAATCATGTACTTTAGTCAGCAGAATCACGCTCTCAACGTGTCCTGTCTG
>JAZUJX010000017.1:0-4198 GCA_045642965.1 Synergistaceae bacterium | reverse complement strand
GAATGAGACACAAATCTTTCAAAACGCCGGGCGCGGCAAGAACCGAACTGCAGCCCATACCGAGATATTCCTCAAAATCCTCCGGCGCGTAGCAGTCGCCGCTTGCGGAAATCATTTCAGGAAAACGCTCCGCCGCACTGCGCACAATTTCCCTGTCTGCCCTGCCTTCGTAACGCTGAGCCTGCGTTCTGCCGTGGATAAAAAGCTGGTCTGCCCCAGCCTTCAGCAGTTTTTCGCAGAAACTCAGCGTTTCCGCGTCTTCCGCGCTGCGCCTTATCTTTGCCCACACGGGAAGCCCCGTATTCTTCAGCGAAGCGATTATTTCCGCTGCCTTCTCGGGCTCCTTAAGCAGAGCGGAACCGCTGCCTTTTTTTGTAACCTTCGGCATCGGACACGCCATATTTATCTCCACGGCGTCAAAACGGCGTATTTCAAGCGCAAGCTCCGCGCCCTTTCCGACATCCGCCGCATTCGAGCCGAAAAGCTGAAGCACGGCAGGGCTCTGTTCGTCTTCGCCGTAAAGCAGTTCCTTCGTTTTTCTGCCCTTGTAGCACAGCCCGAGCGCGCTCACCATTTCCGTATGCACGAGGCCTGCGCCCAGCTGCTTGTAAAACTGCCTGACGGAATAATAGGTTATTCCCGCAAGAGGCGCCAGCCATATCGGATTGCAGACCTTCACGCCGCCGATTTTTTTCGGCCAGCCGGGAAGCGTAAAATCTCCGGCAAGGCAGCTGCTATTTGGCATTTCTTTCGTAAATTATCCTCAGTCCGTCAAGCGTAAGCCAAGGGTCGCACTCCGAAACAAGCGACGAATATTTTGTAAAAATGTGCGAATGGCCGCCTGTCGCTACAAGTCTGCAGTCATAGCCAAGCTCTTTGTTTATCTCGCGTATCAGGGTGTCAACCATGCCTACGGTTCCGTAGACTATGCCCGACTGAAGCGCTTCAATCGTGTTTCCGCCGACGTAATGCTGCGGCGCGGCAAGCGAAACCTTCGGAAGCTTTGCCGTTCCTTCGAAAAGCGCTCCCATGCCAAGCTCCATGCCCGGTGAAATCGTGCCGCCGAGATACGCGCCGTCCTTTGAGATAACGTCAAGGGTAATAGCTGTTCCGAGGTCAACTACTATAAGCGGACAGCCGTATTTTTCAATGCCCGCGACGGCGTTGGCAAGGCGGTCTGCACCTATGCCCGTGGGATTCTTCATAGCTATTTTGAGACCCCTGACCATACGCGAGGAAACCCTGAGGCACTGCACGCCGATATAATTTTCAACGCCCTGAATAAAAATATCGTCAAGCGGGGGCACAACGCTTGCGTAGACAGCGCCGGTTATCTGCGATCTGTCAATTGAGAACGTGTCAAGCAGACTGTGCATCGTAAAGCCGATTTCGTCCACAGTCTGTTTTTTTGACGTCAGGCGCCAGTGTCTGACAAGCTTCTGCCCGTCATAAACGCCCATAGTCGTATTCGTGTTGCCTACGTCCAGAACAAGAAGCATGCGCTGCCCTCCGTACCTGTTTCAATACTAAAGGAATATTTTACTACATTTATGCCGATAAAACGAGAAAAATGACAAAAAAATATCACATCATTGTGCTGTTTGGCAGAAAACGAGAATTGCGGCTGAGGCACAGGCGATAAACAGCCGCATATTTTTTCCGTAACCGGAAACGTCTGCGGCAAAGAAGAAAAAGAGAAAAGCCGATACGGCGTTCATAACCGACGAATGGCGGAAAGTCCACGGAACGGCGCAGGAAATTGCGTCTGCAAAGATTTCCCAGCCCTCGAGCAGATATTCGCAGAAACCGGCGACATGACCGCCGAAAGGAAGTCCGAAAAGCGCCGGAAGCGAGCAGACGGCAAGCAGCGGGAAAAGCAGGGCAAAAACAGGAACGGCGAAAACGTTCATAAAAAGCCCCGCCGCAGGTATCTGCCTGAAGCTGAAAGCGGACTGCGCCGCCGTGACAAACCATACGAGCATTGAAACGAGGCTTGCGGAAACAAAGCCGTAATTTCCCGTGCAGGAAGTGATAAAAAGTGCCGACAGTACGGAAAGTCTGAAACCTGCGTCATAATAGCTGAACGGGTTTATCAGAAGCAGTATTATTCCGGCAAGCGATACGCTGTTGAACGGCGAAACAGGCGCACCGGCGCAGAGAGAAAGAAGGGCGAACTGCAGCATGAACGCCGCACGCAAAGCCCCCGGCGCACAGCCGGAGAGCAGGACATAAGTCCATACGAGCAGGGAAATGCCCAAAATTCTGTATTTTTTTCTGCGGAAAATGAAATATCCTATTCCGGCAAGAATTCCGACGTGAAAACCCGAAACCGCAAGCAGATGACTAGTGCCCGATTTCACGTGCAGTGCTGAAAGCTCCCTGCTCCGTTCGCCTAAGGTTATCGCCGCCATATACTGCGCGCATCTTTCGGGTAGCCTTTCCTTTATCCGCCTGTCAAGAGCATTTCTCATGCGGTAAAAGACGTTCGGTCTGCCTGTAATTTCAAGCTTAAACAGCGTGCATTTCTTTGCGGCGCCCTTGCCTTTCCAGAATTTTTCCTCGTCAAAACCGCCCTGTTTCGCGGCTTTTCTGAAGTCAAAAACAGCCGCTTCAAGCCGCACCTCTGCTCCCGTTTCGGGCGCATACTCCAAATCCGTGTATGCAACAACCCTGCCGTACTCGGTTGAAATCAGCACAGCACAGCGCTTTTCGCCCCACGCGCGGACGCTTCGCACAATGCCCGTACAGTTCAGGGTATCGGGCATTTCAGGTTTGAGGTGTATTCTGTAAAGAGATACTGAGGAAAAAACGAGAACGAAAAACAAAGCAAGAGCAAAAAGAGACAGCCAGTTTTCAAGAAGCCTTCTGCTTCCGCACAAAATCCAGGCGGCGGAAAGAAATACCGCGGCTAAAAGCGAAACACAGAAAGAGCAGCCTGCCCCGTCCGCAAAAAAAGCGCCGCATATTCCGAGAAACACGGCAAACGCGGGTGCCGAAGAAAGGGGACAGACTATGCCGTCAGTCTCCGAGCGTAAGTCTGTCCCTGATTTTTTCATATTTTTTGGTGCCTATTCCTTTTACGAGAAGAAGGTCTTCAAGGCGGGAAAAATTTCCGTTTTCCCTGCGGTAATCAACGATGGAAGCCGCCATTTTGGGTCCTATTCCCTTTACGCTTTCAAGCTCTTCCTGAGTTGCCGTGTTCAGATTGATTTTTGTGCCGGAATCTGCCGCAGAGCTTCCGTATTCCCTGTACGCGCCGGATCTTTTTCCTGACGAACTTCTGCGCGACGCGCTTCTGTAACCCTTCTGAGCGGTTTCAACGCATGAGGGAAAATTAAGCTGCTGTCCGTCTTTAAGTCTTCCCGCAAGGTTCACCGCGCTTTTGTCCGCGTCCTCCGTAAAGCCTCCTGCCCGTTCAAGCAGCTGATAAACGCGCGTGTCGTCAGGAACCCTGTACACGCCGGGCTTTTTTACGGCGCCGTTGACGTAGACTACTATGTCGCCGTAAGAAGGTGAAGCCTGCCGCGAATTTTCTCCGCTTTCAGAAACTTCAATGCTCTTTTCAACGGTTTCGCCGTCAGAAAACTTACCGGTCAGCGCACTGCCGCCGAAATTGTGCAGAAGCACGGAAAACAGCAGAAGGCAGGATATGCCGGCGGCGGCTAACAGACCTTTTCTGCGCTTCATTGCTGAATTCTTTCTCCTTCGAGCGACCAGTGGCTTGCGCGCGTGATTTTAACGGAAAGCGTCTTTCCGAAATCGGCTTCGCTCCCGGGAAGGATTACAACCTTGTCGGACATCGTGCGCCCCTGAATAAGCCCCTCGCCGCGCGGCGCAAAACCGTCGGCAAGTATCTGAAGCGTGCGCCCTGTGTATTCTTCGTTAAGCTCTCTCGCCAGCTGAGACTGCATATCGTTTATCTCGTTCAGGCGGCGCGCCTTGACGCGGTTGTCTATCTGGCAGTCCATAACCGCCGCCTTTGTTCCCTCGCGCGGCGAATAGGCAGCCGTGTGAACGATGTCAAAACGCAGTTCCCTGAGCATGTTGTAGGAATCCATATATTCCTCCTCTGTTTCGCCCGGGAAGCCGACTATCAAATCGGTGGTGAGCATAACGTCCGGCAGGGTTTCGCGTATTTTTCTGACAAGTCCGCTGTATTTTTCAACCGTGTAGCCGCGGTTCATCTCTTTGAGTATCC
>JAZUJX010000016.1:0-1799 GCA_045642965.1 Synergistaceae bacterium | reverse complement strand
TGGGCGACCCGCTGCAGACGAGGACGATTACGCTCTCCTGCGGCAAGCTCACGACCGGCGTTACGGTCCGTCCGTGCTCCGGCGTGTTTATGCTCCGCAACCTGAAATCGCCGGAATCTTACTTCCAGACCGCGTTCCGCGTACAGTCGCCTTGGGTAGTCAAGGACGACAGCGGCAAGGACCGCATTATGAAGGAAGAGTGCTACATTTTCGACTTCGCGCTCGAACGTGCGCTGCACCAGATTTCCGATTATTCCTGCCGCTTGTCTATCGACGAAACCAGCCCCGAGCAGAAGGTTTCGGAGTTCATCAGCTTCCTGCCCGTGCTGGCGTTTGACGGCTCGTCTATGAACCGCATCGACGCTCAGGATATCCTGGATATCACCTATGCCGGCACGTCCGCTACGCTGCTTGCAAAGCGCTGGCAGACGGCTCTGCTGGTTCACGTTGACAACGATACCCTGAAGAAATTGCAGGAAAATGAGGACGCTCTGAACGCCCTTATGAATATTGAAGGATTCCGTGCGCTGAACACGGATATCACGCAAATTATCAACCGTTCCGAGAAGGTCAAAAAGCTCAAAAAGGACAAGGGTGATGACCTGACTCCGAAGGAAAAGAAAGAGCTGACCGAGGACGAAAAGAAGGCAAAATCGCTGCGCAAACAGGTTCAGGAGAATCTTCTGAAACTGGCGGCGAGAATCCCCGCGTTCATGTATCTGACCGACTACCGTGAGCAGTGCATCAAGGACGTCATTACGCAGATTGAGCCGGAACTGTTCAAAAAAGTCACCGGTCTTTCCGTCAAGGATTTTGACGCACTTTGCTCCATCGGGCTATTCGATTCCGAAAAAATGAATCAGGGTATCTTCGGTTTCCGTAAATACGAGAACAGCAGCCTGTCATATACCGGCATCGACAAGCACGAAGGCGAGGCAATCGGCGGCTGGGATACCGTGCTGCGTCGTGAAGAATACGAGGCTCTGTACTCCAAGCAGCAGGCAACGCTTATCGACTTCAAGGAAGCAATGTATATTCCTCAGGAAGACGAGAAGCCCGCTGCCAAGGTTGCAGAACCGTCTACACCGTACAAGGCAACGCCTACGAAGCCCGTTGCGCCTGTTGTTGCGCCGAAGCCTGTTGTGGCTCCTGCGCGCCCTGCGGCACCCGTACAGCCCGCAGAAAAGGATTGGGCGACTATCCTTGCTCCCGTGAAGCCCGGCATCAAAGTTCACCATAAGACGTTTGGTGACGGCACTGTTGCATGGATGGACAAATCGAAAAAGTACATCCGAATTAACTTCACCATCGGCAGTAAAGAAGTTGAAAAGCAATTCATATTCCCCGATGCGTTTATCAACGGATTCCTTTCTCTGTGAGATGGAGGTAGCCTATGAAAGAGAAAAAAGAATATAAACCGTGCAGCCTTCGTATGGATGCCGAAGTCTATGACAAAATGGAAGACTACTGCGAAAAAACCGGACTTCCCAAAACGAAGGTAATAGAAAAAAGTGTCTTGATGTTTCTCGAAGCCGAGGACAAGAAGGAAAAAATATTGAAACAAGTAAAAGAAGACTAAGCAAAGAGGATGCCGCGATTTATGATCGCGGCATCAGATAGAAGATTTGCTTGGCGGATAACAAGATGATAGTATAATGGAGGATTTATCAAAATCCAAAAACTCATGATACAGCAGCGACGTGGAAGAGAAATTTCTTGGCAAGTTATGAGGCGTTTTACGGAAGACGACTAAATATTCCCCGTTGGAATGACATCATAGACAATTACTAACTTGTAAC
>JAZUJX010000015.1:0-2153 GCA_045642965.1 Synergistaceae bacterium | reverse complement strand
CACGGAGGGAACGACCATCAGCAACGTAAAAGCCGCTGAAATAACCGAAAACGGAACCTACGCCGCAACAACGGGACAGCTGTATGAAACGAACACGAGAGTAACGCAGGCTGAAAACGCAATCGGCGCACTGAGCGAGAATATGGGCGTAATGCAGAACAAAATCAACTCCGTATCAGGCGAAGTTAAAGAAGTCGGCGCAATTTCGGCAGCGTTGGCAGGCCTGCACTTTACGGAACCGAGCGGCGAAGGCGATGACAGGATTTCCGCGGCAACGGCGTACGGAAGATACCGCGGCGAGAACGCAGTCGCAGTCGGTGTTGCGGTCAAGCCGACACCGAATCTTATGCTTAACGCCGCAACGAGCCTTGGTACGGATTACAGAGCCTACAACGCAGGTATCAGCTACAAGTTCGGCAAGGGAGAAACGGCGAAGACGAGAGCAGAGCTTCAGAAGCAGGTTAAGTATCTTGACGAAAAGAATAAAGCACAGGATGCTGAAAATACTGTTTTGAAGAGCGAAATTGAGGCTCTTAAGAATGACAGGACGTCGCAAAACGCAGCAATCGAAGCGCTGAAGAAGGAAAACGCCGAGATTAAGGAAATGCTGAAAAAGCTGATTAAGTAAGTTTATCCTGCCAGTGATTGTTAAATACTCCGGAGTTTTTCTCCGGAGTATTTTTGTGGCGATATTTTTTAGGGAGCAAAAATGCGGTGAAATTCAGAAATAATCAGTAAAAGCTGCATTTTTTGCTTGACATACATTCTTAGAGGAATGTATAATACCGTCTGCTGCACTTTTGTGCGGCAGTTGTGCTGTTGAAAAGAGGCGGGGACTTGCGCAGAACGAAGGAAGAAGCACTTGAAACGAGAGAACGCATACTTAACGCAGCGCTGAATTTTTTCAGCGAGAAGCCGTATGCGAAGGTTTCTGTTGCGGAAATTGCTTCTGCCGTCGGTATGACGAAGGGCGCGGTCTACTGGCATTTCAGGAGCAAGAATGAGCTTTTTATCTGCCTTGCGGAGTATCTGCACGAGGAAGCGGCGCGTACCTTTACGCTCGGCGCGAACGAGCCGTCGTCTCTTGAAGATTTGAAGAATTATTACAAAACGTTTGTTAAAAGCCCAGGGAGCAAGGAGCTTCACGTCAAAATCCGCAAAATTCTTCTGCACATGAACGAGTGGCCGGACGAGGTCTGCGCTGCGCTCACCGATTTGAAGAGGTCTTCGCTGGTACGCGAAAAGAATTACGTTGCAAAGGTGCTTGAAAAGGAGAAGGCGGCGGGGAAAATCAAGCCGTGCTGTGACTGCGGGGCAGTAGCGGAGGCGCTTGTAGCCGTTTTCAGCGGGCTGGGAAATCTTCGTTTTATGGATATGCTTGAAAAAGATTTTGCGAAGCATATTGATTTTATTTTCAATGCAGTTGAAAAAGAGCTTGCGCTGTGAGGCGGCGCAATGCAGATTTTATAAATAAATAAGGCAGTATGCAGTTAACCCAATAAAAAGGAGAAGCACAATGGAAAACGAACAGCAGGAAAAGAAAAAAGGCGGAGCAACAAGATTTATCGCGATTCTTCTGATAATCGCGGCAGCAGGCGGTTTCTGGTATTGGAACAAGGGTGTGCAGGAGAAAAAAGCACAGCAGGAAGCCGCTGTGAGAGCGGCACAGGCAGCGCCGATAGTTGTTCTCGGCGAGGTTGAGGAAGCAGACCTTTCAACGCAGAAGGAATACGTCGGAAGTGTTGAGCCTATTCAGACGGTCAACGTTGTGCCGAGCGTTACGGGCAAAATAGCCGCCGTCAATTTCAAGGAAGGTTCAATTGTTCACGCCGGACAGGTTCTTTTCACGATAGAACAGAGACAGTACAGGGCAACGCGCGACTTGCGCAAGGCTCAGGTTGAGGAAGCAAAGGCAAATCTTGCCAATGCCGAAAGCTATCTGAAACGTGTCAAAACGGCTGACCAGCGCGCCGTTTCCGCTTCGGAAAGCGACAAGGCCAACGCAGCGTATCTTGCGGCACAGGCAGCGCTTGCCTCTGCACAGGCTTCCGTGCAGCTTGCACAGATTGACGTTGAAAGAACGTCAGTAGGTTCGCCGATTAGGGGCCGCATAGGCAAGGCTCTCTTTACGAGGGGAAATTACGTGAAGCCCG
>JAZUJX010000014.1:0-14615 GCA_045642965.1 Synergistaceae bacterium | reverse complement strand
CCAAAGACAAAATCAGGCTCGGTGCAGGTTACGCAGTCGGTCACACAGACTATGACTATAACCTGACACTTGCTCTGGACGACTATAAGGAAACCTTTTCAGGCAAAGATGAAACCCTGCGGGGCATAGCCGCGTCCATAGGCATAAACTCGCTTGATGACCCTGTTGTTCCTACCAGAGGTTTTGCTCTCATGAGCGATATATGGTTCCCGCACGGCAAGGATATTTTCTCCCGCACGGAGTTTACGGCTAAAATTCCTCTTAAATCAAACTGGCTGATTTCGCTGACCGGAGGCCTGCATACTGCCGCTTACGGTCTCCAGACAGACGGCTTTATGCCGCCGCATTACGCGCTGCTCGGTACAAGAAACGAGCTCTGGACGCTTGCCGGTGAACCTCTGTTCGGCGAACAGGCATACTGGGCCAAACTGGCTGCCTCAAAGGTGCTGATGAAATCCTGGTGGGGCGGCATAAACACGGAATTTTTCGTTGCAGGAGGCAGAAGCTCCGTAGACTGGAACGAAACGGCTTATACTGCCTGGGAAGCGGGTATTCAGTTCGGCATTCCGACGAATTTCCTGCCCGGCTCTTTTGTTCTCGCATACGGACAAAGCAGGGCTCACGGCGCAATATTTGAGCATTACAGACCTGACAGAAACGAATTTGTAATCGGCTACACGCTCGGCATACCGAAATGGTGGAAAGGCCCGCTGCCGTAAGTAGTGTCAGCTAAAGCTGACATTGAAAGGTTGAAGTCTAACACAAAATTTTTGGTAATTGGTAATTATTAAAAGAGCCGGCTTACTGCCGCGCTCTTTTTTTGTCCAGTTCGTCCAGCTCAATTATGCACCACAGGCAGGTTACCGAAAGCACTCCGAGTATCGGAGAAAGCAGCCTGCCGGTGTAAAGCGAAAGCATCGCAGAGGCAATGCCCGCCAAAAGAAACGCAGGCCAGACCTTTTTCGTAAACCATTCTTCGCTTTTTATAACTATCGGATGAAAAATCCAGATTATAAACAGCGTCGCCGCACCGACAATAATGCCGTCAAAATTCAGTATGTCAGATATACATCCTGCTGCACACAATTCATTCATTTTGCTGCCTCCTTTTTTCAAGCCACTTTTCTGCTCTTTCCGTCAGGTCGCCCTGCAGTACGACCTTGTTTTCTTCAACGTGTGCCCCGCAGCCGAGAGCTTTCCGCATTTCCTTTGCCAGGGCCTCAAGCCCGAAAGCCGCATCCTGCGGAAAAACTACAAGGGTGACAACCTTTCCGCCGCGTCCGGCAGTCTGCCGCTGGAGGCTGTAACGCTGAAGCTTTTCTTTGTGTACGGTATTTTCACTTTTAAAAACAGCCGGCTCAACCGTATTTTTAACCTCTTTTTTCTCCGCATTTTTACCGAGAAGAGCACCGAGTGACATGCCGAAACTTCCGCCGTTAAGCGAAATTTCTTCCGGGAGTTCTTTTTTCTTTTTACCGTTCTTCATGGGAGCGCAAAATTCCCCTTTCACATTTGTGCCGCAATTTGGTATGATTATACAGTCATTTAATAATTTCGGCGAGGCGTTTTCATGGACGGACTTGAGCTTTACAGGCAGAACCTGCTTTCTTTTATAAAAATGATCGGCGGCTACGGCGATCTGCTGGAGCTTCATTCAGGCACAACCGCAGCTTTTTCCGGCACCCCTTACGCAGATGAAAACTGGGCTTTGTTCCCGACTGAAATATCTGCTGAAGACGTGGAAACGGTGAAAGAATTTTTTGCAACCTACGAGGTGCCTTTCATAGTGCCTCATAATCCCGGCACAGGCAGAATCTTTTTAAAAGCGCTGGAAAACGGCGGGTTTACCGTACAGTCGCACTATACCGCCATGCAGGTATACAATCCGCGCGAAAAGAAGCTGAAACAGATGCCTTCGCCGGAACCTTCGCCGAACGCTCCAAAAAAAGAAGCCGAAAAAGAAGACAGCTACGGCGACGTGGTTAAAATTGAAAACGAACGCCAGTTCTTTGAATGGTGCGAGGCAATGTGGCGCGGTTTTTCTGCGGAAGGCGTGCTGACGCAGGGTTATTACGAACTTCTGCAGTACCTTTTCAGCCGTGAAGAAAACGAATTTTACGCGCTGACAATCGGCGTTGAAATAATCGGCACGGCAATGCTGCACAAAACGCAGCTCGGCAGAGGTCTTTATTATTTCTCCGTCGTCCCCGAACAGCGCGGACAGGGCAACGCCAAAAGACTGCTTGAAGGCATAATAAAGCACACGGACTGCGCAAAACAGCAGAAGCTTGTGCTGCTGGCTACGGAAGAGGGCAGAGGCTTTTACGAAAGCCAGGGATTTGAAATCATAAACGACATACCTGTCCGTATGCTTTGCAGCAGCGAAGCCGGCGGGCAGCCGTCAGAGGAGTAGGCAATGTCTGACAGCAGACTTGAAGAGCTTTGGCGCGGTGCCGCAATGAAATATCCGGTGTGCATTCTGAGCGGCGTAACAAAAAGCGACGTAATCTACGAAATTTCCGAAGGCGCAGACACACTGGAAAAGCTGAAAGAAAAACTTCCCCTGTGCAGAAACAACGAATGTGCGGCGCACTCGCCGACAGGACGCGGCTGCAAAGAAAACGCCGAAGCGCTGCTTAAAATATACGCTCCGGTGTGGAAAATGATGAACGAAAACAAATGCAGCTGCGGCAAAAAACAAAACAAATAAAAAACCTCCGCTGAGGAGGTTTTTTTATTTTTGTCAGTTGCTGCTGCCGCTTCTTCCCGGGTCGCGGCGGATTTCAGGATAGCTTTCACTCAGGCTTCCGCCTCTGTTTGTATCAAAAACCGTTCCTGCGTAATACGGCTGCGCCGTGTAATCAGCAGCTGTTTCCTGACCTGCCGGCGCATAGAAACGCCCGTTGATCATAACTCCGCCGGGAACCTTTTCCGCAAGCTCAACCTCTCTGTCCGAAGCAGCAGCTCTCGGCTGCACTGAGGGTGAAATTCCAGGATCCTGCCTGTACTCGCCGGGGTCCTGCCTGTATTCGCCGGGATCCTGTCTGCGTTCGTTTCTCGCAGAATTAACCAGCGCCCCGATAATAAGCCCTCCGACAACTCCTGCCGCCGCTATTCCCCAGCCGCTGCTTCCGCTGCTGCATTCGCGGTGATAATGTCTGCGCCCGCATCGCGGCGAGGCGAACGCTGCTGATGAAAACAGCATCAATACAGCCATTGGAAGAGCAATATATTTTAACGTTTTTCTGATTTTCATTTTGCTGCCCCCGCGTATTTATTTTTTGTGATATGCGTTGCAGTAGCAGTCTTCCGTACAATTGCACGGCGTCGGATTGTATTTGTCCAGACAATTGCAGCCTTCCGCACATACGTTGTAATAGTAGCCTGACGCAGGTGCCGGAGTATATGACACAGTGCTTCCGAGTATCAAACCGACTGTAAATCCTGCCGGCCAGTACCAGCTGTCATACCAGTAATATCCGGGTCCATAGTAATAATAGCGCGGCCCCCAGCCCCAGTGTTCGTGATAGTGCCAGTGTATGCCTCCGTATCTGTACGGCCTGTGTGAGTATGAATGGTAGTGATAATGTCTGCCGGACGTATACGAACCTCTGTGGTCATGATAGTGATAATGCGTGTCTCCCCTGCGTGAACGGCTGTATCTGTCTGTTCCGTAACGGCTGCTGTGAGAAGCGCTTCCTCTGCTCACAGAATGTCCGCCGGAATGTCTGCCGAAGCTGCCGCCTCTGCTCACTGAATGCCCGCCTGAATGCCCGCCTGAATGTCCGCCGGAAATTCCGCCTCTGCTGAATGAATGACCTCCGCCAAAACTGCCGCGACCTCCCGAATGTCCGCCGAAGCTGCCGCCCCTGCTGAACGAATGACCTCCGCCAAAGCCGCCGTGTCCTCCCGAACGTCCGCCTCCGCCGTGTCCTCCGCGCGCAAAAGCTGTTCCTGCAAGTGCAAGAGTCAGCGCCAGTGTCAGAAACAATACGGCTGTTTTTCTTCTGTTCATGTCAAAAACTCCTTTCTTCATGATTTTTATTAAAAAACAGATGTCAAAGGGGGCGGGGCAGAAGCGGTGTACTGCTTCTGCCCCTGTGTGCATCAGATGTTGTTATTGCTGTTTGAGATTATACTGCCGATTACAAGGCCTATAAGACCTGCGGCTATTGCTGTTCCAGTGTTGTCCGACGAACAATATCTGTCATCATAATATCTGCCGTAATCGTGTACAACCTTCGGTGCATCGTGTACGTACACTGTATTCGTATGATGTACGACCTCTGGTTTCGTCACAATTTTTTTGACAACCTTCTGTACCGTTTTGTTGTGTCCGGTATTGTGCGAAACTGTATGATGCGTGCCTGTTTTCTGCTGAATCTTGTGTACTGCGCTTCCCAAACCGTGCCCGTTCATTTTTCCGTGTGCCGGTGCGGCAAAGGCGCAGCCTGAAATTGTAAATACTACTGCCATTGCGAGTGCCGTCTGTTTCATTGTTCTTTTCATCCACTGGGTCATCCTTACCGCCTCCGTTTTCTTTATTGGGTTTCCCTGTTGGTGTGACTAAAGTATATTCCCCGTTTGTGTGAGAATTTTGAAGAAAATGTGGGGATTTTGTGGAGATTTGAAATTTATTTAAAATTTTTTCCCGGCTGACTCAAAACATAAAAAATGCCCGGCAGCTGCCGGGCAGATACGCTTGTGTAAAATTACTGCGCTTTTTTGACAAGTCTGTTGAGTGCGTTGACTACAGGTTTGATACGCTTGTCGGTTGCAGGCTTTGTGAGTGCTGCCTGGGCCGAAAGCGGTTTGCCCCAGTATGCCTTGCTGGCGTCCCTGTTCTGGTTAAGCTGGCTGCCGTCAAGTGCGAGTCCCGCAAAAAGTCCTTTTGACATTGAGTAGCTGTATATTGCAGCTGCCGCTCTGCCGTCTGTTGCCGCTTTCGCGTCTCTGCCTACAGGACCTGCGGCTATCGAAACGTCTCCGCCGAGCGTAAGGCTGTTGCCGCCCGTAAACGCGCGGACACCGGCTTCGTTTGTGATGACAAGGACAAGCGCTGTTTCGCTTGCGCCTATCTGAAGTCCGAAGCTTGCGCCTGCAATTCCCATAAATGCCGGACCTGTCCATTTGCCGTTTTTGCCTTTAAGAAGCACTATTCCCTGTCCGCCCATGCCTCCGACGATGAAACCTGCCTTGCCGACACGCGGGAAAATTGCTACGCCCCTGCCGGAAGCGATAACGTCGCCGAGACTGCCTGCATCATTCTGCGAGGCCATTTCGTCAAGTACCTGTGCCGCAAGCCTGATACGTCTTTCATGTGCTGCTTCCGCCCATGCCGTTCCTGCCGCGCAGAAAAGCACTGCAAGGACTGTAAGCAGGGCGATCGTCTTCAAACTCTTTTTCATTCTGACAACCTCCTTCTGTTGCTCTATATTTATACCATACATTTGCGGTTTGCGGTGAAAAAGAATTATAATAGTCGGGCAAAGTTTAACAGAAAGCCGGTGCAACTATGGTAGACAAAATTTTCGCGCCGTGGCGCAGCGAATACATACTCTCCGGGGATAAAAAAGAAGGCGGCTGCATCTTCTGCGATTATCCCAAAGAAGACAAGGACGAAGAAAACCTCATAATCCACCGCGGGAAGCTCTGCTTTGTCATAATGAACCGTTATCCGTACAGCGCAGGGCACCTTATGGTTATACCCTACCGTCATCTGCACAATTTTGCGGAGCTGACGGCGGACGAGCTGACAGAGCTTATGCAGCTTGCCCAAAAAGCCGTTGAAACTCTTGCAGAGGTTATGCACCCCGACGGCTTCAACCTCGGAATGAATATAGGCAAGGTTGCCGGAGCCGGCATTGACCAGCATCTGCACATGCACGTGGTGCCGCGCTGGAACGGCGATACAAACTTCATGCCTGTCGTCGGCGATACCCGCGTAATTTCAGAGGCGCTTGAATTTGCATGGAAGCGGCTTAAAGAGGGATGGATTCAGTAGACGTTTTTTTCAGGGCTCCGTCGGTCGAGACCGACGTTGAAACAACTGTAAAGCGCTCGCGCTTCATCGGCTCCGTGCGCAAGGTTTTGGACGCTGCCGAAGCACAGGAAAAGCTGAAAGAAATCAGCGTAAAATTCCCGAAGGCAACGCACTACTGCTGGGCCTACAGAATAGGGACAGGCAGCGTGCTTGAACACTGCTCGGATGCCGGAGAACCTGCAGGAACTGCAGGCCGCCCTATTCTCGGCGCTTTGAAACGCTGCGGGCTGGACAACACCCTGCTGGTCGTAACCCGCTACTTCGGAGGCATAAAGCTCGGCGTAAGAGGGCTTATTGACGCCTACGGGGAAGCGGCAAAGCTCGCTGCAGAAGCCTGCGAAGCCAGGGAAATGGAATTCTGCCTGCCGCTCAGGCTTGTCTGCGGCTACGACTATTCAAAAACACTGCTGACGACCCTTGACAAATACGGCTTCGGCGAAGAAGACAGAACTCTGAACTACGGCGAAACTGTTGAAGTGCGGCTTGAAATACCGCTTGTCAAAACAGACGGCATCACGCCGCAGCTTGAAGAAATGAAAGCAAGAAACTTCCTCCTTGCGCTTGAATGGGGAAAAGAAAAAACGGTGAGGGAAAGAAAGCTGTAGGCTATAAGCTGCAAGCTATATGCTATAAGCAAAAAGCTGAAAGACTTAAAGATTTTGCGGCATATAGTCAATAGCTTCTAGCGTATAGCGGTTCTTCAGGCAATTGGTTTTTTTTGTAATTGATTTTTATATTTCGGGGGGCGGCAATATGTCGGAAAATCATGACTGGGTAGCATTTGTAAGGGAATTTCAGGAAAAATTTGAAAATCCGAAAGCAGATATGGCGGAGCTTATCCGTCACAGGCTTATGCTTGTTGAAGAGGAGTTCAACGAGCTGAAAGAGGCGGCGGAAACCGTTGCAAAGATGTACGAGCACGGCATTGAAAATACGGACGAATTCAACGCGCAGAACATTGAAATAATTGACGCGCTCGGTGACCTGTGCGTCGTTGAAATAGGAATGGCAAACCTGCTCGGAATGGATATAAACGAAGCAATGCACCGCATCTACGAAAGCAACATGAGCAAACTCGGAGAAGACGGCAAGCCTGTTTATTATGCGAACGGCAAGGTTGCAAAAGGCCCGAATTACTTTAAGCCGAAGCTTGACGACCTCGTGGACTGCAAAAAAGGCGCCGAATTTGCGGAAAAGCTGCGGGAAGCGCATAAAGACAATGAATAATGCAGAATGAATAATGAAGAATTAAACCCGTCAAAGGCTCGCTTCGCACCTGGTTAGCTATAAGCTGTAAGCGTTAAGCTTCAGAACCTTTAAGGCTTTTAGCTTATAGCTTACTGCTTCCGGCTCATTCTTCATTTTTCATTATTCATTCTTAATTGTTTTCCTCACTTTGCGCGAAAAAAAGGACTCTGTCAGACAGAGTCCTTTTAATTTGCGGTAAATTGCGATTCTTAGCAGACAGGAACTGTCCAGCCGAATTTGTCTTCGATTTTGCCCCACTGAATTCCTGTGAGCGTGTCATAGAGGTGCTGCGCAATGGGACCTGTTTTGAAATCGTTGATAAGGAACTTTTCGTCGCCGAGATCAAGTTCCCCAATAGGCCCTACTACGGCTGCAGTTCCGCAGCAGAAGCATTCTTCAAGCCTGCCGGCGCGCGCTGCTTCGCGGATTTCGTCAACGCTGATAAGGCGTTCTTCGCACGGAATTCCTTCGCTTCTCATAATTTCAAGAATTGACATTCTGGTAATGCCGGGAAGAATTGAACCTGTAAGCATCGGCGTAATAACCTTGCCGTCAATTTTGAACATGACGTTCATGCCGCCGCCTTCTTCGATATATTTCTTCTCGATTGCGTCAAGCCAGAGCACCTGGGCAAAACCTTTCTGCGCTGCCTGTTCGCCTGCGCGGAGCGAGCAGGCGTAGTTGCCGCCGCATTTCGTATAACCCGTGCCTCCGCGTACTGCGCGGACGTCGTCAGGCTCGATCATCATGCGGACAGGATTGACGCCTTCCTTGAAATAGCTGCCGACAGGGCTTGTGATAATTGTAAAAATGCAGTTCTTCGGTGTTTTAACGCCGAGATGTACGTCATTTGCAAATTCGATCGGACGAATGTAAAGAGACGTGCCAAAACCGTCAGGAACCCATGCCTGGTCAAGTTTAACGAGCTCGCGGAGAGCATCCATGAAAAGCTCTGCGTCCATCTGCGGCAGGCAGAGACGTTCGGCAGAACGCTGCATGCGTTTGATGTTCTCTTCCGGACGGAAAAGCTGAATTTTACCGCTTTCCGTGCGGTATGCCTTCATGCCTTCAAAAATTTCCGGCGCATAATTAAGCACCTGTGAAGCAGGTGAAATCGTAAAAGGACCAAAAGGCACTATGCGTGCGTCATTCCAGCCTTTTTCCGGCGAAAAATCGCATATAAACATATGGTCGGAAAATACTGAGCCAAACGGAATTTCTCCGATGTTTTCAGGGCATTTGCCCGGGTTTTGAACCTTTTCAAATTTGATTGCCATAAAAATCCCCTCCGCTGCACAATGTATGGAAAAAAGAAATACTTACTGCTGCAAGCAATTATAGTACGATTGCTTCCATTTTTCAATTTGCAGGCGGCCAACTGCGCAAAAATTGCGTAAAAATACTTATTTTCAAGCGGGTTGCGCCACTGTATAATAGCAGACAGCAAACATGACGGGAGTGACGTAAAATGACAGACAAAATCACCATAGTTCTTGCGGACGACCATCCGCTTACAAGAGAAGGAATGAAAGCATTTCTCACCGCAATCAAAGATTTTTCGGTAGTCGGCGAATACGCGGACGGCGAAGCGGCTTGGGAAGGCATACAGGCGCTCTGCCCGCAGGTTGCACTGCTTGACATCCGTATGCCGAAGCTTGACGGCGTCAGTCTCGCAAGAAAAATACAGGCGGCAAAGCTCAACGTAAGAACTCTCATGCTTACGTCCTACGACGCCCAGCAGTACGTGATTGCCTCACTCCGCGCCGGAGCAAGCGGCTACGTGCTGAAAACAATTGCTCCCGACAGCCTTGCGCATGCCATACGCACGGTTGCAAAAGGCGGCGTCTATCTTGACAGCGAAGTGTCGTCAATGGTCAACAAAGACTTCCCGCCCGAATCCGTATCAGCCCGCGAAAGAGAAGTGCTGACCTTCGCCGCACAGGGATTGTCAGGCAAAGAAATAGCCGACAGGCTCTACATCAGCGAACGCACAGTGCAGACGCACCTTGCGTCAATATACGACAAACTCGGCGCAAAAAACAAAACGGAAGCCATGCTTCTGGCAATAAAATACGGCCTGGTAACACTTGACGAACTTATCACAGAAAACACGGACTGAGGAATAAAAACCTTTGAAAAAGCTTGAAAAAATAAAAAACAGCATACTGCTGCGGCTTACAGCCGCAACAATGCTGCCGATAATCGGCTCCCTTCTGCTTGTATGGTACGCCTTCAGCCAGTACAAACGCTCCATGGCGCTCAGCTACTCAATTCCCTATGCAAAAAACATGGCGTACATGTTTATCATAGGTTTTCTTGCGGTTTTCAGCCTCTACGGGCTCTACTCGCTGTGGAAGCTGATACTGAAACCGCTTAAAAAGCTTGAAGACGACATTTCCTCCTTCAGCTGGGGCGAAGAATTTCCGGAAGAAGCAGACGGCGAAACGGCGGAAGAAATACTCCGTCTGCGCAGAACAATAACAATGCTCGCTCACGACGCCGCGGAAAATGCGCAGCTCAACCGCCGATATCTGAGCGACATAGTCAAAGCGCAGGAAGAAGTGCGCTCAAATCTCGCAAGAGAAATACATGACGGACCCTTGCAGGAAATCACCGCTCTTGTACAGCGGCTGCGTCTCATTTCGCTCTCGCAGAGCCAGGAAGAGGCTGCAAAACGCCTCGACGAAGCCGAACGCGTCTCAATGTTCTCTGTCAGGGAACTGCGCGAGGTGTGCAACAACCTCACTCCGCCGTGGCTTGAACTCGGATTAAGGCAGTCGCTCATCGAGCTTGCCGACAGACGCTCGAAGCTCTACGGCATTAGCATCTTCACGTCAGAAATTGAAGAAGTTGACCTGAACGAGGAACAGACGCTTGCATTCTTCCGAGTAGCCCAGCAGGCGCTCTCAAACACGGCGCAGCATGCCGAAGCGGAATCCGTCCGCATACGGCTGATAAACGGAGAGGGCTTTGTCCGCATGGAAATAGAAGACAACGGAAAAGGCTTCGTTGTACCGAAAGATTTGAAAAAAGTGCGCACAACAGGGCACCGCGGCCTCTCCAACATGTACGAAAGAATGAAACTGATAGGCGGAAGCTGCGAAATCAAATCGCAGCCGGGGCAGGGAACAAACGTTGTCTGCGTGCTTAACGTCAGCGAAGAATGAAGAGAACGCTGTATGCCACACGTTGCATGCTTTAGCTGAACGCAGAAAATACTGAAAAAACTTAAAAGCGGGGCATAGCCCCGCTTAATTTTTTGTTTTTCTTATTTAATCTTTCACGTAAATCGTTGTTATAAAGGTCTTCATGCCAAGAGAATTAAGCTTTGAAGCAAGCTTTTGGGCTTCGGCAAGGCTTGAAGCCGGCGCCTGCGCATACCACCATTTCACGCCCTTAATCTCCTTTGTCACGACAGAAGCGCCTTCAATGCCGTTTTTACGCGCCTTGTCAACAAAACGCGCAACGTCTTCGGAAGACTTGTCAGCGCCGAAATGCACCGTATAGGGCGGCTGTGAACCTGCCGGTTTCTGTGCTGCAGCTGCCGGCTGCTGCGCTGCGGGCTTTGTTTTCGCTGCTGCTTCCGGCTGCTTTGCATCCTGCGGCTTCGCTTCGTCTGAAATTTCAAGCGGCGTCGTTATAAAGGTATCCATTCCGAGTGCACGGAGCTTGCCGGCAATCTTCACGGCTTCTTTGGCGCTTGAAGCATCTGCCTGAGCATACCACCATTTTGCACCCTTAACTCTTTTTGTCACTACACGTGCGTTATCCACGCCTGCATTGCGCGCTTTCTTCACGAAGCGTGTTACATCCTCTGAAGACGTATCGGCGCCGAAATGCACCGTAAAAGGTGTATATACGGCCTTTTTTTCCGGCCTTGCTGCCGAGGCATCTTTTTTTTCCGCAGAAACCGTCTTTGTTTCAGGCTGTTTCTGTTCTGCAGCTTCTGCCGCAGACTGTACTTCAGAAACCTCCGTCTGCCGCTCTGCGGGTGCTGCGGGTGCTGTATCGTCTGCCAAAGCCTCTGACAGCGGTTTTTCCTCAAGAGTCACCTGGTCGCCGGATCTTGTCTCGACAATCACCGTCTCCTCGTTTGACTGCTCCGCCCCGGCAGGCTGTTCTGCCGTTTCCGTCAGCTGCGGCATACTCTGAATATCCGCCTTACTGTTCATCAAAGGCGTAATCGTGGGAAAGTCTAATGACAAAGCTGGCTGCGCTTCGGCTGACAGTGCCGTGAAAGCAAAAATCAGTGCAAGAACAAACAACACTTTCTTGTTTTTCATTTACAAATCTCCTTTACCGTTCAAAAAATACCGTAATCAACAACCGAAACGACAGAAAATTTATCCTATCTTAACAAGCCTGAAATCCTTCTTGCCGACGCGAAGCTGGATATAGCCTCCGTCAAGCATATCATTTGCTCCAAGCTCCCTGCCGTCATACTTTTCGCCGTTCAGGTAAATGCCGCCTTCCTTCAGCTTGCGCTTTGCTTCGCCTTTTGACGGGCAGCCGCCGCTTGCTACAAGCAGCTCTGCCATGCCGCCCTCAGGCAGCGCGTCAAGCTTCGTAAACGGAATTTCTGCTGAAAGCGTATCAAGCAGCTCTGCATCAGCTTCGCGGATATTCATCTCGCCGAACAGAACGGCAGACGCGTCCTTTGCGCGTTTTGCCGCTGCTTCGCCGTGAACTCTCGCCGTAAGCTCGTCTGCAAGAATCTTCTGACCGGTGCGGAGATGCGGGGCTTCGTTGTGCTTTGCAAGAATTTCCTTTATCTCTTCCATCGGGCGGAAGGTGAAAAGCTTGTACAGCTTCTCAAGATCCGAGTCATCGCAGTTAATCCAGAACTGGTAGAACTTGTAAATGCTCGTACGTTTCTCGTCAAGATAAACGGCGCCGCTCTCCGACTTTCCGAACTTTTTGCCCTGCGAATTGAGCAGCAGCGGGAAAGTCATGCCGTAAAGCTGCGCTCCGCGGCGTTTGCGCGCCAAATCCATACCGGCAATAATATTCACCTGCTGGTCATTGCCGCCCATCTGCAGCGTTGCGCCGTAATCCTCATTCAGCTTGTCAAAATCAAACGCCTGAAGCAGGATGTACGAAAGCTCCGTATAGGTAATCGATTTGTCAGGATCCATAACGCGGCTGCGCACGTAATCGCGGTTGACAAGGAAACTCACAGGGAAAAACTTGCCCGTATCGCGCAAAAATTCTATGAGATTAAGCTTGCCGAGCCATTCATTGTTGTTCACAAGAATTGCGCTGTTCTCGCCGCAGCTGAAATCAAGGAAATGCTCAAGCTGCTTTGCAATGCAGGCTACGTTGTGCTCTATTCTTTCGTTGTCAAGCAGCTGGCGCTCTGCGGTTTTGCCCGAAGGGTCGCCTATGCGGCCTGTGCCTCCGCCTGCAATGGCAATCGGACGGTGTCCGAGTCTCTGAAGCCACGCAAGCCCCATAATAGCGACAAGATTGCCCACGTGCAGACTGTCTGCTGTAGGGTCAAAACCGATATAACCGGTAACCATATTGTTTATAAAATGCTGTTCCAGCTCCTCCTCGTGGCTTGACCACTCCACAAAGCCGCGTTCGCGGAGAATTTTCAGCGCGTTCTGATGCATCTTCATACCCCGTTTCCGATAAAAACTTGTACAAACCGGTACGATTATAGCAGAAATAAGCTTAAAGTGCATAATACAGTGTGTAAAGTCCTTCGTCCTTTTCTAATTATTCTAATTATCAGTCGGTAAAACAAAACGGCGCCGAAGGCGCCGTTTTGCGTATTACAGTTAAAGCCTGCTTATTTTTTCTTTGTTGCGGCTTTTTTCGGAGCAGCTTTTTTCTTTACCGTTTTCTTCGCTGCTGCTTTTTTCTGGGCTGCTGCTTTTTCAGCTGCTTCCTTTGCCATAGAAGCTTTAATTTCTTCTACAGAATTCTGGAGCTGATAGAGCTGCTGTCTGAGTGCGCCGTTCTGCATTTCGAGGTTGCTGTTTCTGTCAGCTACGTTCTTAATCTGGCGTTCGAGTTCAGCTCTTGTCTTCACTGAATTGCCTTTGCCGAACTTGTAGCTGATACCGGCGTTGTACATATTCTGGCTGTTGCCGACTGACGTTGATGCGCTGATCATAACGTTCGGATTCGGTTTGTAAGCCGCGCCGAGTGCTGCAGCGTTTTCGCCTCTGTATCCGCCGTATGCTGCTGCTGCCGTGAACTTGTCATCAGCTTCGCCTGTCGGTTCTACGAAGTGGAGACCCGCCATTGCCGCTGACATTGCGCCGACTTCGCGGATTTCGTTCGTATTTTCAGCAATCTGACCATGAATATTCTGAACTGCCATATCAAGGTTCATAACGTCGCCTGCAACTGAGCCTGTATTGGCGTATGCTCCGTTTACGCTGCCGTACTGTCCGATAACCGTGTCAAGCTCGTCAACTGCAGCTGTGACTTGGCCTGCGTTGTAGTTGTAGCCGGTTGAAACCGTTGTGCGGTTGTACAGCTGTTTGCCGTTGACTGCATCCGTTGAAGTATTGGAAATTGCTCCGTCTGCAACGTTCGTAATCTTCTGGCCGTTCATATCAGCGCCGCTGTAGAACGTTGCTTTGCCTCCAACCTGAAGCGTACCGCCGACCGTTGCATTCTGGTTAATCTGAACGTTGTTCGCTTCAATTGCGTTTGCTGAAAGCTTTTCGTTAATCTGAACGTTGTTTGCTTCAATTGCGTTCGCCCAAAGCTTTTCGTTAATCTGGACGTTGTTCGCTTCGATTGCGTTCGCTGAAAGCTTCTGGTTAACCTGAACGTTGTTCGCTTCGATTGCGTTCGCTGAAAGCTTGTTGTTAACCTGAACGTCGTTCGCTTCGATTGCGTTCGCTGAAAGCTTGTTGTTAACCTGAACGTCGTTCGCTTCGATTGTGTTTATTGTTGCCTTGCCGCTGACTTCAAGATCCTGTGCTGTCAATGCAGCAACGTCAAGCTCACCAACCGTAAGTTTGCCGGTGATGGTTGCATCGCCGTTGACTTCAAGTTCCTGCGTTGTAACCTTCGTCGCTATGTCAGTACGAATCTGCTGTTCAGCTGCGGTTGCTCTGTCGATTTCCTTGTTGAGGTTATCGGTGAGTGTCTTCGTTTCTGCTCTGCGCGTATCGATTTCAACGTTCAGATCATCTGTAAGCTTCTTATCTGCTGCAACTGCTCTGTCGATTTCCTTGTTGAGGTTATCGGTAAGCTCTTTGTCAGCAGCTGTTGATCTGTCAATTTCTTTGTTGAGATTGTCGGTAAGCGCCTTTGTTTCTGCTTTGCGCGTATCGATTTCAACGTTCAGATCATCTGTAAG
>JAZUJX010000013.1:0-6801 GCA_045642965.1 Synergistaceae bacterium | reverse complement strand
GGGCAGAAATGAAAAAGAAATAAAAAATTTCCGAAAATTTCTGAAAAGTTTTGTAAAATTTTGTAAAAATTATTCAAATGATTTCTCAAAACAGAAGATATGCTGTAAAATATACAATGCAGTCATTGTGTATATTATCTGCTCAGGCAGGTTTGGGAGGATAAACCATGGACGAGAACAGCGAAGCAAGAGCGCTTGCTGAAGAACTGATTGCAAGACTGGAGCGCATTAAGCAGGAAGGTCTTGAAAAAATTAAGGGTACAAAACTGTCGGACGAACTGCAGCTTGTCCATTCGCGTCTTTTAGGGCGCAAGGGTGAGCTTACAGAGATTATGAAAAATCTCGGCAAGGTTACGCCGGAGTTGCGCAAAACGCTCGGACAGGCGTCAAACGAGGTTAAGCAGATACTTTCGGACGCCATAGACAACAGGGGGGCTCAGCTGCTTGAGGAAGTTTCCGCGGTTGACGGCGAGGTGGATCTTACCCTGCCTGGAATTATGCCGCAGACCGGCGCCCTGCATCCGATTACGCAGATGTGCTATGACCTGAACGACGCTTTCCGCTCGCTCGGTTTTGAGATTTATTCGGAGCCTGAAATCACAAGCGAGCTTTACGCTTTTGACAATCTTAATTTCCCGCCGGAGCATCCCGCAAGAGAGAGTATGGATACCTACTGGCTGGAGGGACATGACAGCGGAAAAGGCGCGGAACGTCTCTGTATGAGGCCGCATCTTACAGGAGGCAGCGTCCGTTATCTTCAGGAACACGGCGCTCCTGCGCGTTTTGTCTATCCCGGACGCGTTTACCGCAACGAAACTACGGATGCACGCCACGAAAGGGCGTTCTTCCAGTACGAAGCGCTGATTGTGGAGAAAGATTTCTCGTTCGCTTCCGGCGAGCTGCTTGTTAAAACAATTCTGAACAAGGTGTTCGGCCGCGACGTTGAAGTGCGTATGAGAGCAGGATTTTTCCCGTTCGTTGAACCTGGCTTTGAAATTGACATGCGCTGCCTTGTGTGCGGCGGAAAAGGCTGCAAGGTCTGCAAGAATGTAGGCTGGATAGAGGTTATGCCCGGAGGCACGCCGCATCCGAACGTTTTGAAGGCAGCAGGGCTTGACCCCGCCGTCTGGTCGGGTTTTTACATCAACATCGGTCTCGACAGACTTGTAATGATGCGCTACGGCGTTGACGACGTAAGGCTTTTCCACAGCGCGGACCTTCGTTTCCTTAATCAGTTCAAATAGGGGGATCTTGCTATGAAACTTTCACTTAACTGGATAAAAAAATACGTTGATCTTCCCGAAGATCTTACGATGGAGAAGCTTGCCTACGACCTTACGATGTGCACGGTTGAGGTTGAGGAAGCGTTTGATCTCGGTGCTTCGCTGAGAGGACTCTGCATAGGCAAAATTCTTTCAGTCGCGCCGCATCCGAACGCAGACAAACTGCGTATCTGCAGCGTTGACCTCGGCGATGCGGAGCCGAATGAAATAGTCTGCGGCGGCATAAATCTTGAGCCGGGCATGCTCGTATGCGTTGCGAAGCCGGGCGCCTGGGTAGTGTGGCACGGCGAAGGCGAACCTGTTGAAATCAAGCCTGCTAAGCTCAGGGGTGTAATGAGCTACGGCATGATCTGCGCGTCTGACGAGGTCGGTTTGGGAGACCTTTTCCCCGCAACGCAGCATGCTGAAATCATTGACCTTAGCGCGTTCGGGGCAAAGCCGGGAATGCCTGTGGCGGAAGCTCTTGGCCTGAACGACGTTATTATTGACATTGACAACAAATCCATGACAAACCGTCCCGACCTCTGGGGACATTACGGTATGGCAAGAGAACTTGCCGCAATTTACGGGTGTGAACTGAAGCCGCTTGAGGAAGTCGAACTTCCTTCGGTTTCTGACGGGCTTGAGGTCAAAATTGAAAACGCGGCGCTCTGCCCGCGCTATACCGGACTTGTAATCAAGAACGTAAAGAGCATTGAATCGCCGTTTGAACTGAAGAGCCTTATATGGCGTGTCGGTATGCGTCCGATAAATCTCATCGTTGACATCACGAATTACGTTATGCTTGCCACAGGCCAGCCTACGCACGGTTTCAGCAGAGATCATATAAAGGGCGCAATAACAGTGCGCTGCGCAAAAGAGGGCGAAACACTGCAGCTTCTTGACGACACGGTACTTGACCTGACAAATCAGGACCTCGTCATTGCCGATGACAAAGCGCCTGTCGCCCTTGCGGGCATTATGGGCGGAAAACTTGATTCAATTCTGCCCGAAACCACTGAAATAATTATGGAAATCGCAAATTTCAACGCACTTTCCGTCAGAAAAACGACACAGCGTTTTGGCATAAGAACCGAAGCTTCTTCGCGCTATGAAAAGGGTATTGACCCGCAGCGCGTGGACAGTGCGGTTTCCGTCGCTGTCCGCATGTTCAAAAAATATTTCCCTGACTGCGTGCTTTCAGGCTGTACTGACAATTATCCGGCGCCTCTCGCACCGGCAAAGGTCAGTGTTGACGCCGGCTGGCTTAACAGAAGGCTCGGCAGCGAACTGAAAAAAGGTCAGGTAGAAGAAACGCTTTCAAGACTCGGTTTCGTGACGGAAGAAAAAGAAGGCTGCTACGAGGTAACAGCGCCTACCTGGCGTTCAACAGGCGATATTTCGCTTCCTGACGATATTCTTGAAGAAATCGCGCGTCTTATAGGCTACGAAAACTTTGATTTCGTGCCGCCGGTGATTACGCTTGACAAAGCTGTAAATCAGAGAAAATTTGACACGGAAAGAGTCCTGCGCGAGTATCTGGCCTTCCGCTGCGGAATGCAGGAAATATTTACCTATCCCTGGATTGAAGACGTGTACGTGAACGCTGCCGGAGTTGACAAGAACAGCATGCTCAGACTGTCAACACCGCCGTCTCCTGAACAGGCAAATCTGCGCTCGACGCTTGTTCCCGGAATTCTTATGGCTGTTGCGAACAACCTGCGCTACTTTGACGAGTTTAAGCTGTTTGAGCTTACCCCTGTATTCTTCAACAGGGATTATCACAGCGTAAATTCAGAAGCAGAAAAGCTTCCGACAATGGAAAGACACGTCGCCGGAGCGTTTGTCGGCAGTGATCCGCGCCTTATGTTCCGCGAAGCAAAGGGAATTATGGAATACATGCACCGTTACGTTCAGGTGGAGCAGCTTTCGTTTGCGCAGACAGAAAAGCCTGTGTGGGCGGAGGATAAGCTTTGGCTGAACGTCATGGCAGACAAAGACGTAATCGGCTGCATCGGACTTGTGTCGCAGAAAGCGGCGAAGGCTGCCGGAATCAAACGCGCTCTTGCCGTAATTTTTGAACTGAATGTTGAAAAACTGCAGCCTCTTGCATCGCGCCAGAACGAGTTTACTCATCTGCCGGAATATCCGCTTGCAGATTTTGACCTTTCCGTTATTTTTGACGAAGCCGTGTCGTGGGAGCAGATCCGCAGTTTTGTGGAAAAGGTTGAGCTTGTGCGCGATACGCAGTTTGTGGAAGAATATCGCGGCAAACAGGTTGGCGAAGGCAAAAAATCCGTAACGTTCCGTACCTGGATAGGTTCCGATAAAGGTACTCTGACCTCCGAGCAGATTGAAACTGCGACGAAACAGATTGTTAACAAACTTGTCAAAAAACTTTCCGGCGAAGTCCGTGACGCTTAAGCGAGGTGAACGACATGATGGAGAATTTTGACGCTCTTGAAAAAGCAATTGATGAAATGGGAAATTTCATCGATACGCTCCTTGCAGAAAACAATCAGCTGAAAAGTGACATTAACGGTCTCAAGAATACGCTTGACGACAGGAATCAGGAAATAGCCCAGCTTCAGCAGGAAATCCAGAGCAATTCCGTTAGGGTCAACGCAAGTATTGAAGCAGCTGAAACTTATGAAAAGAGAGCGGGAGGACTTCTTGCCAGGGTGCGCGCCATGCAGCAGAGAAAAGCCGCCATGGAAGCTGAGAAAGCCTCAGAAGCGGCGGAAAAACTTCCCGAAGAAGACGGTTTTCCGAAACAGCTGAGGCTGATGGACGACTAAAATATGGGCAAATTTGAAGAAATAAGGGAAACGGCGCCGGGGCATTACTCGTTCTTTATCGGGGTGCATCAGTATACTCTTGCCACCCCTATGGATAAAGGTCGTCTTGCCCGCATAGTGCATAAAATACAAAAGCTTGTTGATTCTTTTCCTGCTAACATGACGCAGGACGAGCGCCTTTTCCTTTCGCTGATTACAATTATGAACAGGCTGGACAAACTTGAAATAAAAATCAGCGACGCTTCTTCAAAAATCCCTGCCGAAAGAAAGCAGGACTGATTTGTTCGGCTTTCATCCTATTGATATTTTCTTTGCGCTGCTTGCCGTGTGGTTTACAGTACGCGGCTGTATGCGCGGTTTTGCCGGTGAGTGCATATCTCTTGCCGGTTTTATTCTTGCTTTTTTCCTGTCTTTCAAACATTCATCATCGCTTGCAGCGATTTTCTGCAAATCTGTCGGTATGAACCGCTGTGTCGCACAGGTTGCCGCAATAGTCTGTATATGGCTTACAGTGGTAATTCTGGCTTCTGTTCTGCGCCGTCTGATGAAGAGTATACTTTCCGCCGTCAAACTCGGCTTCCTGGATACGCTTCTCGGTGTATGCTCCGGCATTTTCAAATCGGTTGCAGTGTTGTACTGCTTTATAGTAGCCGGTTTTCTGCTCACGCCTGTATGCAGTCCTACATGGATGACGAACAGTGATTTGCTGCGCTATGCGGGAAGACACTGGAGCAGCGTACGGAAGTTTATTGTCAGCAACGAACTTTGCGCCCATGCCGAACAGCTGCCTGACGGAACGCTTGAACAGATTCTCCGCCCGTACCGTACCGGCGGCAAAGGTCCGCGCTAAACGCCTGCAATGTTTGCCGACCGCAACGTTCTGAAACATCTTGAAATAGAGAAAATATTGTCACTGCTTGCTTCAAAATCAAGAAGCGAGCTCGGCGTTTCCTATGCCTTAAAGCTTCAGCCTGCGTCTGACCTTGATGAACTGCAAAAGCGTCACAGGCTGTTTGCCGAAATTGAAAATTTTCGCGACAGCAGCGGGGAACTGCCGTGGAATTCCGGTCTTGCGCCGGTTGACGGGCTGCTTGCCTCAGCGCTTGAAACAGGGCTGCTTACCGGAGCAGAGCTTGTAAAAATCAGGCTTCTGCTGAAAACGGCGCTTGAACTCCGCCAGACGCTTTTAAACAGCAGCACGGAATATTCTTCTTTTGAGCTTCTTGCAAAATACCTGCGCGATTTCTCCGAAGAAACTGAAATGCTGTCTGTGCTCGACGAAGACGGCAAATTATATGACTCTGCCTCTCCGAAACTTAAATCGGTGCGGGAGGAAATGCGTCTGCTTCGCGAGCAGATTAAGGCGAAAAGCAGAGCGTATCTTAACGATGCTTCGCTCGTATCAATGCTCCAGGAACGTATGCTTGTGCTGCGCAATTCAAGGCATGCTTTTCTTGTCAGGCAGGATGCGATTAATAAATTTCCCGGCATAGTAGTTGACCGCTCAGGCTCCGGAAACAGTGTCTATATGGAACCGCACTCGCTTGTCAGGCTGAACAACAATTTCAGCGACAGACGCAGCGTGGAGCAGCACGAAGAGCTGAAAATACTTCGCGGGCTTACGGAGAAACTGCTTGCAAGACGCAAAAGTATTCAGACTGCCGAAGAAGTGCTCGGCAGGGTGGATTTCCTTTACGCGCTTTCTGAAATAATGCGTGCGGACGGCTGGCACATGCCCAAACTGTCCGAAAAGACAATGTTCAGACTCGTACAGACAAGGCATCCGCTGCTCGGCAGACGTGCCGTGCCTGTTGATATTGAATGCGGAGACAAATTTAAAACGCTGGTAATTACCGGACCGAATACCGGCGGCAAAACGGTTGCGCTCAAAACTGCCGGAGTTTCCGTTCTGCTTGCGTGGTACGGCTGCCCGCTGCCTGCCGCGGAGGGCACGGTTATAGGCAGCTTTGACCGTCTGAGCGCAGACATTGGCGACGAACAGAGTATAGAGCAGTCTCTTTCGACCTTCAGCGCCCACGTCAAAAACATTACCGGAATTATAGCTTCAGCCGGAAACAAATCGCTGGTTCTGCTTGACGAACTGGGAGCAGGTACAGATCCCGACGAGGGAGCGGCGCTGGGTATAGCTATTCTTGACTGGCTTCTGAAAAACGGTGCTTTGGTACTGGCGACCACACATCACAATCCGATAAAACATTACGCCACGTCAATGCCCGGAATAGAAACGGCAAGCGTTGAATTTGACGTTGAAACGCTGTCCCCGACGTACAAAATTATTATGGGAATACCCGGTCAGAGCAACGCCCTGCTTATTGCCTCCAAACTCGGCATGCCGCAGGACATAATCAGCCGTGCCGAAACCGCGATAAGCAGCAGGGAAGTGTCTATGGAAGCCATCGTTTCCGAACTGCACAGAAAACGTTCGCAGCTTGACAGGGAAAACAGTCTCCTTGAAACGAACAGAAAAAAAGCCGAAGCCCTTAAACAGGATTATGAAAACAAAGTCAGACAGTTGGACGAGAAACGCGAAGAACTGCTTGCAAGCGCTGACAAAAAAGCGCAGAACATAATACGCAACGCGGAAGATTCCGCGCGTTCGCTGATAAAAAATCTTGAAGCGGCGGAGAGCGAGTCCGCGGCAAGGCGAGAGCTTGAGAAAAAACGCAGTCATTTCTCAAAAATCACTGTTTCCGCTGAAAAAAGAGAAGAGAAAAAAACGG
>JAZUJX010000012.1:0-12557 GCA_045642965.1 Synergistaceae bacterium | reverse complement strand
CTCAGCCCTGAAACCCGACCGCTTGGCGTGCCGTTACCGAAGTGTTACAGAGCTTTAGCTGAAAAGCAACGGGCTTACCTCCGTTTGGAGCCGCATTACGTAATGCGTGAGAGATGTATAAGGCGCAGCCTCTCTGCCGAGAAACAGCCGCAACTTCAGACCTCGGCAGGTCATACGGTTGTTTCAGAAAAGCCATGCCCGACGAAAAATCGTCAACCCCCTCTACCTATTAAGGGGAGGTTTCAGAGCCCAAAAAACAACCCTGCCTTGAAAAAAAATCGGGATTTTTTTTGCGGCGTTTCGTAAGAAAATGCGTAAAGCTTTGTAAATACTGAGCAAAACGATGTTTTGCAAATTGCGGACTGAAAAAACGAAAAAAAAGGCATACAAAAAGTGTCGCAAAAAATGCATAAAGGGTATTTTGGTACTTTAATTTTACAAAAAAATATGTATAATAGTGTCCATGCAGTAGTTGTACTGCAAAATATCGAAAGGGGAGAGTTCCTTGAAGAAAACACTCAAAGCAGTAGTGCTCGCAATGGCATTTGCACTCGCATTTGCAGCGATCGCTCAGGCAGCAGTAGTACCCGTCAAGAGCCCGAACTGGGAGCCGAACACGAAAAAAGCAATCAACGATATGTTTGCTATGTACGGCAAAGACAGCAAAGGCTACGATGCAACGTGCAAACCGTATGCAACGTTTGACTTTGACAACTCAACGTCAATCCTCGACGTTGAAGAGCAGCTTGCAATCTATCAGCTCGAAAAACTTCGCTTTGCTTTCCGTCCTGATCAGGTCGTAGACGTTATCTGCGAAGGTATTCCTGACATCAACAAAGACCTTGGCGACGATTACAACCACGCCACAGTTCTTAAACTTGCACAGGACTGCCAGAAAGCCTACACGAAGCTCTTCATGAAGGGTTACGTTGCAGCTGACAGCAGCAAAGAAGCCAAACAGGCCGAATGGATGGCAACAGCAGACTGGAAAGAATTTGCCACGAAGATGCGTTTCCTCTATGATGCAATCGGTGACAACTTCGACGTTTCAGTATCATATCCTTGGATCACCTACTGGTTCACAGGCATGACCCCTGCACAGATTCAGAGACTTGCGACAGAATCACACGTTTACTACACGCAGAAATCACGCGCAGACGCGAAATTCTGGCAGAAAGTTGTCTGGGAATCACCGAAAGGCTACAAATCAAAAGCCGGACAGGTCAAAATTAAATTCAACCAGGGTATCAACGTTTCACCGGAACTTGCTGAACTCTATCAGTGCCTCAAAGCAAACGGCTTTGACGTTTGGATTTGCTCAGCTTCCTACATCGACGTTATTCTTCCGTGCGCAACGATTGACATCTTTGGTCTTAAAGGTGCAGTCACAGGCGTAACGGCTATGACGAACATCTACAAAGACGGCGTTATGACGCACAAATATGACTATGATTTCCATGCCCAGACACAGGGTATCGGTAAATCACTCACAATCGAAAAAATCATTGCCCCGCGTTACAAAGGACATGGCCCGATCCTCGTCTGCTGCGACTCACAGGGTGACTTCAACTTCTGCTCAGAATGGAAAGACACCAAAGTCGTAGTCTGCCTTAACAGACAGCGCAAAGACGACGCAGGTCTCTTCGCGGCAGCAGCAATTTGGCAGAACGAAAACAATATCGACCTCGCCAAAGCAGTTGCCATGGGCGATGCACGCTTCTGCCTCCAGGGCCGCAACGAAAACGGCGGTTACCTCTGGCCGGAAACAGCCTGCCATCTCCTCGCGAAAGGCAAAGGCGTTCTCCACTCAAAAGCTGAAGGCTGGCTCAAACAGCTCCAGAGCGGCACGTCAATCAAAGACCTTATCAACAACAACTCAAAACTCAAAGGCAAACCGGATCAGTTCGTCGGTTACAAAGTCCGTTAGTTTTAAGTTAAGCTAAGGCTTTAAGAGGAACCCGTAAGGGTTCCTCTTTTTATTGTCTTGTCTGCCGGATAAAGTTGGATTTTGGATTGCTGATTGTGCTAAGATGGTAGCGGCTTAGTGATCGGCTTTGTAAAAATGATTACTTTCGCTGTTAAATTCTATTGGGATAAATATCTCGTTGCGGTTTGCCCTATTAAAAAACAGACTGCCTTAGACAGGCAGCCTGTTTTTTGTTTAAATTGGGGCGTTATGCTATTGCTTTTTTAAGTGCTTCAAGGAATTTTAGGCAGTCGTCAGGATAAATTTCTCCCATGTTTGCAACCTGGAACATTCCCTGTGCCTCGAACGCACCTTTGCCTTTATATACTGTATAACCTGCATCGCCGAGGTCGGCAATAAATTTGCTGAGATCAACGCCTTCGGGAAGGAATACGGAAGTTACTGTGTTGGACATGAATTTGTCTTCAAGAAGGAAACGGAGCCCCATTTCTCTCATACCATCGCGAAGAATCTTGGCACATTTCTGATAACGTTCGATTCTTCCGGCGAGAGTTTCGTCTTCAATAATGTTTGTGAGAGCAACGTTGAGAGCCCAGAAAAGTGTTACGTTCGGCGTGTTCGGCGTCTGTGATTTTGCCTTTGCTATCGCATAATGTTTGCCGAGGTTGAGATATACGTTCTTTCCCATCTCAGGCGTGATCTGTTTGAGGACGTCTTCTTTAGCGCAGATATATGCTGAGCCTGGGAAAGCGCCGACGCATTTTCCGCCGACAGATGAGGTGAAGGTTATGTTGTTTTTTACGACGTCAATGTTTTGCCCGCCTGCTGCCGAAACAGTGTCAACGTAGAACCATTTGCCGTATTTTGCGCAAAGCTGTCCGACTTCATAGACAGGGTTGATCATGCAGGTGGAGGTTTCATGGAAAACCATGGCTACAACCTTGACTTCGGGATTTGCTTTGAGGGCTTCCTCAACTTTTGCGAGGTCAGGATATTCTGCCCATGCGAACTCGCAGTCGATTGTAGGAACGGCGTATTTGTCGAGAATTTCTTTGAGACGGTTGCCGAATTCACCATTGCGGATAAGAAGTGCCTTTTCACCTGCTTTAAAGCAGCTGGAAAGCACTGTTTCGTTTGCCGATGTTCCGGAACCGGAAACTATTACCGAGTAATAACTGTCATCCGCGTTGAACAGTTTGAGAATTTTTGCCTGTGTATCTCTGAACATTTCTTCAAATTCTGGACTGCGATGGCAGATATCATAGTGGAGAAGCGACTGACGGACGTTGTCCTTTACCATTACAGGACCCGGGCTGAAAAGCATTGTTTTTGACATGGTGTTTCTCTCCTTTATTTGATTTTGTCCCTGTGCATCATGAAATTTCCGTGCGTACGCAGGTGTTAAAAACTAATTTTCGATCCAGTTCTTTGCTCTTTCTACTGCTCTGTGCCAGTTGTACATGAGACTGTCGCGTTCATCCTGGCTCATATGCGGCTCAATGTGGCGTGCGAGCTCCCAATGGCTTGGAATTTCGTCAATTGATTTGAAGTCGCCGATGCCGAGAGCTGACATATAGGCGGCTCCAAGTGCCGTCGTTTCGTTAATTTTCGGAAGGTCAATTGGAATACCGAGTATGTCGGCCTGGAACTGCATCAGGAAGTTGTTTACGGTTGCCCCGCCGTCGCAGCGCATGACGGTGATAGGAACCTTCGAGTCTTTTTCCATGACGTCAAGAATGTCTTTAACCTGATATGCAGTTGATTCCAGCGTTGCGCGCACGATGTGTTCGCGCGTTGTTCCGCCTGTAATTCCCACCATCGTTCCGCGTGCGTATGAATCCCAGTGCGGTGCGGCGAGACCTGTAAAGGCAGGGACAAAGAATACACCGCCGGTATCTTTGATGCTTGTCGCCATAGCTTCTGTTTCTGAGGCGCTGTTAATAATTTTAAGTCCGTCTCTTAACCACTGCGTAGCAGCTCCTGTAATGTAAACGCCGCCGTCAAGCGCGAAGGTAAGCTTGCCGTCGAGCTGCCAGGCGACGGTGGTAACAATGCCGTTGGAGTACACCGGTTTGTCGCCTGTGTTCATAAACATGAAACAGCCTGTGCCGTAGGTCGTTTTAATTGTTCCCTGATTGAGGCATGCCTGCCCGAATAGTGCTGCCTGCTGGTCGTTGAGAATGCCTGAAATAGGGATGTCAGCGCCGCCGAAATCAAGCGGATCGGTGTGTCCGTATATCTGAGCACTGTTGCATATTGTTGGCAGTATTGATTTATCAATATCAAATAATGCCAAAACATCATCGTCCCACTGACCTGTGTGTATATTAAGAAGCATGGTGCGTGACGCTGTTGAGGCATCCGTAACGTGTACGCGGCCGTGAGTCATTTTCCAGACCATCCACGCGTCCATGTTACCCTCAAGCAGACGCCCCTGTTTAAGAAGAACTTTCGCTTCAGGCACGTTATCAAGAACCCATTTAATTTTTGTCGCTGAGAAATAAGCATCAGGATTGAGCCCTGTTCTCTCGCGGATCAGTTCACCCGATTTTTCTGCAAGCTGATCGGCATAACGCGCAGTTCTTCTGTCCTGCCATACGATTGCGTTATAAACAGGCTGTCCTGTGAGTTTGTCCCAAAGTACTATTGATTCTCCCTCATGGTCAAGCCCGAGGCTTGCAATCTGAGACACTGTTGCCCCGGCTTTGTCAAGCGCTTCCTGTATGGCAACGAGCATAGACTGCCAAATTTCGATTGGATCATGCTCTACCCATCCGGGCTGCGGGTAAATTTGTGTTGTTTCCTTGTATCCGCGTGCTGCGAGCCGCCATTTTTCATCAAAAAGTATAGCGGTGGAGCCGGTCGTTCCCTGGTCAAGAGCCAGATAGTACTTTTTTGCTGCCATTGTGTACCCCTCCGTTAATAAATTGGTGAATCGTTAGTACAGGTATATTATAGAACATTCTTGAAATTGGTACACTAATTCTTCTGAAATTTTTTGAAAATTTTATTTTACCTTTCGCAAAATTATGCTAAAATATCTCCCAGTTGGTAAATATTTGGTCCCAGTTTGGAGACTGACAGTTTGGATTATCCGGAACAGTTTGTCTCTGGTGGCATATAGGGAGTGTTGGTGTTGAAGAAAAAAATTATGGCATTGCTGGTTGTTATTTTGATACTTTCGCTGGTTTCATCAGCAGAAGCAGGGCTTTTCTCCAAAAAGAAAAAGAAAAAAGCCGAACAGACAGTAGCTGCCAAACAGACAGAGAAATCTCAGACTGTTCAGGACGGAGAGGGGACGTTTATTAAAGGCGAAAGCTCTCTTTCTACAGGACTGTTGCCGGAAGGTGGACTTATAAGCACTCCGGAAGAAAGACAGGCTGAGCAGGAGAGAATCAGTGCCGCGGCGGCTGTTATATCCCGTCCTGTGGTACAGGAAGAAGAAATCCAGAACGTTGCCGGTCCGGAAGTTAAATCCGTGGATATTGAAGGTAACAAACAGGTAGTTAAGGATCATATTTTGAGCGTTGTGACTACGAAAGTTGGCGGTAAACTCAGCGAAGCCAGACTGCGTAAAGATGCTTCCGCTATATTTGATTTGGGCTTTTTTGCCAATGTAGACTATAAAGTAAAAGATGTACACGGCGGAGTATCAGTAACATTTTCAGTTCAGGAAAATCCTGTGGTCGAGAAAATAACGTTTACCGGAAATACCGTTTTTAAAGATGAAGAGCTTCTGAAAGTTGTTTTTACATCACCTGGTTCTATTTTCAACAGAACGTTTTTCCGTAACGACCTTCAGAGAATAAAAGAGAAATATCAGCAGGCCGGCTATGCCATGGCCAATGTTGAAGACGTTAAAATAGACGGTTCGACTATTAATGTTGTTATATGCGAGCCGCGTATTACACAGATAATCATACAGGGAAACAAGATAACAAAAAAGAACATTATCCAGCGTTATCTGAAAATTAAAGAAGGGGATTTGTTTAATTCAAACAAACTCCGCATGACGCTTAACAGACTTCAGGGCTTGGGTTTCTTTAATGACGTCAACGTCAATTTTGAACCGACCAACAAGAAGGATGAGATAGTTATAATCCTGACGGTTGAAGAAGGAAAAACATCGCGCATAGGCTTTAACGTAGCATACGGTTCGCAGTCTGGACTTGGCGGCGGTGTCACATATGACAACTTTAATATTGCTGGACGCGGACTGAAACTCAGTACAGGTTTCCAGGCAGGCCGCCGCGCGGAAATATGGGCAACGCTTGAGCAGCCTTACATGGACGGAAAGATTTTCTCGTGGAAAATCGGAGCCTACAGACGTATGTGGGATGATCTGTATTATTATGATAACAGCGCAAGTGACTGGTTGTTCCAGTATGACCGCAAGAAAACAGGTGCCTTTATAGGTGCCGGTAAGAAGTTTGGTGACGAATCGAAGTACAACTGGTATCTTACGCTTGACTATCACAAAGTTTACAACGAAACAGGCAGCGAAGAATATGCCAAATGGAAGTGGCCGTATATCACCGTAAACAGCGAATATCATGCGGATAAGGTCACTTTGGCAGACGACCTTGGCGACGGACGTTACTACTCTGCAACGCTTGCACTGCGCCGTTTCAATATTGACGAATATGCTCCGTACACAAAGGGCGACAGTGAAACGATATTTATCCAGCCCGGTAAGGCGACTGTTGATAATACAGCCTCCGGATCCAAGGATTACAGCTACGTAAAATACTGGATGGAAGCACGTTACTATGCATCGCTTGAAAAGCTTTTGGGCAGTGTGTTTGATTATTTCGGAATTCCCGGCAACGATATGCCTCCGCTGCTTGCAATCCGACTTATGGCGGGTACCGCGACCGGCGACGTACCGTTTGATGAAATGTACACTATTGGCGGCGACTATACTCTTCGCGGCTACAGAGATGAATATTTCCACGGTGAACAGATGCTGCTCGGAAACTTTGAACTCCGCGTTCCTATTCAGAAAGCACTCAGCCTCGTCGGATTCTTTGACGTAGGACGTGCATGGCGTAAAGACAGCGGTATCAGCTTTGGCAGCGATATTGGAAAAGCCCCTGGTGTAGGTATACGTCTCAAAACGCCGTTCGGCAACGTGCGTCTTGACTACGCTGACGGAGACGAAGGCCGATTCCATTTCGGATTTGGCGAAATGTTCTAAAATCAAAGGTTGCGGTAAATACCGCAGCCTTTTCTTCGTAGAGAGGTATTGTTATGTCATTTGAAATTACCTTGCAGGAATTGGCTGCCATTGTTAACGGAAAGCTTACAGGTGACGGCAGTTATAAAATTTCAAATATTGTGAGAGCGCAGGATTTTGTACAGGGTGCAATAGTTCCGCTTTGGGAGAAGAAGTTTGTTGCCCAGATAAAAGGCGGTACTGTGCTGCTGACCAAAAACGGCTGGATGCCGGAAGATTGCAGCGGAATCGAAGTTGAAGATCCGCGCCGGGCGCTTACAATTATTCTTGAGTGTGTTGAAAAGCTTACCAAAAAACCTAAGACTCCAGAAATACATCCGACGGCAGTCATTGATCCCGAGGCTGAACTTGGCAGCAATGTTTACGTTGGACCATACTGCGTTATTTCAAAAGGCGCAAAAATTGGAAATAACTGCGTGCTTGAAGGTTCCGTATGGATCGGCGAAGACGTTAAAGTTGGTGATAACTGTCTGCTTGAACCCGGAGTTATTCTCTATGACGGTATTACGACAGGCAGCCGCTGTATTTTCCATGCCAACGCAATTATCGGCTGTGACGGCTTCGGTTTTATGCCTGACCCGCAGATTGGTATACGCAGAATACCGCAGATTGGTACCGTCGTTATAGGTGATGATGTTGAAATAGGCTGTGAAACCTGTATTGACAAGGCAACTTTCGGTGAAACAAAGATAGGCCGCGGGGTAAAAATAGACGCCCATGTCAAGATTGGACATAATGCCGTTGTCGGTGATTTCTCCATTTTGGTTGCAAAGGTCGGCGTTGCCGGAAGTTCTACGATTGGCAGAGGGGTGACTATGGCTGCCCAGTCAGGAGTGGCAAACCACGCTGTCATAGGCGACGGCTGTACTGTTGCCGGACGCTCCGGAGTTTTCTCGGATATTCCTGCCGGCTCGGTCGTTTCAGGTTTTCCTGCGCGCGAGCATAAGAAAGATCTGCGCATACAGGCAGCAATTGGACATCTTCCGGAAATTGAAAAAGAAGTTCGCTCACTTGTCAAAAGCATTAAAAAACTTGAGGAGAAGTGTGACTGATGGGCAGAACAATTGCCGGACAGCTTGAGTTTAAAGGCACAGGCCTTCATTCGGGAGCTGACTGCAGAGTAATTTTGTTGCCGTCTTCCGAAAAAGGCATACGTTTTAAAACTAAGAACGGAATATACGGAATTTCTGAAGCAGTTGTCGAAGAAGACCAGCGGCTTACAGGTTTTGTGTTTCCCGACGGCACTAAAATTAGGACTGCGGAGCATTTGCTGGCGGCTGTATCGGGTATGGGAATTGATGACCTGCTGATAGAGTCTTTCGGCGGTGAAATACCGATACTTGACGGAAGTGCGTCCGTTTTTGCCGAAGCAATTTCTGAGACAGGCTGTACAGGTGAAAAGGAACGCAGAGTTGCTGCCGTTTCAGTACCGTTTTGTGTTGATGAAGGCAAACGCTGTGTTTTTGCCATGCCGTCAGACGTTTTGAGAATAACCTACATTATTGATTACAGCGGAACGCCGATTGGTGTCCAGAAAGTTAGTTATGAAATAAACGAAAAGACATTTAAGGAAACAATTTCACGCGCAAGAACCTTCTGCCTTACAGCAGAACTTGATTATCTCAAAGCTAACGGCCTTGCGCAAGGCGGCTCTTTGGACTGTGCTATGGTTTTTGCGCAGGACAGAATGCTGAACGAAAGCGGTCTTCGTTTTCCGAATGAATGTGCAACGCACAAGGTGCTTGACCTTATGGGCGATTTAACATTACTTGGTGTTATACCGACGGCGCATTACGTAGCAGTTTGCGCGGGACATGCCGTGCATGATAAACTTGTTGCAAAGTTAAAACGCGCTCTTATATTTGATTAGGCGGCAAGCAGGTGATTTTATGAGTATAAATATTCATCCGACGGCGGTCGTTTCAAAAAATGCAGAGCTTGCAGACGGTGTAATTATAGGTCCGTACTGCATAGTTGACGACAAAGTCAAAATCGGTGAAGGTACGGAACTTAAGCCCTTTGTCCATGTCTGCGATTACACAACTGTCGGCAAAAACTGCACCATAATGGAACATGCGAATATCGGCGCGGCACCCCAGGATTTAAGTTACAGAGGAGAGGTGTCCTATGTTGTTATAGGCGACAGAGTAACCTGCCGTGAATTCGTTACTGTTAACAGGGCAGCGGGAGAGGAAAACAGTACTGTTATAGGGAACGATGTTTTGCTGATGGAAAGCGTTCACGTGGCACACAACGTTGTGATAGGAAACAATATAACCGTGGCCAACAAAACCGGTATAGCCGGTCACGTGCATATTGACGATTTCGCTGTAATAGGCGGTATGAGCGGCTTCCACCAGTTTGTTCATATAGGCAAATACTGCATGATTGGCGCGATGTCGCGTGTTGTTCAGGATATACCGCCGTTCTGCCTTGCTTCGGGAGACCCGATAAAGGTCTATGACATTAATAAAGTTGGGCTTCGCCGCAGAGGCTTTGAAGAAAACCAGCGTACAGCAATCCGCCGTATGTACAAACTGATTTACGGCTCACATTTAACAGTACGCGAAGGGCTTGCAGAGCTTGAAAAACAGTACGGCGAAATGACTGAAGCAAAAGAAATACTTGATTTCGCAGCGAATGCCACGCGAGGTTTTGCACAGAGAATAAAACTTACCGGAAGAAAAGAGGCGCAGTCTTGATTAAGCTTTTTGCGCTTGACATAGACGGAACGCTGACGGACGACGGTGTGTACATGGACGGAAAAGGCGGAGAATTTAAGCGTTTTTCCGTGCGTGACGGCTATGGTATCGTTATGCTTAAAAAAGCAGGAATAAAAGTAGCGTTTATAAGCGGGCGCTATTCTGCGGCTACGCAGCAGAGAGCTGATAATCTTAAGGTCGATGCCTGTATCAACGGTACGCAGACCAAACTTGAAGATTTAAAAAAACTTGCGGAACAGTGGAGTATAAAACAGGAAGAAATCGCGTATGCAGGTGACGACATTCCTGATGTTGAGTGCCTTACGTGGTCGCGTATGGGTATGGTACCTGCCAATGCAAGCAGACCCGCGAAAAAAGCAGCGAATTGGATTTCGTCTGAAAACGGCGGCTTTGGTGCAGTAAGGGAATTTGCTGAAAAAATACTCGAACTTAACGAGAGTGAGAAATAATAAATGAAAGATTTTTTTGCCAAACTGAAAGAATTTTTCAGACTTCGCGCACTTGATAAATTTGTCCTCGGAGAGCTGACGGGGCCGTTTTTCTTCGGCATAATGGTTTTTACGACGATACTGGTTGCCGGCGGACTTCTTTTCAGGCTTGCAGAGCTTATTATTGAGCGCGGAGTTTCGTTCGGCGTAGTAATACGCCTTTTCCTGTACAGCCTTCCAGGGATTGTTGCCCTTACAATTCCGATGAGTTGTCTGCTTGCTTCACTGATAGGCTTCAGCACAATGTCGGCGAACTCAGAGCTTGTTGCATTAAAATCGGCCGGACTTTCCTTTAACAGAATTATTAAATCGGTTATGCTTGTTTCGGTGATAGTTTCGCTGTTAGCCATGTTTTTTAACGAAACGCTTGTACCGGTAAGCGAAAAAGCTTCCGGAAACGTCATGATGTATGAGGTGCTCAAGCAGTCTCCGGTGATGTTTAAAGAAAAGATATTCCTTAAACAGGAAGAAAACGGCGAACTTAAGCGCGTTATATACGTCAACAAGATGGCGGTAGGAAGCGGAGAAATGGAAAAGGTGCTTGTTCAGGAATATGAAAAAGGCAGCCTTGCAAGACTTACGGATGCTGAAAAGGGCGAATGGAAGGACGGAAGCTGGTGGATTTACAACGGACGCGTTTACGAAGTCCAGGACAATATAAAAGCCTCACAATTGTTCAGGTTTGACAAACAGCAGCTTAATCTTAATCTGACACCGGACGAATTCCGCCGCAGCTCGGACGATCCTGACCAGATGGGGATAGGCGACCTGTACAAACTGATAAAGACAAAATACAAAATGGGTGAAGACCCAACGAAACTGTGGGTTGCCTTGCATTTCAGAATAGCGATACCGTGGGCGTGCATAGTTTTGGCTCTTGTCGGGGCTGCACTCGGCAGCCGTCCGCAGCGTACAAATTCCAGCAGGGGAGTAGGTCTGAGCGTAATTATAGTTTTTGTGTATTACGTAATTATGTCTTTTGCAAGGTCTATGGGTGAAGCGGGGCTTATTCCGTCACTGCTGTCTGCCTGGCTGGCGAATATAGTGTTCCTTGTGCTCGGCGTTCAGCTCTGCAAGAGGGCTAACAAGCTTGGGTAGCGTTTCTTAAAAGAATAATGTCGGCGGCGAAAAATGAAAGTTTTACCCCGTTTTTTTCAATCAGAATGGAACCGTTGTCATTTACGTTAATGGCTGTTCCGATTATTTCTTCATTTTCAAGAATTATTTTTACACGTTTGCCGAGAGTACTGCAACGCAGACGGTAAATTTCAAGCAGGGATTTAGGATTATCTTTCAGAAGTTCCAAAAATTTCGTAAATTTAACCGTAATTTCTGCCGCCAGTTTTTCACGGCTGATGCATTGGCCTGTCTCAATCCTGACGGAAGCGGCCGTGCTGCGCAGTTCGTCCGGAAAATCTGATGTTGTATTGTTGACGTTTATACCGAATCCTGTCGCAAGATAACGCAGTTTTGAACCATAGGCTGCGCTTTCGCTTATAATGCCGCATATCTTTCTGCCGTTGACGAGCAGATCGTTTGGCCACTTTATTTCGGCATTCACGCCTGTTTCCCGTAAAACAGATCTGACGGCGAGAGAAGCCGCGTAACTTGCAAACGGTACGCAGAAAAGCGGAATGTCCGGATGTGTCAGAATGGAAAACGAAAGAGAAACGCCTGCGGCGGAAAACCAGCTGCTTTTGTTTCTTCCGTGTCCGCCATACTGCTCTTCGGCAACGAAAATTGCGTCAGCGCTGCTGTTCAGCGCAGCAAAGCGCTTTGCCTTTTCCTGTGTAGAAGCTGTCCTGTCAAGAAAGATAATCTCTGCACCGCAGCTGTTTGCGGCGAGATATACTCTCAGCAGTTCCGCGTTAAATTTTCCGTCCAATTTGTTCCCTCCCGTGCTGTTTCATTTTACTCCCCGCTGGGGTATAATGTAAACCGGCAATGTAAGGAGGGGTAAACATGGTAATGCTTTCGGCATCAACAGTCATGTCTAACCTGCGTTCATCGTTTGATGAGCTGCGTGAGAGCCTTTGACCTGCCTTCGGCAGAGAAAAAGGCAAAAGAACTCAGAGCGTTAACGGAAACTGCTGATTTTTGGAATTCGGACAAGGCGCAGGAAATTTCCCGCGAACTTTCGCGTTTGGATGCGAGGATTGAAAAAATCAGCGGCGTAAAAAATG
>JAZUJX010000011.1:0-9058 GCA_045642965.1 Synergistaceae bacterium | reverse complement strand
GCTCCGTTGTGGCGGGCAAGCGTCTTCGTGATTGCCGCCGTCAGGGTCGTCTTACCGTGGTCTATGTGACCGATGGTTCCTATGTTAAGATGGGGCTTGGTTCTTTCAAATTTCTCTTTTGCCATTTCCTGTTTCCTCCCTTTGATTTTTTATAAGTACTTGCTGATTTATTTAGTTTTTAAGGAGCTCTTCGGCAACGCTTCTGGGAACCTCTTCATTATGATCAAATGTCATTGTGAAGGATCCTCTTCCGGACGTTCTGCTTCTTAAATCCGTCGCGTAACCGAACATTTCCGCGAGCGGGACAAATGCTTTTACTATTCTTGCATTTGCCCGTACATCCATTTCCGATACTCTGCCACGGCGTGACGAGATGTCTCCGATTACGTCGCCCATATATTCTTCAGGGACGACAACTTCGACTCTCATCATCGGTTCCATAAGCACAGGATCTGCTTTCTTCAAGCATTCCTTTATCGCCATGGAACCTGCAACGCGGAATGCCATTTCGGAGCTGTCCACTTCGTGGTAGCTGCCGTCGACTATTGAGCATTTTATACCGATGACAGGATATCCTCCAAGGATACCGTTGTTAAGCGCATCTTCGACGCCTTTCTGAGCCGCAGGAACATATTCCTTAGGTACAGCACCGCCGACGATTTTGTCCTCCCATTCGAACCCGACTCCGCCTTCAAGCGGTTCGATTTCAAGAACAACGTCTCCGTACTGACCTTTACCGCCTGACTGGCGGACAAATTTGCCTTCTGCTCTTGCCGGTTTGCGGATTGTTTCTTTGTACGCAACCTGAGGAGCTCCGACCTTAACTTCAACGTTAAATTCTCTGCGAAGCCTGTCAACGATAATATCAAGATGAAGTTCTCCCATACCGCTTATAAGAGTCTGTCCCGTCTCTTCGTTAAGCGAAACTTTAAACGTAGGGTCTTCTTCTGCAAGAGCTTCAAGTCCCTTTGCCAGTTTAATCTGGTCCGCTTTGCTCATCGGCTCGACGGAGAGCGAGATGACCGGATCCGGGAAGGTGAGGTTCTCAAGCAGTATAGGGTTCTTTTCATCGCAAAGAGTGTCGCCTGTGCGGACCATCTTGAGCCCCGGTATGGCAACTATAAGACCTGCCTGGGCGCTGTCGATGTCTTCACGCTTGTCAGCGTGCATGCGCAGGATGCGTCCTACACGTTCACGACGTCTTGTATCTGAATTGTAGACCGTGACACCGTTTTCAATGCTGCCTGAATAAATGCGGCAGAAAACTATTCTTCCGACAAACGGGTCAACCATAACCTTGAAAGCAAGAGCCGCAAAAGGTTCGTTAACGTCTGTTTTGAAGCTCTTTTCTTTTGTTACGTCGTCAGGATCGACGCCGGTTACGGGAGGCATATCGAGCGGGCTGGGCAGATAGTCGACGATTGCGTCAAGCAGCGGCTGAACGCCTTTGTTTTTAAAAGCTGAACCGCACATGACGGGGAATATTTCCATCTTTATCGTGGCACTGCGAAGAACCTTCGTGATAAGTTCGTTTGGCACTTCTTTGCCTTCAAGATAAAGACTCATAAGTTCGTCGTCATGATCCGCCAACGCCTCAATCATTTCCATTCTCGCAATTTCGGCGTCATCTTTAAGCTGCGGAGGAATTTCCGCAATGTGGTACTCTGTGCCGAGAGTATCGTCATAGATAACGGCTTTCATTTTAATAAGGTCAACCATTCCTTTGAACGTATCTTCGACACCTATGGGAAGCTGAATCGGAATTGCTTTTGCGCCCAGACGGTTTTTCATCTGGTCTACAACGGCCATAAAATCCGCTCCAACTCTGTCCATTTTGTTAACGAATGCTACACGCGGGACATGATATTTGTCGGCCTGACGCCAAACTGTTTCAGACTGCGGTTCAACTCCTCCGACAGCGCAGAAAACTGAAACCGCTCCGTCAAGAACTCGCATTGAACGTTCGACTTCAACCGTAAAGTCAACGTGTCCCGGTGTGTCAATTATATTGATAAGGCAATCGTTCCAAAAGCAGGTTGTAGCGGCCGAGGTAATCGTAATGCCACGTTCGCGCTCCTGTTCCATCCAGTCCATAGTAGCACTGCCTTCGTGTGTTTCACCGATTTTGTGCTTCTTGCCTGTATAGAAAAGGATACGCTCCGTAGTAGTTGTTTTCCCCGCGTCTATATGCGCAGCTATTCCTATATTGCGCACTTTGCTCAAGTCGATGCCTTGCATCTCGTTAACACCACCAAATCCTAACTTTAAAACTTAAAACAAATAACCTGTGTTGCAGCTGCTTCTACCAGCGATAGTGAGCAAACGCTTTGTTCGCTTCAGCCATGCGGTGTGTGTCTTCTCTTTTCTTAATTGAACCGCCTTCGCCTTTGCATGCATCCTGGAATTCTCTTGCAAGTCTTTCCATCATCGGTATGCCTTTGCGTGAGCGTGAGAAGTTGATAATCCAGCGTGTTGCAAGCGCCTGTCCGCGCGGTGCCGTAACTTCGACAGGTACCTGATAGGTCGCTCCGCCTACGCGGCGGGGACGAACCTCAACGAGCGGCGCTACGCTTGTCATGGCTTTCTCGAAAACCTCTTCAGGTTTGAGGTCGAGACGGCCTGCTGCCAGATTCAGTGCTCCGTAGAAAATCTTTTCAGCAACGCTTCTCTTGCCGTCAAGCATGAGGCAGCTGATAAATCTTCCCATTACGGCATTGTTATAGACTGAATCGGGCGGTGAAACGCGTTTTCTGATATGTCCTTTACGTGACATTAGAAATTCCTCCCTTTAAATATTACTTCGGTCTACGTGCACCGTAGAGCGAGCGGCTCTGGCGGCGATTTTCAACTCCGCCGCAGTCGAGTGTTCCTCTGACAATGTGATAACGGACACCGGGAAGGTCTTTTACACGTCCTCCGCGAACAAGAACAACTGAGTGTTCCTGAAGGTTGTGTCCGACTCCCGGAATGTACGCAGTAACTTCGATACCGTTCGTAAGACGCACACGGGCGACTTTACGAAGAGCTGAGTTAGGCTTTTTCGGCGTTACCGTGTAGACACGCGTGCATACGCCGCGGCGCTGCGGGTTGTTCTGGAGTGCCGGTGAGCTTGAACGGTGTCTTTTCTCTTCTCTGCCTGTACGAATCAACTGGCTAATTGTCGGCATACAATCTCCTCCTTTCTTTGTTTTCTTTATCTTTCGGCTGACCCTGTAGGCAATTTGACCTGAATTGCACCGGACCGCCGGGGTTAGCATTATTTTGTGCAAAAGGCGCACATAACCATAATATGACGGTGAGCCTTCAACTCTTATCCGTCAAATCCGCCTTGTTCGACTGAGGTCATACAGCTGAAAAAACCAGTAACCATCATATCTTTCAGCCCATGAGACTACCCGCACGGGCACAGTCATACCCCTTGTGCAAAAAGGCGCACCGATAGATATTAACTGCATAAACACGATTTGTCAACAAAAAATTTTCAGCAGCACCCGAAATTAATCCTGTCTTTTTAACTATAAATATGAAATATTTTTTTACGGTCATCCAAACAAGCAAAGCGGCGGAAAATCCGCCGCTTTGCCGTAGTTTTTTGTTTCAGCCGGGGCCTTATTCTTCAGCGTCAGAATCCTCAAGCACTGTTTCAGCCTGAACTTCTTCTGCCGGAGTTTCTTCGGTTTCTTCCTCCTGACTGTAGACGTCTGTAACTTCAACCTTGTTGTAGCGCTCAATTCCTGTGCCTGACGGGATGAGAAGTCCGATAATGACGTTCTCTTTGAGTCCGACAAGGTCGTCAACGTCGCCGCGTACCGCTGATGCGGCAAGCACCTGCGCTGTCTGCTGGAAGGACGCTGCCGAGAGGAAGCTGTCCGTAGCCAGCGCCGCTTTGGTAACGCCGTGAACGACCGGTTTCCATTTCGGGGCTTCCCTGAGTCTGCGCACGAATGCCACTCTTGCGATAATCTGCCTGTATTCGCTCATTGCCTGTTTTGAACGGACAACAAGCGTTTCGGGCGCGATTTCGGCAATTTTTTCAAGCACGTCCGGATTGATTTCCGTTCCGGCAAGTATCGTGCCTTCCGCACTCTCTACTGTTTCAAGCAGGACTTTGCCTTTCAGCTTTGACGAAAGGGCTTCTTTGATAACCTTTTCGCGGGTTATAATCCTGCCTTCCGTTTCAATGCCGGAAATCTTTCCGTCAACAAGTCCGTGCACTATTGCACCGTCAATAGTCTGGGCGCGGTTTTCCACAACTTCCCCGTCTTCGTCAGACGCCTGTGTAAGCGGATTACCAATCAGGTCTATAAGGTAGTCGTGCATTACGTCTTTTACTTCAATACGGTCGTTGTTTTTCCAGAGCTTAATGCCCTCAATACCGTAGTTGCATATTACCTTGACCGCTGTTTCGTCAACGCAGCTGTCCGCCTTGAGAACAACCTTGCCGCCCTGTTTTACGTCTTCCGCAAGCCAGCGCGAGTTAATGGCGTTGTTCAGGAACTCTATGTTCCTTACCTGTATCGGCTGCGGCACACATGAAACTATGGTTGTAAGGTCTTTGTCCGTAAGTTTCTGTCCTTTTTTGATAAGGATTTCGCCCGTTCTCGGGTCTTCGAAGTCCTGAATAATTTCTCTGCCTTCAATCATTCGTCTGAAAGCCGCGTCGCCGAGGATAATTTCAACTTCGCCGTTTTCGTCGGCAGCAAGCACTTCACCCGCACTGCCTCCCGGTCTGAGCATTTCGGCAAGCAGAGCACGGCTCAGTTTCGGAGTTTTCCTGCCTTTTCCCTGCTGCTGGTATTCCGCGGGAAGCTGTTTGATTTCGAACTTTTCAAGGAATTCGACAGACTGGTCAAGAGAAATTTCATTGTTGGCAGCTATCTTTTTGACAGCGTCAACGAGTATGTCTTTCCAGACAAGTTCTCCTGAAACAAATGAGCTGTCGCCCTCTTCAACCACACGAACCCTGTTAATCGGAGCAACTTTGCGGAGTATCGTTTCAATATGCTTGTCGTTGATTGTAACGCCCTGTGACCGGTAAACGTCCTGAATTCCGTCAAGCAGATAGTGCTGTACCGCTTCAAGACCTTCAACTTCAAGAAGCTGCTGCGGATCAACGTAGCCTTCCGTAAGCTGCATTCCTTTCGTCACGTGGCAGCCTTCGACTATGCCGCTGCTGAGATTCTGTGAAAGAGGAATGTTGAACGCGATCTTTTCTTCTTCGCCTGCTTCGTTTTCAACAGTAAAGATAAGCTTGCGTTTGCCTTCCGAAACTTTGATTTCCGAAAGTTCTCCGTCCACTTCAGCCAGAATTGCAACTTTCTTTGGGCGTCTGACTTCGAACAGCTGTTCGATACGCGGCAGACCCTGAGTGATGTCTTCTGAAGTATGAACACCGCCTGTATGGAAGGTACGGAGCGTAAGCTGCGTACCAGGTTCGCCTATTGACTGTGCGGCAACAACGCCGACCGATTCGCCGATTGAAACCTTGTGGCGCGTACTGAGGTCTCTTCCGTAGCACGTACGGCAGATTCCGTTTTTGCAGCCGCAGGTAAGCGGGCTTCTGACCCATACTGATTCAATGCCGAGACTGTCAATAAGAGCTGCCTTTTCGTTTGTAATTTCTTCGTTTCTTTCAAGCAGCAGTTCGCCGGTTTCGGGATTTTTCAGCTCTTCAAGGCTGATACGTCCTGCAAGGCGTTCTGACATGGAAATCATTATCTTTCCATCCTGCTGTCTGAGCGGACGGATCTCTATGCCTTCATGCGTTCCGCAGTCTTCTTCGGTTATGATGAGATCCTGTGCAACGTCAACAAGGCGGCGTGTCAGATAACCTGATTTTGCCGTACGGAGAGCCGTGTCGGCAAGTCCTTTTCTGGCGCCGTGTGTTGAAATGAAGTACTGGAGAGTGTTAAGTCCTTCAACAAAGTTTGCGGTGATCGGGTAGCCTATGATTCTGCCTGACGGGTCTGCCATAAGACCGCGGATACCGGCCATCTGTGCAACCTGTCCGCGTGAGCCTCGGGCTCCTGAATCAACCATAATGCGGAGTGAGTTTGTTTCATCAAGTCCGTCCATAATCTGGTCGGAAATTCTTCCGCCTGCTTCAGACCAAAGGATATCTTTTTCACGGAGATATTCGTCTTCCGTAAGAATACCCATGTTGTAGTTGTCAGTCAGGACGTTGTCCTTTTCCATCGTGTTGTCAACGATTTCTTTCTTTACTGACGGAATGATAATATCTCCGACACCGAGGCTGATGCCTGACATTGTCGACCAGTGGTAGCCGAGGGATTTGATCTGATCAAGCATTCTGACCATCGCTGCCTGCCCCACCTGATCGTAAGCGTCGTCAAGAAGCTTTGCCATGCTCTTTTTGTTCATGCGCTTATTGACGAAACGTATGTCTCTGTGAAGCGTCGTATTGAACAGGGCACGGCCGGGGCACGTCAGTATCCACTTGCCTTCAGGATCAGGCTCGCCCTTTTCGTTGACGGCGTCCGTATGCCATTCCGGAAGCTTCTTAAGGAATATCTTCGAATGTACGTTGACGAGGTCGTGGTCAAGCGCGGCGAGCACGTCGTCGAGCTCGTTGAAGTACATGCCTTCGCCCTTCTGTCCGTCAAGTATCGTCGTAATGTAGAACATTCCGAGAATCATGTCGTGCGTAGGAACAACAACAGGTTTTCCGCTTGCCGGCGAGAGCAGGTTGTTTGACGAGAGCATGAGAACTCTTGCTTCCGTCTGGGCTTCAAGCGAAAGCGGAACGTGGATGGCCATCTGGTCACCGTCAAAGTCTGCGTTGAATGCCGTGCAGACAAGCGGATGCAGACGAAGCGCCTTGCCTTCGACAAGCACCGGCTCAAACGCCTGAATACCAAGTCTGTGAAGTGGCGGAGCACGGTTGAGCATAACGGGATGATCCTTAATTATGTCTTCAAGCAGCGCCCAGACTTCTTCCCTGCCCTTGTCTATGAAGCGGCGTGCAGACTTGACGTTCGGAGCAAGCTGGAGTTCGACAAGCTTGTGCATGACAAACGGCTTGAAAAGTTCGAGCGCCATTTCCTTCGGAACACCGCACTGGTATATCTTGAGATACGGTCCTATAACGATGACGGAACGTCCTGAATAGTCAACGCGTTTGCCGAGGAGGTTCTGGCGGAAGCGTCCTTTTTTGCCGCGCAGAAGGTCGGTAAGCGATTTAAGCGGACGGTTTCCGGCACCAAGCACCGCTTTGCCCCTGCGTCCGTTGTCAATAAGAGCGTCAACGGATTCCTGGAGCATTCTCTTTTCATTGCGCACTATGATTTCAGGTGCATGAAGCTCCTGAAGTCTGCGCAGACGATTGTTTCTGTTTATAACCCTGCGATAGAGGTCGTTAAGGTCAGAGGTCGCGAAACGCCCGCCGTCAAGCTGAACCATGGGACGAAGATCAGGCGGAATAACAGGAAGAACGGAAAGAACCATCCATTCCGGTTTGCTGTCGCTTTTCAGGAAATCGTCGGCAACCTGAAGACGTTTAACGAGTTTGCGTTTTTTCTGTCCGGCACTCTCCGCGATCTCCTCGCGAAGCTGCGCTGAAAGCACGCTGATGTCAATTCTCTTGAGCAGGGTAAATACGCCTTCGGCTCCGATGCCTGCCTCAAACAGCTTGTCGTAGCTTCTGCACGCTCTTTCTTCGCGCTCGATAACCACGGAAGCACGCTGGAACGCCGATTTGCCCGGGTCAATGACAAGATAGCACGGATCTTCTATCGTCATTGTCTCTTCCTGCGTCGTGAAGCGTTTCGGGTATTCCTCGTTCAGATGCTTTGACTCAGATTCTGAAAGCACATCGCCCTTGGCGAACGGAAGATGCGTGGCTGAGGTGACGATGTACGCCTCCTGACTGCCGAGCATTGCCGGTTCGCTTACAAGTTTTTTGTCCTCTTTTTTGCGTGCTTTGGCGGTTTCTTCCGTTACGGCTTCACGTCCGCCTTCATTGCCTTTTTTGAAAAGGTAGAAAGCCGGTTCTGCCGTAAATTCTTCGCCGAAATCTTTCTTGTATTTGTCATATTTGTCTTTGGTAAGGAGATCGCCCTCGCTGAGCGGGAACTCGTCAACCTTGCTGATTCTGTATGCCGGTTCCGCCTTGAACTGCGGGTCGTAATGGCGGTGCACTTTTTCTTCTGACTGTGAGACAAGCGAGCCCTTCAGCGAAGTAAGAATGCCTGCGCTTACGACTTTGTAGGAGCGTTCTCTGCGGCGCGAGGGAGCAAAATACACAACCTTCTCAAGATCCTTAGTAGAAGCGCCTATAAGAAGACTGAGACGGCTTGGAATGCCGCGCAGATACCAAATGTGAACGACCGGGGCGGCAAGCTCTATATGCCCCATGCGTTCGCGGCGAACACGGTTGTCGGTAACTTCAACACCGCATCTGTCGCACACCACTCCGCGGAATTTGGGGCCGCTGCGTTTGTATTTTCCGCAGGCGCATTCATAGCTCTTTGTAGGTCCAAAAATACGCTCGCAGAACAGACCTTCTTTTTCGGGACGAAGCGTTCTGTAGTTAATCGTTTCAGGCTTTTTTACTTCGCCTTTGGAAAGCTCCCTGATTCTTTCCGGTGAAGAAAGTTTAATGCGTACGCCGACTATTTCACGGTTGATTGCGTCTGTCATTTATTCGTCCTCCCCCTTGTCTGAATCTTCGCTTTCAAATATATCCTGCTCTGCTGCTTTGCCGGAAAGTATTTCAGCGTCTATCTCTTCGTCCGTTATATGCAGTCCGTCCAGTTCGTCCGAGTCATCGCCGAATATGAGATCTGTTGATTTGTTTTCCGTTTCGGCACCGAACACGTCTATTGAATCTATGCCTGCATCCGGTTTCATTGAATAACGTTTAAAGCCTCTGCTGTCGTCCTCATCGCTGTTCACAACGAGTTCGCCGAACGTTCCGTCGGAATACTTGATTTCAACATCAAGACCGAGTCCCTGAAGTTCCTTGATAAGAACTCTGAAGCTTTCCGGAACTCCCGGCTTTGAAAGGTTTTCGCCCTTGACAATCTTCTCGTAGGTCTTG
>JAZUJX010000010.1:0-4400 GCA_045642965.1 Synergistaceae bacterium | reverse complement strand
TGCTGCGCAGCATAAAGCAGAATCTTTTCTGGGCGTTTTTCTACAACGCGCTTGGAATTCCGCTTGCGGCAGGCATTTTCTCTCCTTTCGGACTGCAGCTCAGCCCGTCTTTCTGTGCCGCGGCTATGTCGCTTTCGAGTTTCTGTGTGGTAACAAATGCGCTGCGGCTGAATTTTGTGAAGATAAACGGCGCAAAATCGGTTATAATTAAACGGAACGCTGAAAAGGAGGCTTTCCTCATGACAAAAACAATACGTGCCGAAGGCATTATGTGCCCGCACTGCGAAGCAAGAATCAAACAGGCTCTCGAACAGCTTGACGGAGTGGAACGGGCTGTCGTTTCGCATGAAAAAGGAACGGCTGTCGTTGAACTTTCAAAAGAGATAGAAAACGAGAAATTTGAAGCTCTGATTAACGAACTCGGCTACAAGTTCATTTCGGCAGACTGATGGCTGTATTCAAAGAAACTGAGCTTATAACGCTTACAGGCAGCTTCGGCGACAAAGAGCTGCGGATTGAAAAAGCTGTCCCCGCCAAGGCGAACGGCATTCAGGTCGTGTTTCTTCACGGTGTGTTCAGCAGCGCAAATCTCGGCAGCACGAACAAATTCCGTGTGCTTGCCGGTGAGATGTGCAAAAGAGGTTTTACCTGCTGGCTGACTGAAACTTCAAGAAACATTCACAACCGCGACGATTTTGAAGATCAGGGCGAATGGGTGAGACTTGCTTTTGCAGGCAAAACCTATGCGCAGGAGCTTTCGGACGCAATGAAAATGGTTCGTGAGGTGATCAGCCGCACAAAAGAACAGCCTCTTTGGCTGTGGGGTTTTTCACTCGGCGGAATTTCCGCCTGCTGCTGTGCGGCGGAGCCTGACGTAAACGTCAGACGCCTTATAGTTGCCGGAACAGGCATGTACCCGAAAAAAAGAGCGGAATACATGTTCGGGCTTCCTATAATGAACACGCTGAAGCAGGACATCAGCTTTGACGTGGTTAAAAAGGTAAAAGCAAACAGCTTTATCGCTTTCAGAGGGCAGAAGGACGAAATTTTTCCGAGAAAAGCGTGCGAGAAACTGTACAACAGCGTTAAAACCGCAAGAGGCAGAAAAATGTTTTACCAGCTGCCGGGCGCAGACCATTCCATTCGCTGCGTGAACGGAATGGTAAAGAACAGGCTTATGTCGGAAATGGCTGAAATTGCGGCAAAATTTCAGGAGCCGGAAAATTGATGTTTTCAAAGACAAAACGTTTTAAATTTCTTGCAGTATTGCTGCTTATTCTGATTTTTGCCATGCCTTCCGCGGCAAAGGAGACTTCGGGCAAGTCAGGCAGCTCTTCATCAGCCAAAAGCAGCGCACGGAGTTCTGCAAAAAAAGAAAGCAAATCCGGAACTCAAAAACGCAAGGGCAAAAAGAAACGCCGTTCGCGCGCCTGTTATACAAGCTCGTACGAAAGTGAAGAGCAGAAAAAGAAAATAGCGGCTGAAACGAAAAGACTCGAGGAAGAGCCGGATTTATCCGGAGACGTTCCCGAGCTTGCGGAAGACAGTCTCGTGTGGCCGGTAAAATACGGCTACATTGCACGGGGCGTACGCGGCGGACACAGAGGCGTTGACATGATGAGCCGCGCCGGTGACCCTGTTTACGCGGTTGCGGACGGAGTAGTCGAGTTTATAGCCATAAACAGTGCTGCATACAGCGGATACGGCAAGATGGCTGTTATCCGCCATGACGGGAAAAATTTGTGGTCGCTCTATTCTCACTGTTCTGAAATTTATCTGTACGTCGGGCAGGAGGTAAAAAGGGGACAGAAAATTGCCTTGGTCGGCAGAACAGGACGCGCTACGAGCAATCATCTGCATTTTGAACTGCGCGGGGAAAACAAAAAGCTGCTTAATCCTCTGGAATATCTGCCGGAGGAGGGCGCACTTGGCAAAAATTACGTACCGCATTAAGATTAAAAATAATTTGGATTGGCGGGTATTATAATGCTTTATTACGTTGTAGGACTGGTGCTTTTGATTTATTTCGCACTTTATCACAGATTTACGAGGCACGGGGTTAAAAATATCCCCGAGGGGCGCCCCTGTATTTACGCCTCCAACCATGCAAGCTATCTTGACCCTCCAATGGTGGGTTTTGCCGTTTTTCCGCGCCGCATACGCTTTGTAGCGTGGGAAAAACTGTTCACTGTTCCTGTTTTCGGCACCTTTATCCGTACGCTTGGCGCAGTGCCCGTTTCGCAGGAAAACAAAAATTCTTCGGCGGCACTGCTGCGTATGGTTATGGGTTTCCTGAAGGACGGCAGCTCGGTTTTCATCTGTCCGGAAGGGCACAGAACGCTTACGGGAGAACTCAGTCCTCTTGAAGGCGGCGTAGGAATTATGGCGCTTAAAACAGGCACTCCTGTAGTGCCAACCTGGTGCGGCGGAACGTTCCGCGCTATGGCGCCTGACATGACGCTGCCGCGCCCTACAAAAATTTACGTGGAGTTCGGAGAGCCGATTTATATGGAGGATTTGCCTTCAGAGCTTAACGACAGGGAAAAAATAGCGCTGATACTCGACAAAATAAACGAATTTTACAAAAAAATGGATGCGAAAGACAAGGCGTCAGGACTTCTCAAGGTGAGAAAATGAGCGGACTTGACGCGACACCGCGCGCAAACAGGCTGCACATAGGATTTTTCGGCAGGAGAAATGCGGGCAAATCAAGCCTTGCAAATCTTGTAACGGGGCAGCAGGCGGCGCTTGTTTCCGACAAAGCGGGAACCACAACGGATCCCGTTTTGAAAAGTATGGAGCTTCTGCCTCTTGGTCCCGTGGAAATTCTGGATACAGCCGGTTTTGACGACGAAGGGGAACTCGGAAAACTCCGTGTTGAGAAAACGGAGGAAATGCTGAACAGAACAGACCTTGCTCTGCTTGTTGTTTCTGCCTCCGCTTACGGCGATTTAAGCTTCGAGCGCGAATGGCGCGAAAAATTCAGCGCTGCGCACACGCCTGTGCTCGGCGTGCTCAACAAAAAAGACCTTCTGTCAGACGAAGAGCTGCAAACGGTTCTTGAAAAGCTTTCCGCGGAACTTGAAATAAAATTTGTTGCGGTGAACGCAAACGACAAAGCCTGCCGCGCAGAGCTGCTGTCGGCGATAGTTTCCGCTGCGCCGACAGATTTTGAAAAGCCTGTGCTTTGCGGAGACCTGTTTAAGCCGGGCAGCTGCGTGCTGCTTGTTGCGCCGCAGGACAGACAGGCACCGAAAGGGAGGCTTATTCTCCCGCAGGTGCAGGTGATACGCGACATTCTTGACCATCGCGGCTCCGCGTACGTCTGCACGCCCGAAGAGCTGCCTGCCGCGCTTGCGTCGCTTAAAAAAAATCCAGACCTTGTCATAACGGACTCGCAGGTGTTTGCCGAGGTCGCAAAGGTACTTCCGGAAGAAACGCCTCTTACGTCGTTTTCAATACTGCTTGCCCGTTCAAAGGGCGAGCTGTCGCAGTTCGTTGCCGGTGCAAAAAAAATCGGCGAACTAAAAGAAACCGACCGCGTGCTTATTGCGGAAGCCTGCACGCACGCACCGGTTACCGAAGACATAGGCAGGGTTAAAATACCTTGCAGACTGCGTAAAATATCGGGGAAAGGGCTTTCTGTAGACGTTGCCGCAGGCGCCGATTTCCCGAAAGATTTGTCGCCGTACGCCCTGATAATTCACTGCGGAGGCTGTATGTTCACGAGAAAACAGCTGATGTCGCGTCTGATAGAAGCGGCGGAGCAGAACGTTCCCATAACGAACTACGGCGTTGCGCTTGCTTACATGAACGGAATTCTGGACAGAGTAGTGTCAGTTTTTGAAGAAAACGGGTTATAATAATAGCATCAAGTGCAAAACAGGAGTTGAAATTTAGTGGATACAGACTTGTCAGGCAGTTTGCTTTTACTCTTTCTGCTGCTCGTGCTTTCAAACTTTTTCAGCGCGGCGGAAACCTCAATTACCGCTTCAACAAGAGGAAAACTCCTCGCTCTCGCCGACGAATATCCGGAGAGAAAGAAAGGGCTTCTCTGGCTCAGCGAAAATATTTCAAACGCGATTAACATAACACTGATCGGCAACAATCTTGTGAACATTGCGGCTTCGTCGGTTGCAGCTGCCCTTGCCATAAAGCTTTTCGGCACTGTGGGCGCCGCGTGGTCGGTTTTTGTAATGACGGCTTTAATAGTCGTGTTCTGCGAGGTGCTGCCGAAAAACATAGCGATATCCGAGCAGGACAGCGTGCTTATGCGCAGCCTTCCTATACTTCTGAAACTCCGCATACTGCTTTGGCCGATGGTGTTTGTCATCCAGTCGGCGCTTTCGCTTGTCGAGAAAATCAGCGGCAAAAAACTTTCCTCATACAGCGGTCTTGCC
>JAZUJX010000009.1:0-8273 GCA_045642965.1 Synergistaceae bacterium | reverse complement strand
CTGACGCTCTTCTTCCGCTACATGCCGAAAATTATCGAAGACGGCTATCTCTACTGCGCACAGCCGCCCCTCTTCAGGGTAGCCTGCGGCAAGGAAATCGTCTACTGCTACACGGAAAAAGAAATGAAAGAAGCCTGCGCAAAATTTGAAGGCAGAAAAGCTGACGTACAGCGCTACAAAGGTCTCGGCGAAATGAACGCGGAACAGCTTTGGGACACGACAATGAACCCCGAAAACCGCCTCATCAGCCGCGTTGAAATATCCGACGCCGTTGCGGCTGACGAACTGTTCAGCATACTCATGGGCGACCAGGTGGAACCGAGAAGGAAATTTATAGAAGAACACGCAAAAGAGGTAAGCAATCTCGACATATAAACCCGCTGCTGACAAAGAACAAAAAAATACTTGCCAGCAGAAAAATTTCGGGTATAATACTTCTGTCACGGAGAGCTGTCCGAGTGGTCTATGGTGATTGACTTGAAATCAATTGTGGTGCAAGCCACCAGGGGTTCGAATCCTCTGCTCTCCGCCATGAAAATTCAATGCCGGTGCAAACCGGCATTTTTCATGCCCTGCAGTGCCGGACAAAAAGACAAAAAACTCTGCGTAAAATACTTATGACCGGCAGAGAAAAATACTGTATAATTCAAACAGTTGATTACAAAACTTCCAGGGAGGAAGAGTCATGAAGAAGATATTTACAGCGCTGCTTATCGTCCTTGTCTTCGCAGGCTGTGCCTCGGCAGGTATAATGGACGCACTGACCGGAGGAAAACAGAGCATTGAATACGCGACAAAAAGCGCAATACCGGGCGCAGAACCAATTGAATACAGGGGGCTCAAGCTCTCCGGCGAAAACGCTCAGATAATAATCATAAACAGAAGCCCCAACAAAGCCTACAGATTCAACGCCGCCTGCGCGTTTGTCAACGAGCGCGGCGTCGAACTCGGAGATTTCTTCATACCCGAAATAACGCTTGAACCCAAACAGCAGCTTCCGTTAAAAAATCTCTACTTTAAAGGCAGCACCCAAATTGCAAAAGCAAACGCCAAATCGCTCAGCTGGACAATATACAAATTGGAAGAAATTAAATAGCACACTATTTATAATGCAGACAAAAAAGACCTTCAGACGAAGGTCTTTTTATTTGAGTGCAGTCAGTTAACATCCGGCAGTCTGTTTTTCACGAAGAGACGTTACAAACCTGCGCAGGCGTTCCATCGCTTCTTTAAGTTCGTCAAGCGAATAGGCATACGAAATTCGCACGTGCCTGTCTCCGCAGTCTCCGAAAGCAGAGCCGGGAACTACCGCGACTTTCTGCTCTTTCAGCAGCTGTTCGCAAAATTCCTCTGAACTCATACCGAACTGGGAGATGTCGGGGAAAATGTAAAATGCTCCGAGAGGTTCAAAGCAGGGAATTCCAAGCTCTTTGAGCGCCGCAAGAAGGTAGCGTCTGCGTTCGTCGTATGCCGTGCGCATTTCCCGGACGTCGGCTTCGCCTTCCTTAAGCGCTTCTATACCCGCGTACTGACTGGCAGTAGGGGCGCACATAATTCCGAACTGGTGTATCTTGATTATGCTGCCGTAAAGCTCTTTCGGAGCAAGAAAATATCCGAGTCTCCAGCCGGTCATGGCAAAAGCTTTTGAGAAACCGTTGATAACAACACAGCGTTCTTTCATTCCTGGAAGCGAAGCAATGCTGACGTGCGGCTTGCGGTATGAAAGCTCGCTGTATATCTCGTCGGAAATCACAAGCAGATCGTGCTTTTTCACGACTTCCGCTATCTTTTCGAGATCCTTCTGCTCCATAATGGCGCCTGTCGGGTTGTTCGGATAGGAAATAAGCAGCACCTTGGATTTCGGCGTGATTGCCGCTTCCAGAATTTCAGGCGTAAGGCGGAATTCAGTTTCAGCAGTAAGCTCAAGCTTTACGGGAACGCCGTAGGCAAGGCGTATGCAGGGCTCGTAGGAAACGTAGCACGGCTCGGGATATATGACTTCGTCGCCCGGATTTATAACCGCACGAAGCGACGCGTCTATCGCCTCGCTGCCGCCTATCGTGATGCATATCTCGTTTTTGGGGTCATAATGCAGCTTGTACTTGCGCTTCACGTATTCCGCAATTGCTTTGCGAAGCTCGGGCATTCCTGCGTTTGAGGTGTAAAAGGTGCGCCCTTTCTGCAGCGCGTACATACCTTCCTCGCGAATATGCCACGGGGTTTCAAAATCAGGCTCGCCCACACCAAGAGAAATCGCGTCGGGCATTTCGTCGGCAACGTCAAAAAGCTTCCTGATGCCTGACGGTTTTATGCCTTTAATGACATCGTTGACAAAATCGCGCATTACAAATTCACCATCATGCGTTTCTGTTTCTCTTCATCGGTCATAACGAAGCCCCTGTCCTTGTAGCGGAGCAGGACAACGTGCGTCGCGGTGCTCTGCACGCCGTCGATGACCGCAAGCTTTGAGGCGACAAAATGCGCTATCTCTTTCATTGTTGCTTTACGGAGCATAACGGTGAAATCAAATCTTCCTGACATGAGATAGAGGGAGTCAACTTCGGGATACTGATATATCTTTTCGGCAATCTTGTCAAAACCGTTGCCGCGCTGCGGCGTAACCTTAAGCTCAATAAGCGCGGAAACCTTCTCGTCGTCCGTCTTGTCCCAGTTGACAAGCGCGTGATAACCGCGAATAACGCCCGTTTTTTCAAAATTATTTATCGCCGCGGAAACCTCGTCCTCTTCAAGTCCGAGCATAACCGCAAGCTCCGACGCTTTAAGCTTTGCGTCCTTTTCCAGAAGCTCAAGAATTCTTTCCTCAGTATGCCTGTCCATTTATCTCTCTCCTTTTATGCGTATACTTTACTGTATTGCTCGCTTTGCTCGCGCTATAAGCTATAAGCTTTAAGCTATAAGCGTTAGAACCTTTATTTAAACTTTATGCTTCCAGTTTAGTGCTTAATGCTTACCGCTTCCAGCTTATTCTTCATTTTTCACTTTGCATTTAGCACTTTGCACTTCATTATCCATTGCTCTTAACGCTTTTTGCTTTTAGCCGTCTGCTGTCAGCTATCTGCCGTTTTCTAAGCTCTCGCCGCCCGTGTCGCGTTCAGTATTGCAAGAAGCGCAACGCCGACGTCGGCAAAAACAGCCTCCCAAAGCCCTGCCTCGCCGCAGACGCCCATAACAAGGAACAGCGCCTTAATTCCGAAAGCAAGGCAGACGTTCTCCCAAACTATTGTACGCGTTTTCTTCGCAATTGTCAGCAGTTCTGCAACCTTAAGCGGCGAATCGTCAACAATAACGACGTCGCTGACTTCAACCGCAAGCTGGGAGCCGAAACCTCCCATTGCAATTCCAGTGTCCGAAGTAACAAGCACAGGCCCGTCGTTCACGCCGTCTCCTACAAAAATACTGCGGCACAAATCGCCTCCGCATATTGAGCGCAGCGCCTCAACCTTGTCCTCAGGCTGCAGCTCCGCGCGGTAACCGCTCATTTTCAGCTTGTCGCAGACAACGCGCGCAACCTCTTCCCTGTCGCCTGTAAGCATGTAGGTATGCAGACCAAGCTTCTCAAGCTCGCGCACTGCGGCGTAGGAATCCTCGCGGATTTCATCCGCAACCGCTATGCAGCCGAGATAGACGTTATTTTTCAGGACGTGCACCACTGTCCCGTCATTGGGCATTGCGGGAGAAATTACGCCGTAATCCGCCATAAGCAGCGAATTTCCGGCAACAATACAATCTTCTCCGTTTTTGTACAATATTCCTTTTCCGGGCAGCTCCGTAACCTCTGCATCGCCGGAAAGGGCAATTTCGGGCATTTCCCGGCATATACTCTGCGCAACAGGATGAACTGACCCTTTTTCGGCAAGTACAGCCGTTTTAAGCAGCTCCTGCTCGGATACTCCGTCTGCCGGAAAATATCTTGCAACCTTAAATCTGCCGTAAGTCAGGGTGCCGGTTTTGTCAAAAACAGCGGTCGTAACCTTGCGCAGATTGTCAAAAACGTTGGCGCCTTTAACAAGAATACCGCGCGTCGAAGCGCTTCCTATGCCGCCGAAATATCCGAGAGGCACTGAAATTACAAGAGCGCACGGGCAGGATATTACAAGAATGACAAGCGCGCGGTGAAGAGCTTCCGTCAGCGGATATCCTGTCAGGGCAAGCACGCAGAAGACCGAAGCGGCAATAAAGAACATAGCGGGCGTGTACCACTTCGCAAAACGCGTGATGAAACGCTCCGTCGGAGCTTTTTTCTCAACAGCGTTCTGCACCATCTCAAGCATACGCGAAACAGTTGAAGTTTCAAAAGGTCCTGCAGCCTCAATTGTCAAGACGCCGTCAATTGAAAGAGTTCCCCCGCTGACCTCGCTGCCCTTTGAAACGGCAACGGGGAGCGACTCGCCTGTAATCGCGGAACAGTCAAGCTGCGAAACTCCCCCTGAAACGATACCGTCAACAGGAATAACTTCCCCCGGAAGCACGCGGACAAGGTCGCCTTTTTTGATATCTGACGGCTCAACCATGCGCACTTCGTCACCCTCGACGAGCCTCGCCTCCATAGGCTTCTGCGCCAGCAGGCTCTTAACCGAGCGGCGCGACTTTGACGCTGCTCTTTCCTGCAATGCTTCGCCGAGCCTGTAAAATATCATAACGCCGACAGACTCCGACATCTCGCCGGTAAAAATCGCAGCACAGGCAGCGCTCGCCATAAGCGTGTATTCGTTAAAAAACTCGCCGTGCGCAAGAGATTTGAGAGCAAGCTTAATAACAGGCCAGCCGCACAGGGCAAACAGCGCAAGATACACGCCGTTAAGCAGCGTGCTGCCCTCATACTGCGGCATAAAATTCTCAACAATCATAGCAGAGGCAAACAAAACACCGGCAGCCGACAGAAAAATTATCTCCCGCCTGAACTCCCTGTTCTGCTCCTCTACCTCTTCCTCAAGTTCGTCAAAAATATTTGCCGCGCGTGCGCACGCTTTACAGGCACAATCCTCAGCGTGGTCTCTGATATGCCGGTGCCGGTTTTCTCCGTGCGAATGTTCATGACAATGGCATTTGTGTTCGTGCATTGTTTTACTGTTTTCCCTTCGCTAATCTAAATGTAATGAAGAATGAATAATGAACAATGAAGAATTTTAAAGCACTAAAACTCTGTATTGTTCTGAGAGTCTGCAATTATTCTTTTTACATTGTTCATCGGCACTTGGCAGCCATAACGCCGTTTCTGCTCTGTGCCTCACATTGCAGACATTCTTCATTTTTCATTCTTCATTCGTAATTGCTTTTAATCTGCCTGCCTGTTATCCTCGCTGACGTATTCTTCCTCTTCTTCCTCTTCCGCAGCGCAGCTTCCGCATGCGTTGCACGCCTTGGCGTTTGAAGGCACCTTAAAGCCTTCCGGAAGCTTTCCGTCGGTCTTCATGTAATAATCGGCGGCTGCCGCCTGAATACCCTCCTGGGCAAGCAGCGAGCAGTGAAGCTTAATCGCGGGCAGACCCCCGAGAGCCTCCGCAACGTCCTTATTCGTAATCTTCAGGGCGTCTTCAAGCGTTTTGCCCTTTGCAAGCTCCGTAACCATCGAACTGGTGGCAATAGCCGCCGCGCAGCCGAAAGTTTCAAACTTTATATCCTCAATAACGCGCGTTGCGGGGTCAATTTTGAGATAAATCTTCATAACGTCGCCGCACGTAGGATTGCCGACCTCGCCTACCGCGCTCGGATTTTCAATACTGCCCGCATTTCTCGGGTGCATAAAATAGTCTATAACCTTCTGATTGTACATGTTTATTCCTCCTTATCGGCGCTTTTATGCCGGTGTATTGCTCGCTTCGCTCGCGCTGTTGGCTGATGGCTGTCAGCTGTCGGCAAAATCGTTAAAGACGTAAGACCTTTCTTCTATTCGTCATTCCGACGCAAATCGGAATCCAGCATCTTTGTTTTTTGCTATTCGCTGTCGGCTGTCAGCTGTCAGCCGCCTTTCTATTTTCCGAACGGCGACATTGCCCTCAGCCGTTCGACAATAGGCGGAAACTTTTCAAGCACGTAATCTATATCCTCGTCAGTGGTATCCTTGCTCAGAGTAAGGCGCACGGAACCGTGGGCAACCTCGGCTGTCAAACCCGTCGCAAGCAAAACGTGGCTTGCCGACAGGCTGCCCGACGTGCAGGCGGAACCGCTGGAAACTGCAATGCCCTCGCTGTCCATAAGCAGAAGCATACCCTCGCCTTCAATGTGGCGCACGCAGACGCTTGCGTGATACGGCAGACGGCTTTCGCGGTCGCCTGTGACGATAAGCTCCGGAATTCTTTCAAGCAGACCGTCAATCAGCTTGTCGCGCAGGCGTCTCTCATTGTCGATGCTGCCTGACGCAAGACGTTCCTTAGCGAGCTCCGCTGCCTTGCCGAAACCGACTATGCCAGCAGTATTTTCGGTGCCCGCGCGAAGCCCGAACTCCTGCCCCCCGCCGTGTACAAGGCTTGAAAGCTTCAAACCCCTGCGGATATAAAGGGCACCTACGCCTTTTGGGCCATACATCTTGTGCGCAGACATGGACATCATGTCTATATTCAGTTTCTCGACGTCTATATCAACGTGCCCGGCTGCCTGAACGGCATCTGTATGGAACAAAACACCGCGTCTGCGGCAAATCTCTCCAAGCTGCTGAATAGGCTCTATTGTTCCTATCTCATTGTTGCCGAACATAACGGAAACAAGGAAAGTCTCCGGGCATATCGCGGCATTCAGCGCTTCGGGGCTGACCAAACCTTTGCTGTCAACAGGCAGAACCGTTGAACGGAAACCAAAATTTTTGCACAGCCAATCAACAGTGTGAAGCATGGCGTGATGTTCTATTGCGCTTGTTATTATATGATTTTTCGTCTTATCCTTCAGCGCAAAAGCAATGCCCTTTACCGCAAGGTTGTCCGCCTCGCTGCCGCCGCCGGTGAAAACGATATCCTGCGGTCTGGCGTTGATAAGCGCCGCCAGCTGCGAACGCGCCTTGTCAACCGCCGCGCGCGCATCCCTGCCGAAACTGTGAAGGCTGTTAGGATTGCCGTAAGCCTCGCTGAAAAACGGCAGCATCTCCTTCAAAACAGCGTCGTCAACCTTCGTAGTAGCCGAATTGTCCAGATAAACCCTTCTCATTTTATTGCCTCCGTAACAAATTATTGGTTATTTTATTGGTTATTTTTCTTACAGCCTGCGCACAACGCGGCGCGTTTTTTCTGCTCGTTCACCAAATCAGCCAAAGTAGTGCCGTCGTACACCTGCTCCAAAGCAATCCGCGCCTTTTCCCAAAGCGGATGAAAAACGCAGTCGTCTGAAAACGCGCACAAATCATTGCCGGGCGCAGCACACTCCACAGGGGCAAAAGGCCCCTGCACAAAACGGATGACCTCGCCGACCGTAATATCCGAAGCGGGCTTTGCAAGCACGTAGCCTCCGTCCTTGCCGCGCGAAGAAGCGACAAAACCGCCGCTCTTCAGACTGTTCAGGATATTCTCCAGAAAACGCACGGGAATTCCCTGAGCTTCCGCAACGGCGCCGATCTTGCACGGCTCGCCGGAATTCTTTACGGCAAGCTCGAAAAGAGCCCTCAGCGCGTACTGACACTTCTGATTTATCGACACCAAATTCACCATCCCTACCAAAGTAGTGTAGATTATAAAACAAAACGGACGAAAGTCAAGGGCGAAAACTGCAAAGTCGCTGGATCCTGCGCAAGCCTTTCAGGCTTCGCAGGAAGACAGGATGTATAGGAAGACATGGCGAATATATTTTTGCAAGCATATTTGCAAGCATATTTGCAAGATAAATTGAAAGCATATATGTAGTGCAAAGGAAAGAATTAAGGCCGTAAGCACTTCGCACTTAGTTAGCTATAAGCTATAAGCTGTAAGCTTTAAGCTTTAGAACCTTTAAGGGCTTTTTTATTAGTCTTTCTGCCTGTGCCCAGTAGGGGTACGGAAGTCCGTAGGACTTAGCGCAGAATCCAGTGTCTTTTCTTTTCAATAACGGGCTTCGCCCGTAAAGTCGCTGGATCCTGCGCAAGCCTTTCAGGCTTCGCAGGAAGACAGGATGTATAGGAAGACGTGGGGAATATATTTTTACAAGTATTTTTGCAAGCGTTTTTGCAAGATAAATTACAAGTATATATGTAGTGCAAAGGGAAGAATTAAGGCCGTAAGCACTTCGCACTTAGTTAGCTATAAGCTATAAGCTTTAAGCGTTAGAACCTTTAAGGGCTTTTTTATTAGTCT
>JAZUJX010000008.1:0-19165 GCA_045642965.1 Synergistaceae bacterium | reverse complement strand
AATTGTTCTTCGTTTGTCGTTCTTAGTTCGTCGTTTGTTTAAGTACAGCTTTAAGCGTTAAGCTGGAAGCGGTAAGCCAAAAGCGGTGAAAAGATTTTATTTTTAATAAGATTTTCTCACATTATTCTGCTTAAGGCTTATTGCTCATTGCTTACGGCTGTGTTTACCGTACCCAAAAGCAATTTTGGGAAAAATAAAAACGGCTTGGAAATTCCCAAGCCGTTTGTTTGTAAATACTTGACAAAAGTCGCTGGATCCTGCGCAAGCCCCTTGGGCTTCGCAGGGTTCCTCTCCGAGGCACGCGAGACAAAGATTTTTTTGTGCCTTGAAAACGTGAATATTGTTGTATACTGTTGCTTACACGAAAGGGAGGCGCAGATGATGAACCGGACGCTGATGACCGACTTTTACGAATTTACGATGGCACAGACTTATTTTGACCGCAATGAGACGGACAAGATAGGTTATTTTGACATTTTCTTCCGCAGAAATCCTTTTGACGGAGGCTATTCCGTTTCCGGCGGGCTTGACGAAATTATTGATTACGTCAACGGCTTTTCTTTCACGGGAGAGGATATAGATTATCTGCGGAGCCGCAGCTGTTTTTCGGACGCTTTTCTTGAGTATCTGCGCGAACTGAAGTTTACGGGCGACGTTTACGCGGTTGAGGACGGCACCCCTGTTTTTCCGCAGGAGCCTGTTGTCACCGTCCGCGCCAACGTTATTGAAGCGCAGCTTTGCGAAACAGCCCTGCTTGCCGCTTTTAACCACGGCACTCTTGTAACAACCGCGGCGCGGCGCATCTGCGAGGCGGCGGGCGGTGCCCCTGTTATGGAGTTCGGCGCAAGACGCGCAAGAGGTATAGCTTCCGCCGTTGAGGCAAGCAAGTATTCTTTCGTCGGCGGCTGCGGGGGGACAAGCAACGTGCTTGCGGCAAAGCTTTACGATATTCCTGCGCTCGGAACCATGGCTCACAGTCTTGTCTGCGACGCGGACGACGAGTACAGCGCTTTTCTGTCGTACGCAAAGAGCAATCCGGACAACTGCCTGTTCCTCGTTGACACTTTCAACGTGCTGAAGAGCGGTGTTCCGAACGCAATACGCGTTGCGCGCGATTTCCTGCTTCCCAACGGCTACAAGTTCAAGGGTATAAGAATCGACAGCGGCGACCTTGCCTACCTTTCAAAGCAGGCGCGCAAAATGCTGGACGAAGCAGGCTTTACGGATACTGCTATCTGTCTTTCAAACGGACTGGACGAGAAGACTATTCTTTCGCTGCGCCATCAGGGCGCATGCTTTAATCTGCTCGGCGTGGGCGACAATATCGCCGCGGCAAACGAACGCGTCGGCGGTGTCTACAAGCTTGTCGCGATAGAGGAAAACGGCGTTACGGTTCCGAAAATCAAGGTGACTAACGACAGTTCAAAAACGGTTACCCCGGGCTTTAAGCAGCTCTACCGTTTCTACGACAAAAACACGGGCTTTGCGCTCGGCGACGTTGTGGCGCTTGACGAGGACAAAATTCCGACGGACTGTTTCACGCTTACAAGCCATATTGAGGAATGGAAGACAAAGACGATAACGGATTACACCGTTAAAAATCTCCGCGTCAAGGTTTTTGAGAACGGAAAGCAGATATATAAAATGCCGGGCGTTCACGAACGCAGGGCATACTGCGAGGAGCAGATGAAAACGCTGTATCCTGAGGTTCTGCGCAGCGCCAATCCGCAGGAATATTACGTTGACCTGACGCACAGGCTTTCAAATCTGCGCAAGGAGCTTATCAAAAAAGCAATAGCAAGGTAAAAAATTACCAAGTACCAAGTTTCTAGGGGCGCACTTAGCACTTGGTTAGCTATAAGCTATAAGCTATAAGCCATAAGCTTTAAGCGTTAGAACCCTTAAAGCGCACTTAGCACTTAGCACTTAGCACTTAACAAAACCTTAGAACCGTTAAAATCTTTGTCTTCCTGCGAAAATCCGTCAGGATTTAGCGCAGGATCCAGTGACTTTGCCCAGCAGGGGCTTATTTCTGACGGGCTTTGCCCGTAACGTCGCAGGAAGACGAAGCATAGAAGAATAATTACAGAAGTTTTTCATTCGTACCCAAACGTTTCCGCGTACGGTAATTATCTTTTAAAAACTTGGTCCTTTTCTTGTTATGGCTGATTCGCAGTGTCCGAGTTTTTCCGCGCAGCTCTGTTCGCCGCTGACAACGCGCATAAGCAGTTCAAAGAGTTTTTCGCCCGCTTCTTCAAGGCTTTCTTTTCCTTCAAGTACCGGACTTGCATCAAAGTCTATGTTTTCCGCCATTCTCTGCGCCGTCTGAGCGTTGCCGGTGATTTTTATGACGGGCGCCGTCGGGGAACCGACAGGGGTGCCTCTGCCTGTTGTGAAGAGGACAACCTGAGCGCCTCCGGCAAGCATTCCGGTAACAGATTCCACGTCGTAGCCCGGCGTATCCATTATTACAAGACCTTTTGCGGACGGTATCTGCGCGTATTCGAGCATTTCGTTGACAGCGGTGCTGCCCGCTTTTGCAAGACAGCCGAGCGATTTTTCTTCTATTGTGGAAAGTCCGCCTTCAATGTTGCCCGGCGTCGGCTGGCTGCCGCGCAGGTCTTCGTTCATGTTTTTCGCCTGCTGTTCAACGTTTTCAACAGCCGCAAGCAGTTTGTCCGCGACTTCGGGGCAGCATGCGCGCGCCGCAAGCAGATGTTCCGCGCCTATCATTTCCGTAGTTTCCGAAAGAATGACCGTGCCGCCGAGTTTCACAAGTTTGTCGGCAACGTAGCCGACCAGAGGGTTGGAGACTATTCCTGACGTGAAGTCGGAGCCTCCGCATTCAAGTCCGAGGACAAGCTGCGACGCGTCAATTTCTGTTTTTTCAAGTTTGTCCAGTTCTTTGCGGAAGGCTTTGGCGGTTTCTATGCCTTTTGCCGTTGCGGCTGACGTGCCGCCGCAGGTTTGTATTCGTACAAGTTCGACAGGCTTGCCTGTCTGTTTTATTTCTTCAACAATTTTTTCCGCCGAGACGCCTTCACAGCCGAGGCTGACGACCACAACCGCGCCCGCGTTCGGGTTTTTGCCCGCTCCGGCAAGCGTGCGCTGCGTCTGTTCAAGGTCTGTTCCCATCTGCGTGCAGCCTGTATCGTGGCAGAAGCAGACCGCGCCTTCTACTGCATCGGCTATTTTTCTGCTGACGTGGTTTGCGCAGGATACGCAGGAAAGCACGAGCACGTGGTTTCTTGTGCCTGCTGCGCCGTTTTCGCGAAGATATCCGTTAAATTTCATTTTTTGTCTCCTCTTGCCCTGCGGCTGTCAATGTTTGAAACGTGTACGTGTTCGCCGGCGGCAATGTCTTTTACCGCTTCGCCGATAATTTCGCCGTATTTGTAGACGTATTCTCCGGCGGCAATGCCGCGCACTGCTATTTTGTGGCCGAACGGAATGTCAGAGGCAGCAGCAACAGACTTTTCCGACAGGCTCCAGCAGACTTCCGCTCCGGCGGAAACAGGCTGAAGAACCGTTGCCACGTTGTCTTTGTCAGTTACTTTGATTGCGTTTACAGGCATTTCAAACCACCTTCCTAAAGTTAAGGCAGGAGAAAATCTCCCGCCTTGATTTTTGCTGCATCAGAATTGTTTAATCTCTTTTGCCTCTTTTGCCGCAGCATTTTTTGCACGGCGCTTTCTTTTTGGCTTTTGCCCCGTCGAGCATTGCCTGAACCTTCGTCGGCAGTCCAAAAAGATGTATGAAGCCGCTTGCGTCGTCCTGGCGGTAATCTCCGCCTTCGTCAAACGTTGCGATTTCTTCGCTGTAAAGCGAGTACGGCGACCAGACGCCTGCGTTCATTATGTTGCCTTTGTAAAGCTTCAGTTTAACGTCTCCGGTAACGCGCTCCTGCGTTGCATCGACAAATGCCGAGAGAGCTTCGCGAAGCGGGGTGAACCACTGTCCGTTGTAGACGAGGTCTGCGAACGTGATTGCGAGTTCGCGTTTTTTGTGCGACGTGAGTTTGTCGAGGCATATCGTTTCAAGCACTTCGTGCGCCCTGTAAAGTATTGTGCCTCCCGGGGTTTCGTAGACGCCGCGTGATTTCATGCCGACGAGGCGGTTTTCGACAAGGTCAATAATTCCTATGCCGTTTTCGCCGCCGAGTTTGTTCAGCTTGCGGATAATCTGCGTTGCAGTCATTTTTTTGCCGTCAAGCTTGACAGGAACGCCTTTTTCAAAGCTGAGCGTGACGTAGGTCGGTTTGTTCGGCGCTTTGAGCGGAGATACCGACATTTCGAGGAAGCCTTTTTTCTCAAGCTGAGGTTCGTTTCCGGGGTCTTCCATGTCAAGGCCTTCGTGTGAAAGATGCCAGAGGTTTTTGTCTTTTGAGTAGTTTGTTTCCCTGCTTATTTTAAGAGGAATTTTGTGCGCTTCGGCGTAGTCTATTTCCTGGTCGCGGCTGACGATGTCCCATTCGCGCCACGGGGCAATGATTTTCATTTCAGGAGCGAAGTGCATGACTGCAAGCTCGAAACGAACCTGGTCGTTGCCTTTTCCCGTGCAGCCGTGGCAGATTGCGTCTGCTTTTTCTTTTTTCGCGATTTCGACAAGGCGTTTGCCTATAATCGGACGGGCAAAGCTTGTGCCGAGCAGGTAGCCTTCGTAGTCGGCTCCGGCTTTGACTGTCGGAATGATGAAATCGTTGACGAATTCTTCCGTGAGGTCTTCAATGTAAAGCTTGCTTGCTCCGCTTTTCTTCGCGCGCTCTTCAAGACCTTCGATTTCGTCGTCCTGTCCGACGTTTGCGCATACGCAGACTATTTCGGGATTGTCGTAGTTTTCTTTGAGCCAGGGAATGATAACTGACGTGTCAAGACCGCCTGAGTATGCAAGAACTATTTTTTTGAATTTCTTTTTCATAATATTTATGTCTCCTTTTCTTTTTACCGTAAGTTTAATTTATTTGTCTGATTCTGTCTGCAACGTTTAAGCGCAAAGCTCCGTTCGTCGTCGTCTTGCGCAGCGCAACTGTACCATGACAGCACCCCGCATTCTGTTTTTTAACATAGATACGGTATTTTAACACATAACTGAACAAAAATCATCTATATATGCTTTCGTACGGTAAAAATGCGCTATAATATCCCGCGTGACACACAGGAGGCAGTTTATGGACAACGCGGCTTTGCTGAAACATCTGTTTTCGCTTGTTATTTTCGGCACTAACGGAACTCTTTCCCGCTTTATACATCTTCCGAGCTGCGGTATTGTTTTTTACAGGACAATACTGGCTTCTCTTGTGCTGCTTGCTTTTTTTAAGCTTTCAGGAAACAAATTTACTTTCCCGTCATACAGGCAGGATCTGAAATTCATACTGTGCTCGGGTCTGGCGCAGTCAACGGAATGGTTTCTCATGTACGAATCCTACCGCCACATAGACGTAGGGGTGGCAACGCTTCTCACCTATTGCGGACCCGTAATTGTCATAGCGCTGTCGCCGATAGTTTTCAAAGAAAAGCTGACGGTGAAAAAGCTGGCGTATTTAGCCGTTGTGCTTGTCGGCGTGGTGTTTCTCAACCGCGGCGCCGGAGGACACGGCAATATAAAATTCGGGCTGCTGTGCGCGGGAAGCTCAGCTTTCTGCTACGCCGCCATGGTAATCTGCAACAAGCAGGCAAAACACGTTTCAGGCTTTGAAAACGCCGTGCTGCAGCTTTTCTTCTGCTGCTTCTTCTCCGTAGTTTTTACGCTGCTGAAAACAGGCTTCCGGCCTCCGCTTCCGGAGCCAGTCATGTCCCAGCGGCTGCTTGTTCTGCTGCTCGGAACTACCAATACTGGGCTTACCTGCTATCTTTATTTTTCAACGCTCGGAAAACTTCCGGCGCAGGTTGTCGCAGTCAGCGGCTATCTGGAACCGCTGCTTGCAATCGTCTATTCTTCGCTGCTGCTCGGCGAAAGAATGACGGCTCTGCAGCTGCTCGGCTGCGCAATGATTATAGGCGGCGCAACGCGCTGCATACTTGAAGGAAAAAAGGCGTGAAAAGTATGAAAAAAGTCAGAATAACCGCTGTACGAAAAGTTTTTTACGATGATCTGGCGGAAAAATATGAAAATCCGATAGAGCACGCCTGCGAAATAAAGGAAGGCAGCGTATTCATTTCGGAAAACGCCGAGAGACCTGAAAATTTTTGTGACAGCGCATGGGAAATTCTGTTTCCGTTCGTAAAAACGCTTGCCGAAGGCGGCGGAAATTTCTACGACGGCTGGATGAAAAATCCACATTCCGCAATGCTGTCCTGCAACGACGGCTTCCGCCCCGTAAGCTTTCTGATAGAAACGGTGGAATGAGCAGCTGGCTGACGACTTAATATTGTGTCTCTTATTGCAGAAATTTTCCCTATAGTATAAAATATCTGCGTTATGAAAACACCGATAAAAGAGGTGCGGTTATGGGAAGAGCAAACGTTGAAAAATCAATAATTTTTATGTACGGGGAGTACATGAATTCCAATCACCTGAAATTCCGCTGCCCGGACGCGCTTTGTTCCGGCATGGCAATCCTTGACGGATTCCGTTTTATGATAAATTCCCGCGGAGTCGCAACAATAGTTCCCGATGCCGGAAGTCAGGTTCAGGGCGTGCTTTGGCGCGTTACCCCGTTTGACGAGGGCGACATCGACAAGACGCTCGGCTACAATGCGGAAGAACCTGAAAAATCACGCTGCGACAAGCTTGTACTCATGACGCATACCGGCGTCGGCATGCCTGTTGAGGCAATAGTCTACGTTGAAAAAGATACAACGCCCGGAGAACCCGCGCAGAGTTACATGCAGAAGGTTATTTCCGGTGCCGCGGAGCATGCGGTTGAGAAAAAATACGTTGACGAGGTGCTTCGCCAGTACAAGCCGAAAATCAAACGCGAAACGTTTACAACATACTAGAAAAGATAAGGGCGCACTTAGCACATAGCACTTAGCACCCAGGAAAAGACAAAACCTTTAAGGGCGCACCCGGCACTTAGGAAAAAATTTTTAAGGGCAACCTTATTAAAACAGACAAAAAAGGATTTAATACGAGGGATAAAATGCGAGGACTTGTCGCATATAACAGGTCTATGGATCTTGTTGAAGAAATATACCGGCTTACACGAAAGCTGCCGGAAGACGAAAAGTTTGGCTTATGTTCCCAAATGCGGCGAGCTGTTACGTCAATACCGCTGAACATTGAGGAAGGACAAGCACGTAACACAGACAAAGAATTTGCTAATTTTTTGTTTATAGCCAGAGGTTCAAAATCAGAAGTTAAAGCACAGCTTGCTATATGCGAGCGGCTTGGCTTTCTTACAAAACAGGATACGGAAAAAGCAGGACAAATGCTTGAGGAAGTTGGAAAACTTATCAACGGTTTATTAAACAAACTTGATTTTTAAATATTAAATTTTGACTTTCGCCTTTAAAGATTTTACGGTTTAGGTTTTAACGATTCTAAAAAAGCTAAGTGCTATGTGCCAGGTGCTAAGTGCGCCTTTAAAGGTTTTGTCTTTTCCTAGGTGCTAAGTGCCAGGTGCTAAGTGCGCTTTTAAAGGTTTTGTCTTTCCCTAGGTGCTAAGTGCCAGGTGCTAAGTGCGCCTTTAAAGTTTATACGCGTCTCCGTAGCTCAGTTGGATAGAGCGTCCGCCTCCTAAGCGGAAGGTCAACGGTTCAAATCCGTTCGGGGACGCCAGATTTATATTCTTGCGAGGGTAAATTTTGAATTACAAGCTTGCCGTTTTTGATATGGACGGAACTATTCTGAACACGCTTGACGACCTTGCAGCCGCGATAAATCACGGTCTGGATTATTTCGGTATGCCCGTGAGGACAACGGAAGAGGTCAGGTGGTTTGTCGGAAACGGTATGCACAAGCTTGCAGAACGCGCTGTACCGCAGGGAACCCCGCCTGAAAAGGTTGAAGAGGTTTTTGCCGAGATGCACCGTTTTTACAAAGACCACTGCGCAGACAATACAAAGCCTTACGACGGCATTCCCGAAATGCTGAAAACCCTGAAGGCTAACGGCGTACTGACGGCAGTCGTTTCCAACAAGGCGGAATATGCAGTGAAAAGCCTTTGCAGGGACTATTTTGACGGGCTGTTCGACTACTCCGCCGGAGACAAGGAAGGGCGCAGAATCAAGCCTTATCCTGACATGGTTGAAGCAGTTCTTGAGCAGGCAGGCGTTGATAAAAGCGAAGCCGTGTACGTAGGCGATTCCGACGTTGATTTTCAGACGGCGTTAAATTCGGGACTGTTTCCGGTTATGGTTGACTGGGGCTTCCGCGGTGAGGCTTTTCTCAGAGAGCACGGCGCAGAGCTTGTTATTTTCAAACCGGAAGATATACTGCCGCTTTTGGGCATCACGAAATAGAAATCACTGCATTTTAAGTTTCACAATTTGGGAGGGGCTGCAATGAAAGAGACAAGACCTTACGTTTCATGGGAGCTTATGAATTCTTTTATGATTGACGCGTTTAAGGCATACGGAGTGCCGGAGGAGGACGCGAAAATCTGTGCCGACGTGCTTCTTGAAAGCGACAGACGCGGCATAGAAAGCCACGGCTGCAACCGTTTCAAGCCTATTTACATAGACCGCATCGTTAAGGGTACGCTGCTTCCCGTCACAAATTTTGAAATTCTTAAGGAAACGCCGACAACTGTTGTTGCGGACGCCCACGACGGTATGGGAATGGTTGCCGCGCATAAGGTTATGACCATGCTGCTTGAAAAAGCGAAAAAATACGGCATGGCAGGCGGCGCAATTAAAAACTCCACCCACTACGGAATTGCCGGCTACTGGGCAACAATGGCAAGCAGAGAGGGCATGATAGGAATAACGGGCACAAACGCACGCCCGTCGATAGCGCCGACTTTCGGCGTTGAAAACATGATGGGGACAAACCCGCTTACCTTTGCCCTTCCGACGGACGAAGATTTTCCGTTCTGCATCGACTGCGCCACGTCAATAGTCCAGCGCGGGAAAATAGAATATTACGCGCGCGAGGGCAAGCCGACGCCTGCGGGCATGGTTATTGCACGCGACGGTTCCGTGCTTACCGACAGCGAGCAGATTCTTGAAGACCTTGTGAACAAAACTGCCGCGCTTGCGCCTTTGGGCGGCGTCGGCGAAGAGCTTGCCGGCTACAAAGGCTACGGCTATGCGGCAGTCATAGAAATACTTTCGGCTGCGCTTGCCGGCGGCAAATTTATGAAAGCGCTCACTGGAATTGACGACAACGGCAAGCCGCGTATGTATTCTTTGGGACATTTCTTCTTCGTCGTTGACCCTGACGCCTTTATGGGCAGGGAAACGTTCAGAAAAACAGCAGGCGAAATCTGCCGTGCGCTCAGGGCGTCGCAGAAAGCGCCGGACGCGGAAAGAATTTACACCGCGGGAGAAAAAGAGTGGCTTGCATGGCTTGACCGCAGGGATAAAGGCGTTCCTGTGGGCGAAGCCGTACAGAAAGATTTAACCGAAGTGCGCGACGCGAAAAATCTGCCGTACACGTTCCCGTTTGAAAAGTAGGAGGTAAACCAAGTGGAAGAACAGACCCCGAGAAGAATTTATCTCGTACGCCACGCCAGTCCTGAAATTGAAGCCGGTATTTATTACGGCGGGGGAACAGACCTGCCGCTGAGTTACGACGGGACTTTGCAGGCAAGAGCGCTCGGCGCAAAAATCGGCATTAACCCGACAAATATTTACACAAGCACGCTGCTTCGTGCACGCCAAACTGCCGAGCTTATGTTCCCTTCACGCAAGGAAAGCATACGCGAAGCGGAAGGACTGCAGGAGATTTTTATGGGCGAATGGGAGTGCAAAACCTTTGACGAGGTGCGCAGCAAATGGAAGGAAACTTTTGAAATTCCCGGCAAAGAATTCGCCGACTGCTGCTGCCCGGGAGGGGAAACCTTCCGCCAGGTGCAGACACGCGCCGTAAACGCTCTTGAAAAGCTGCTTGAGGAAACAGAGGGCGACCTGCTTGTCGTTTTTCACGGCGGCGTAATATGGACTTTGCTCTGCCATTATTTTGATTTTAATCTCAACAATGTCTTCTTCTATCCGATGCAGTACTGCTCCGTATGCGAGCTGGAGAAAAATCAGTACGGCATGCGCCTTGTACGCTTCAACTGGACACCGGAGCTTGCCAGCACAGGCGGCGGCTGGAAGAAATAACCGCAGCATAATCAAAACAAAAACAAACGGCTTGGGAAAATTCCCAAGCCGTTTTGTGTTGCCGTTTGTGTCTTATATTTCGCGTTTCTGCGCCGTGTAGTGCGTGTGGAGCAGTTTGTGCGATTTTTCGCCGCACGGTTCGCCGAAGTACTGTTTGTAGATTTCTTTGATCTGCGGGTTGTTGTGTGACTGGCGAAGTTTGCTTGTTTCGTCCACTTTGTAGATAGCAGCCGTACGTGCTGCGCGAATCTGCGCGTTGACCGGCTGGGGCTGTCCGCCGCCGCCTATGCAGCCGCCCGGGCATGCCATAACTTCGATGAAGTGGTAGTCTGCTTCGCCTGCGCGGATTTTGTCCATAAGGATGCGGGCATTTTTGAGCGTGTGGGCAACGGCGAGTTTGACCGTGACTGTTTTGCCGTCAACAGGTACGTCGACCGACGCTTCTTTAATGCCTTCCATGCCGCGTACCGGCGTGAAGACGATGCCTTCGATTTCTTTGCCGGTAAGTACAAAGTGTACTGTGCGGAGTGCCGCTTCCATAACGCCGCCTGTGGCTCCGAAGATTGCCGCTGCGCCTGTTGATGTTCCAAGGGGATCATCGTAGTCTTCTTCCGGCAGGTTCTTGAAGTCGATACCGGCATTTTTGATCATGCGGGCGAGTTCGCGCGTCGTGAGTACTGCGTCAACGTCGGGGATTCCGGGGTTGGACTGGAGCTGCGGACGTACGCATTCCGATTTTTTCGCCGTGCAGGGCATGATTGATACGCTGTATATTTTTTCAACAGGTATGCCGAGTCTTTCAGGCTCATAGGTTTTCATTAACGCGCCGAACATTCCCTGCGGTGATTTTGCCGTTGAGAGATGTCCGAGAAGGTCAGGATATTTCATTTCGATGAAGTTGATCCAGCCCGGTGAGCAGGAGGTGATCATCGGAAGGAGTCCGCCGTTTTTGATGCGGTGCAGGAATTCTGTGCCTTCTTCCATTATTGTAAGGTCGGCTGAGAAGTTGGTGTCGTAAACTTTGTCGAAGCCGAGTTTGCGGAGAGCCGCAACCATTTTGCCGGTTACGATTTCGCCCGCAGGAAGTCCGAGGGCTTCACCGAGAGCAACGCGGACTGCCGGTGCTGTCTGTACGACGGTGAATTTCTCAGGATCGCCGATTGCGTCGAACACTTTTTCGGTGTCGTCTTTTTCCGTGATTGCCGCTGTCGGGCAGACTGCGCTGCACTGTCCGCAGAGCGAGCAGGTTACGTCGCCGAGTCCGAGGTTAAATGCAGGTCCGACCACGGTGTTGAAGCCGCGGTTGATGAAGCCGTAGACGTCAAGTCCCTGATGTTCTGCACAGGCTCTTACGCAGCGTCCGCAGAGGATGCATTTGTTGGGCGTGCGAACGAGTGACGGGTTGCTGTCGTCAACAGGGTTGTCGCGTTTTGCGCCTTCAAACGGAATTTCGCGGATGCCGAGGTCGGCAGCGATTTTCTGAAGTTCGCAGTCGTTGTTTTTCTGGCAGGTGAGGCAGCTTCTGTCGTGGTTGGCAAGAAGCAGTTCAACTACTGTTTTTCTTGTTTCGCGGACGAGCGGCGTGTTCGTGTGAACAACCATTCCGTCGGCTACCGGGTAGACGCATGCTGCGCCGAGGTTTCTCGCGCCTTCGATTTCAACCATGCATACGCGGCAGGCGCCCGCTTTGCTGAGTTCCGGATGGTAGCAAAGCTGAGGAATGCGGATGCCGGCAAGTGCCGCCGCTTCGATTACGGTATAATTCTCAGGCACTTCAACTGTTACGCCGTCTATTGTAACTTTTACCATGATGTTTTCTCCTCTCTGCTCCGGATTTATTCGCGGACGATTGCCTTGAATTTGCAGTTGCTCATGCAGCCGCCGCATTTGATGCATTTGCTCTGGTCAATGACAAACTGCTGTTTGATTTCGCCGCTGATTGCCGATGCAGGGCAGTTTCTTGCACAGAGGCTGCAGCCTTTGCAGGCGTCCGTTATGCGGTAGCTGATAAGCTTCTGGCAGGCTCCCGCCGGGCATTTCTTGTCTTTGATGTGTGCTTCGTATTCATCGCGGAAGTAGCGGATTGTCGAAAGTACAGGGTTCGGAGCTGTCTGTCCGAGTGCGCAGAGTGCGCCGGCTTTGATTGAGCGGGCAAGTTTCTGCAGTCTTTCGATGTCGCCGTCTTTTCCTCTGCCTTCGGTGATGTCGGTGAGGATTTCAAGCATGCGTTTCGTTCCTTCGCGGCACGGCGTGCATTTTCCGCAGGATTCCGACTGCGTGAAGGTGAGGAAGAATTTCGCGACGTCAACCATGCAGGTTGTTTCGTCCATTACAACAAGCCCGCCGGAGCCCATCATTGCGCCCGCTGCGATGAGCGAGTCGTAGTCGACAGGTGTGTCGAGCAGTGCTTCAGGCATACAGCCGCCTGAAGGTCCGCCTATCTGTACGGCTTTGAATTTTTTGCCGTCCTGGATGCCGCCGGCGATTTCAAAGATGATTTCGCGCATTGTGATTCCCATAGGAACTTCGGCAAGTCCGGGGTTGTTGATTTTACCTGTGAGGGCAAAGACTTTCGTGCCTTTTGATTTTTCTGTGCCGTATGCTGCGTAGGCTTCGCCGCCGGTTCTGATGATGCACGGGACGTTGCCCCACGTTTCAACGTTGTTGATGTTTGACGGTTTGTCCCAAAGACCTTTAACTGCCGGGAACGGCGGGCGGGGACGCGGCATGCCGCGCTGGCCTTCGATTGACTGCATAAGAGCCGTTTCTTCGCCGCAGACGAATGCACCGGCGCCTTCTTTGACGTGGAGCTTGAAGCTGAAGCCTGTGCCGAAGATGTTGTCGCCGAGTACGCCTGCTTCTTCCGCCTGTGCGATTGCCTGGTTCAGACGTTTGATTGCGAGCGGGTATTCCGCGCGGCAGTAGATGTAGCCTTCATCCGCGCCGATTGCGTAGGCGCCGAGAGCCATGCCTTCGAGTACCGCGTGCGGGTCTCCTTCGAGAAGGGAACGGTCCATGAATGCACCCGGGTCTCCTTCGTCGGCGTTGCAGATGATGTATTTTTTCGGTCCCTGTGATTTGCGGCAGAAGCTCCATTTGAGTCCTGTCGGGAAACCGCCGCCTCCGCGTCCGCGGAGCCCTGATTTTTTGACTTCTTCGATTACGTCTTCCGGCGTGAGCGTAAGCACTGCTTTTGCGAGCGCTTCGTAGCCGTCTGCCGCTATGTATTCTTCAAGTGAGTCAGGGTTGATGTAGCCGCAGTTTTTAAGAGCGTTTTTGCGCTGTTTCGCGTAGAAGGGCATTTCGGAGTAGGCAGGAAGGTCTACGGCTTTTGCGCCTTCAAGAGGAATGCGCGCGATTGCTTTGTCTTTGAAAACGTTTCCGCCGAGTACGTGTTCGGCGAAGATTTTTTCAACGTCTTCAGCTGTTACTGAACCGTAGGTGACGCGGTCTTCGCCGGGGCGGACAACGTCGAGAAGCGGTTCATTGTGGCACATGCCTATACAGCCTGTTGAATAGACGCAAATTTTGTCTTCAAGTCCGAGCTTTTTGATCTGTTCTTCGACGGCTGCGAGTACTGCTCTGCCGCCTGCCGCTATGCCGCAGGTGCCCATTCCGAGAATGATCTGCGTTTTGGCGTCGTTTCTCGCTTTAAGCGCCGCTATTGCGTCGGCTTTAACCTGATGAAGCTGGTCTATCGTTTTAATCTGCATTGCTGTTTCCCCCTTATGCGTTCGCGTACGTGTCGAGCATTGCGCACGCTTTGTCGGTGGTGAGACGTCCGTGCGTGTCCTCGTCAACCATTACGCAGGGAGCAAGGGCGCAGGCTCCGATGCAGGCGACCGTTTCGATTGTGAATTTGAGGTCGTCCGTCGTGCATTTGTCGTCCGAAAGTCCGAGCTTTTTCTGCATGGCTTCGAGTACGACTTTGCCGCCGCGTACGTGGCAGGCTGTGCCCTGGCATGAACGTACGATGTGTTCGCCTCTCGGTTCGAGATGGAACTGTGCGTAGAAGGTTACGACACCGTAAATTTTGCTGATGGGAACGTCGATTGCTTTGCTGATTTTAATCAGCACGTCTTTCGGAAGATATCCGAAAATTTCCTGGGCTTTCTGGAGCACCGGAATTGTAGCGCCTCTAAAGCCCTGGTACTTCGCGAGAAGTTCGTCAAGAAGCTTCTCTTTTTCTGCTGCGGTTACCGCCATGAAACGTACCCTCCTTATGGGGAATTTAATGCTTTTTTGTCTGCCGGCTCCTGCCGCCGGCTTTAGTACCATGCAGCACCGTGCGCGCACACATAAGCCGTGCACCGGTACATGCACAAAAATCCGCGTAGTATTATCGGGCATTTTGCCCAAAATATCAAGCCTTATTCGTCTGACGTCTTTATCAAATCTATTACGACAATTTCAGGCTTGCAGAAAATTCTTACGGGAAGGCCGATATAGCCTGCGCCGTCAGCTTTGCAGAGCAGTCCTCCCTGTCTGCATTTTTTCAATTTTCTTCCGGAGGCGGTTCCAAGTTTGCGAAGAAGAAGCCGCGTTAAAGCTATGCCGTGTTTCGCGCCGGAGAGCTGCAGGTCAAAGTGCGTCTGCTGCCCGTCTTCCACAAGCTGCCTGTGGCGCAGGACAAGAAAGAAATTGTTTTTATGCACGTATTCGTTGTCAAGAATAAGCTGTTCGGATTTTGAAAGTCCCCACTGCCCCTTGATAAGATGATCCCTGTCTCCGCAGCCGCATATTGTGATGCCGGCGGTTTCTTCCGTTCTGCCGTCAAGCAGCGTAAAGCCGCATCTTTCAAGAAAATCAGCCGCTTCCGCTTTGTCCGCATAGTCGTGGCAGCCAAGCACGGCAAATTTGCCGCAGGGTGCGTACAGACGGGAAAGGAGCGTCAGTTCTTCGCTGCAGTCAATTCCGAGGCGCTCGTCTTTTATGTCGCCGGTGCAGACTATAACGTCGGGCTGCTGCCCGTTGACTGCCGCAACAAGCTCTTTCAGATATCTGCCGCCCGCCCAAAGTCCCGCGTGAAGGTCGGTGATGTGGACAATTCTGATTTTATCTCGCTTCAGTTTTGGTGACTCTGTTTCAATTTCGGTAATAACCAGCCGCGTTTCCCGCACGCTGAAGAAGAACGTCAGCAGTCCGGCAAGAAGAAGCGAAAGGAGTATTACGACCGCCGATTTTAATGACGTTTCAGGTTTAAAGCAGAGCAGAAGCGCGTACGCGGCAGCGTCAAAAAGCAGCCACGCGCCGAAAGTGCGTTCGTCATTCCTGTTTGCTTCATATCTTTTCAGGGAAACAAAGTATTTCAGTACAATCCAGCCTGCGGCAAAAACCAGGTTGACCGCCGCGTAAAGAGCTGCAGGCAGCAAACCGCGCATTCTGAAAGCAGTACCGCTGCGGAAAACAAACCATCCGAACAGTACGCCCAAGGCTGCACAGCAGATGAGGTTTGAAGTTACCGGCGGTTTTTCAGCTTTGTTTATTTTTTTAAGCATCGGCGTATCCTGTCTGCGCCCTATATCTGTGCCGAATAAAGTCTGCCGAAGGATTCCAGCAGTTTTTCACAGAAGGGGCGCTTTCTCCAATCTTCAAGCTTAAGCTCGAACGTATCTTTAAAGTCTTCTTTGAACTGCCGCTCGAACGTTTTGTTTATCGTTTCGTCATATATAAAGAGCTGGTCTTCAAAATTGATTTCAAGCGAGCGCACGTCCAGGTTGCATGTGCCGGCAGAGCAGATGTCCCTGTCTGAAAGAAGCGTTTTCGCGTGCATAAAGCCGGGCTTGTAGAGCAGTATTTTTACTCCTGCCGAAAGCAGTTCTTCAATGTGCGCCCTGCCTCCCCAGTAGACCAGGAAATGATCTCCTTTTTCGGGAAGGATTATGCGCACGTCAACGCCGCTGAGAGCAGCCATGCGCAGGGCAGAGGTAATAAAAGGCCCCGGAACTATGTACGGCGTTGTTATCCATACCCTTTCTTTGGCGCGCGAGATCATGCTCATAAAACCCATTTCTATTGAGTGCCAGGGGGCAGAAACCCCGCTTGGAACCACCTGAACGGGCTGTTTTTTCCAGCCTGTAAAGTCGCTCTGATAGACGACGCCGTCTTCTTTAATTATCTGTTCGGGTTTTTCCGTCGTTCTGTCTTCCCAGTCGGCAAGGAATATTTTGTGCAGCTCTTTTACGGCTTCGCCTTCGACGCGGACGTGCGTGTCGCGCCAGAAGCCCATGCGTCCCTTGTGTATATAATTTTTGCTGAAATTAAGACCGCCCGTATAGGCAACTGTTCCGTCTACCACGCATATTTTGCGGTGATTTCTGAAGTTCATTTTTCTGCGGAACATAGGAAACGATACCGGCATAAAGGACATACAGCGCACTCCGGCGTCATTCAGGCTGCGGACGTATCCCGCGGTTATTTTCCGGCTGCCGATTGCGTCGTACAGCACACGGACTTTGACGCCGCGCCTGACGGCGGCAATAAGCGTTTCGCGCAGTTTTCTGCCTGTTTCGTCGTCTTTAATGATAAACGACTGAAGATGTATGAAGGTTTTTGCCCCGTTTATTGTTTCAAATATGTCCGCAAACGTTTCTTCCCCGTTTATCAGCGGGGTAATGCGGTTATACCAGGTGACTTCGGCGCCGGAAATTTCACGCAGCATCTGTGCCGTCTGCAGCTGAAGCGCCTGCCTTTCTCCGGTCGGAACAGGAAGCATTTCGCGCGGACGGAAATTGCGTCTCCTGCGCAGATTGTCAAAGTCGGGACCAATAAGCAGATATATGAACAAACCGAGGAAAGGAACAAAAATCAGTACCGCTATCCAGAGCAGCGTTCTGTCAGGATTGCTGTTTTCAAGAAAAATAAGAGCCGCGACTATAAGAGCGTATATGACGATGAAATAGCTGCTGTAACTGCGTATTTTACTCAATGCCGCAGTGATGCAGCGCATGACTTCCGGACGCAGTGAAATTGCATTTGCTGTGTTGACGATAAAATTGTCGTTGATAAAATCAACGATTGACGGAGCTGCGCCTATAAGATACGCGACCAGTATCGCCGCAAGGATGTACCGTGTTCTCTTCCACATGATTTACTGTTCCCTCTCTTGCTACATATACTATTATACTGTAAAATACCCGTTAGGACAAAAGAAGTTGTTTTACGGAGCTGATTCTTGATGAAAAACAGGAAAATAACGGCACTTCTGCTTGCGGTTCTTTTAATTTCCGCCGTTTCAGGCAGAGCATACGCTGCTTTCCCGGATAAACCCATGACCGCAGAAGAAATGACGCAGCATAATGACGAGTGGGGGTTCACCCATAAAGACGGCGTCGTTCTTGCTCTCTGCGGAGGAGGAACAAAAGGGCTTGCCCACATAGGCGTTTTCGAGGTGCTTAAACGGGAGCACATCCCCGTCGCCGCAATAGTCGGAACCTCCATGGGCGCAATTATGGGCGGACTTTTTGCAACAGGCTGGACGCCGGAAGAGGCGCGCGAAACCGTACCTAAGCTCAATCTTATGGAAGTTATATCCGGCCGCCAGGATAAATCTCTTGCCGCTGAAAGCACAAGCTATCAGCCGAAGAACAACGAACGGCTTTTTAACCTGAACATCACCGGAAAAGGTGAGGTGCTCGGCAAAAAGGCGCTGCTGAGCTCAAAAGATTTGTATCAGCTGCTTCAGGAGCTTACGTCGCGCGTTTCGGAAACGGATTTTGACCGCTTCCCGACGCCGTTTGCCGCGATTGCAACCGATCTTCAGTCGGGAGAGTCCGTTGCCATGCGCTCCGGCAACCTTGCCTCCGCTCTGCGCGCGTCAATGTCACTGCCGGCAATTTTCGAGCCGTGGGAGAGAGACGGGCGGCTGCTCGTTGACGGCGGTCTGAAAGCAAATCTTCCTGTTCTGCTTGCAAAAAAGATGTTCCCGGGGCATCCCGTTGTCGCCGTAAACCTTTCCCCTATGTCGATAGAGGGCAAGAGCGGCAGGCTTGATTCCATGTTTGCCATTGCGGCGCAGTCGCTTGAAATACTTATGCATGATCAGATTATAGAAAACTGCAAGGCCGCAGATCTTGTTATCCAGGTAGACTGCAAAGGGCTGGGAACTCTTGATTCAGGCGGCTACGACAAGATTATGGACAGAGGCGTAACTGCCGCGGAGGAAAAAATAGACGAACTGAAAGCGCTCGTAGACAGCTACCACAGTTATGTTCCCGCTGCAATGCACAGCGGGCCTGAGCCTTCAAAACAGCTTATTGTAGGGGAGCTTGTAGTCGCGGGAGTACCACAGAACATTGCCAAAACTTTCCAGGAGCGTTACCGCAGCTGGATAGGAGAGCCGCTTGACATGAAAGACGTTTCAGCGGCCGTAAAAGCAATGTCTGCCCGCAGCGAAATAAAATCAGTTGAACCCAAGATAGACAATATCAGCCGCGAGATAGTACGCGTGACGCTTGACGTGCAGCAGCCTCCAAAGATCGAGCTCAGCCTTTCAGGCTACAGCTCAAACCTTAACAGCGACCGCTGGCTTTCCGTTGCGGCGCTCGGCCACAACCTTCTTCTTGACGGAGATACTGCGGACCTGGAACTGCGCGGCGGCACAAACTGGGGAATCATGGGGCGCTACTTTACGCCGCTTACCAGAAACAGCTGGCAGCTGGGTCTGTCCGCGTCACTGGTTTCCGAGGACAATTTCTTCGGCGCCAAAAACGACCGCGGGTATGCAATCATCGACGGAAAAACGTTCTCTTTCGTTGACAGTGACCCGGACAAATTCAAACGTATCAGCGGCAAGGCAATGATTTACAAAAACTTTCCCAAAGACAAAATCAGGCTCGGTGCAGGTTACGCAGTCGGTCACACAGACTATGACTATAACCTGACACTTGCTCTGGACGACTATAAGGAAACCTTTTCAGGCAAAGATGAAACCCTGCGGGGCATAGCCGCGTCCATAG
>JAZUJX010000007.1:0-34914 GCA_045642965.1 Synergistaceae bacterium | reverse complement strand
CGCCGTTTCGAGCCGCATTACGTAATGCGTGAGAGGTGATTTTAACGAAATCCGTCTGCCGAGAAACGGCTGAAAGGTCAGACCTCGGCAGGTCTTACAGCCGTTTCAGAAAGATTTCGCCGGATTTGGCGCTGTGCGCCGGTGTCAGCTTTAAGCGTCAGAACCTTTAAGGGCGCACTTAGCACCTAGCACTTAGCACTTAGCTTACAGCCTGCAGCTTATGGCTTGCAGCTTTTACAACCAAATCCTTCTCACCTATCTACTATAATAAATACAAAAACGCCTCTATTTTTACGCCTGAAAACGCACCCTTTAAATGCAGTAATTGCAGGGCTTTGTGAAAACGCAATCTGCGAAGCCTTGCAAACAGAGGTGTTTTAGCTGTATAAAAAAAGTGCAAAAAAGTATGCCAAAAAATAAAATAAATCCAAAAAGGGGCAAAATTTTACCGCTAAAACAATGCTCTCAAACAGTGCTTCTTAACGAATGTCTTCCCGCCTTTTAAAAATCCGGTTCACATACTGCGCCTTTTAATTTATAATTGTGTTGAAGGCAGGGTGGTTCGTATGATTTCAATGTGCATAGGCTTCGGATGTCTTTTTGTGGCGGTTATCGCTTTTCAGATTAAAACGCTGCTTGCGTATATTCTTTGCGGCGTGTCTGTTTTTGTGGCGCTTGTGATGTTTTTCAACAGCCGCAGGGTTTATAAGGAAAAGAACGCGAACAGGGAGACGGCGGAGAAGGCTCAGCGCCAGCTCGGCAAGTTCCTGAGCGGCTGCGCTTTTAAGCCTGACGGTGACGCAAACGTTGATTTCAACAAGCCGTTTATGCTTTTTGACAATGCTTCGGAGCTTATGCTCTGCGGCATGCCTCTTTCCGAGTGCGCCCTGATTCCGTATTCAAAGCTTTTGGGCGTGCGCCTTTACGGCAAGGGCGAGGTTAAGGCGGAGACGGAGGATTTCGGCGAGCTGCTGAGCGAAGCATTGCAGGAGGCGGACGAGGAGAAGCACGGAATTTATCCTCCGGAGAGCAACGGCATGGAGTTTATGCTGCTTTTGGACGATGAGGAAGACCCTGTCTATGAATTTGAGTTTGTAGATGCAGTTTATCCCAAGAATTCTTTCTATTACCGCGACGAGCTGAAGCGTGCAATGGCTTATATGGCGAAGCTTCAGGAGGTTGTCTTCGCAGGGGCGGATGACGACGACGCCGAAATTGCGTACTGGGAGTTTGAGGAGTAGCCGCTATGAAGATTAAGGCTTTTATAGAGGCTGTTGAGAGACGTATTCCGAAGCGCTGGGCTGAAGAGTGGGACAATCCGGGGCTTGCGTTCGGCGATGAGAACGCGGATATTGCGCGCGTCGCGGTTTCTCTGGACGCGACGCCGGATACAGTTCAGCGTGCCGCGGAGGCGGGCTGTCAGCTGCTTTTTACGCATCATCCGCTGATTTTCCGTCCCTTGAAGCATATCTATGAGAGCGTGCCTCCGCAGAAGACGCTTATAACGGCTGTGCAGAAGAACGTTGCGCTTTACGCGGCGCATACGAATTGGGACGCGTCGCCTGAGGGTGTGAACGTTATTCTTGCGCAGAAGCTCGGGCTGCGGAATATCGGAAAGCTTGAACATTCCGACGTTGAAGGCAGTTTCGGCATAGGCGCCGTGGGCTGCCTTGAACAGCCGGTGACGGTTAAGGAAGCTATGGCGCTTGTCCGTGATGCGTGGGCTTGCAGAAATCTTACCGGTTTCGGAGACGCGGAGAGAAAAATTTCGCGCGCCGCTTTGGGCGGGGGCGCCTGCGGTTCCATGTGGCAGCTTGCTCTTGACCGCGGCGCGGAGCTTTTCATAACCGCCGATATTTCGTATCACGACAGAAACGAGGCTCTGTACAAGGGACTTAACCTGATTGTCACAGACCACGGGGAGATGGAGCGCGTTTCGCTTCCGGCGTTGTGCGGGCTTATCCGAGAAGAAACGGGCGTTGAAGTTGTGCAGCTGGAAGAGGAGTATGTTGCACGCTATATGCTGTGAGAAGCAAATATGGAATATGAAATATGAAATATGAAACAAAATGCGTAAAGACAAATACAAAACAAGAAACGGCAAAATAATCGATATAAAACCAAAGAACATTTGAGGTAATACCGGCGGGGTAATAGAGTGGATAAGGAAAATAACGAAGAAATTAACGAACAAATAAACGAAACGGCTGAACAGCCTCAGAACAAAGGTTTCGAGGTCAATTTGGACGCTTTTTCAGGGCCTCTTGATTTGCTGTGCCATCTTGTCGATTTGCGGCAGATGGATCCGCTGAAGCTCAATCTTACGGAGCTTGTCGCACAGTACGTTGAATTTCTTATGAAAACGGAGCGCACTTCGCTTAACGAGATAGCGGAGTTTTTTACCTTTGCAAGCCGTCTGCTGCTTCGCAAGGTTCATTCCCTTCTGCCCGGACAGCAGAGAGAGGAAGTGAGCACGGACGATTACGAGGATTTGCAGGAAGATGACGAGCTTACCGAGGAGCAGCTTCGCGAAATGCTTGAAAATTTCCGTCCGTACCGCGCTGCTGCCGCCCGTTTTGCTTCCATGCAGCGCGAACGCGAGAATTATTTTGTGCGGATTGTGGACGAAGACAATACGCCGTTTTACGATTTGGGAGACCTTTACGGGCTTGCCGCGCGCTGGTGGAGCCTGCTTCAGGAATATGAGGAGAGGCACAGCGGAGGAAGCGAGGAGGAAATGTTTTACGATGACATTCCCGATGCCGTGCCTGACGAAAATGCTGTTGACGACCGCATGGAAGAGTTGAAACAGACGCTCGTCAAGGGAGAGAATATAAAGCTGAGAACCCTTTTCAGGGAGCACAGCAAGTTAAGCCTGATCGTTACGCTTCTGGCGCTGCTTGAAATGTCGCGCCTCGGGATGGTTCATATAATTCAGAACGATACGTTTGGAGATGTTGAAATTGTCGCAGCCTGAGAAAAAGGAAAAAATTGAAAAGCTTGAAAAGATTCCCGCAATGGGACTTCTTGAAAAACAGATTGAGGCTATGCTTTTCGTGTCGCCGCAGCCTGTTTCCGCAAAGGAAATCGCAGGCTATCTCGGTGTCTCGGAAGAGAGGGCTGAGCGTGCGGTTAAAACTGTCAAGGCTGTTTTGGAGAAGGATCACGGACTTACGCTGATTTACGAATCTGACGGCTGGAGAATGGCTACGGCAAAGGAGCTGCGCGACATTATAGAGGATTTTGCCAACGCCGTTTCGCTTCAGCGTGTAAGGCTTTCCCGCGCTTCGCTTGAAACGCTGTCGGTTATCGCCTACAACCAGCCCGTTACCCGTTCGGAAATTGAAGCGATACGCTCCGTGCGCTGCGACAGAGTTGTCGATACGCTTTTGAAGCACGGGCTTGTGCGTGTTGCCGGAAGAAAGAAATCCATAGGTTCGCCTCTGCTTTTCAGAACGACCGACCGTTTCCTTGAAATTTTCGGCCTCGCAGACATACATTCCCTGCCTACGCTTGACGAGCTGCGCAACAGTCTCGGCGACGACGAGGAGGCTTTTGCGGAAATGACGGCGTCGCAGGAAAGACTTCCCGAGGAGACAGAGGAATAGCGCGTTCGCGCATTAGTTCAAATGGCTGAAAAGAACGACGCAAAGGAAAAAAATACTGTCAGGCTTAACCGTTTTCTTGCTATGTGCGGAGTCGGCGCGCGCAGAAAGGTCGAGAGCTTTATCGAAGGCGGGCGTGTTACAGTGAACGGCAGAATTATTTTTGAGCCAGGGTATCAGGTGCAGCCTGACGATATCGTTATGTTTGACGATCTGCCTGTTGCCCCCGTGAAACTGACCTATCTGATTTTCAACAAGCCGAAGGGAATACTTTCCGCTGTTGAAGACAGCCGCGAGCAGACGGTTATAGACATACTTCCGCCGGAGCTTGACCCTCTGAGGCTTTTTCCCGTAGGGAGGCTTGACCGCGAAAGCGAGGGGCTGCTTCTGCTTACAAACGACGGAATGTTCTCGCAGCAGATTATTCATCCGTCGTCAGGCATAACGAAGACCTACGAGGTTGAACTGCGCAAGCCGCTTGACGAGCAGCAGCTTACAGCGTGGTCGAAGGGTGTTGACGCGGACGGAATTTTCCTTAAGCCGCAGTCTGTGCGGAGACTTTCGAGAAAGCCGATGCAGTGCTGGTTTGAGGTTGTTCTGAACGAGGGCATAAAGCGCGAAATACGCCTTATGGTCAGAACGCTCGGCAACGACGTGAGACATCTTGTCCGCAGAAAAATAGGAAAGCTTGTGCTGAAGGATTTGCAGCCTGGCGAGTACGTTTCGGTGTCAAAGGAAAAGCTGCTCGACTACGTTAAAAACGGGAAAGAAATATAAATCACTTTTGCTGCGCGGCACTTGAAAGTCCGGAGAACTCTTTTGCAAGTGAAAGCTTCCGCAAGTGAATTTTCTCAAATGAATGTTTTATAAGTGAACGCTACTAAAAAAAAACGCTTTTCAGCGTTTTTTTGTTTTTTACAGTCCGAGCCAGAACGCCGCGTATGCCGCTATTACCGACAGCAGCATTGCATAGAACGAGTTGTCTGTGAAGCAGCTGACGGCAAACGCCGCAAGCGCCCCGCAAAAAGCGGTGTGCGCGTTTCCTGTCGCGCTTAAAACGTCAGGAACAACCAAGGCGCTCAAAACCGCAAAAGGAATGTAGTAGAAAAGTGAATTTACGAACGGCGGGAATTTTCTGTCGCCGATAAACAGCATGGGAAGCACGCGGTAGGGCACCGTGGCAAAGATGAGCAGCAGAGTAACAAGCACCGGACGCGACATTATCTGTTGTCCTCCGTTTCAGTGTGCGGCCACAAAACAGACGCGCTGCAGGAAGCGATAATGGTGGAAATAAGTATGCTCCAGCCCATGTTGATGTTTTTCGTTGCGGGCAGCATGCGGATAATCGTGTTTATGCCTGCCGAAGTGAGGACGGTGAAAAGCACTGGGCGGGCTTTTTTCGCCGCGGGAACAAGAAGCCCTATGAACATGCCGTAAAGCGCAATGCTCATGCTTGCCTGAAGCTCGGAGGAGATGAAACCTACGCCGTGTTTGCCGAGCAGAATACCTGTTACCGTGCCCAGCTGCCAGCCCGGGTAGGCGATGGCGTTAAGCCCTGTCATATAGCAGTACGGGATTTTCCCAGGTTCTCCTATGGTTGCTATACTGAATGCCTCGTCGGCAGTCGTGAAGCCTATCAGCGCTCTCCACCACGCGGGGCAGCCAGTTTCAAGCCGTCTTGAAACCGTTGAACACTGCAGAAAATAGCGGGCGTTGAGGATTGCGTTTGTAAGCACTATTTCAAAATTCGAGGCTCCGGCAAGGTAGAGGGTAACAGCGGCAAATTCCCCCGCACCGGCAAGAATCAGCATAGACATAAGCAGCCCTTCCCATACAGAAAAGCCTGCTTTGTTCATCAGCAGCCCGAGAGCTGTGCTGCAGATGAAATATGCGGCAAAAACGGGAGAGCCCATTCGTAAACCGCGTAAAAACTGCCTTTGTCTGATTTCGTCGTACAAGTCCGGCACCCCTGAATGCAAATTTACAAACCTTAGATATTATAGCATGGATAAAAGATTTCGGCGCATGTCTGCGGCTTGCAATATGACTGGAAAAAATAGTATAATCAACAGGTTAAACAAAAAGTTGTTCGGGGGCGGACTCAGATGGGCAAGGGGCTTGTTATAACCATAGACGGACCTGCAGGCGCCGGAAAAAGCACGGTTGCAAAAAAAGCTGCCGCCGAGCTTGGTGTGCCGTATCTTGATTCAGGCGCAATTTACCGTGCCATCACCTGGTATATGCTCCGCGCGGGTATTCCCGCAGAAGAAAGCGGCGCTCTTGAAGCGGCATTGGGCAGCCTGTTTCTTGAAATAACAAAGAACGGAATTTCGGTCAACGGCAGGGACGTTTCAAAAGAAATCCGCACGCCTGAAATTGACAAGAACGTTTCGCCCTATTCCGCACTTAAAATTGTACGCAATTCAGTTCTTGACATCCAGCGCGCACAGGGTAAAAACGGTATTGTCGCGGACGGTCGCGACATGGGCACTGTCGTTTATCCCAACGCCGATTTGAAGATTTTTCTTACCGCCGACGCGGAGGAAAGAGCAAAGCGCCGTTACGAGGAGAGAATCGCCAAGGGAGAGCCTGCCGATTACGAACAGATTCTCGAGCAGGTAAAGGCGCGCGACGAGTATGACATGAACAGGGAAATCGCGCCGCTGCGCCCTGCGGAAAACTGTGTGGTTCTTGATTCAACGCAGATGAATGCAGACGAGGTCGTTTCGGCGATAGTGCAGCTTGCGCGTTCCTTGGGATAAAACGGTCAGTGACGAAGGGGTTGTTGAAATGTATATAAGCATGACAGGATTCAGCAGAACTCAGCTTCAGCGCCCGTGGGGCACCCTGAGCCTCGAGCTTTCAAGCGTAAACCACCGTTATCAGGAGATAACGGTTAAGCTGCCGCGCGATTTCGCAGGCTGGGAGCCGTGGTTTCATCAGAAGCTGCGTGCCGCGTTCCGCCGAGGAAAGGTGCAGGCGAGAATAGAGGTTTTCTGGGCGCAGGATTTCAAGAAAGCGCAGCTGAACAGGGAAATTTTTGACAGTTATTGCAAGGAACTGCTTGCGCTGAAAGAGGAACTGGGGCAGGAAAGCGAACTGCAGCTTGAAAGAGTTGTCACGCTTCCCGGAGTTCTTGAGCTTCCGACAGTCGGTGACGACGACGATACGTACAGGCTTGAAGAAACGTTTTCTGAGCTGCTTGAAAACGGCGTTAAGGCGTGGCAGGAGATGAGGGCGCTTGAGGGCGGCCATCTGCGCGGCGAGATCCTGCTTCATCTCGCAAACATAGAAACGCTTGCCGCCAAAATTGCCGGACGCTGGCAGACGGCGCGCGACGACGCGTTCAACGCGGTACGCGCAAGAATTTCGGAAACGCTTGAAAAGCTCGGCGGCGCTCTTGAAGAAAGCCGTTTCCTTCAGGAAGTTACCATTATGGCTGACAAATGGGACGTTGCGGAAGAGCTCGCGCGGCTTAAGAGCCATATTGAAAAGTTCCGTCTGACAGGCGACGAAAATCTGTCTTCGGGCAGAAAGCTTGATTTCCTTACGCAGGAAATCAACAGGGAGATTAACACTCTTGATTCCAAGGTCGCAGATTCCGAAATCCGCTGGCTGGCGGTTGAGGCAAAATCGGAGCTTGAAATGGTGAGAGAGCAGATACAGAATTTAGAGTAGCGTTTTCAGGGGACGGTTGAATGAAAGGACGTCTTTTCATATTTTCAGGGCCTTCGGGCGTAGGAAAAGGAACAGTAAGAGCCAAAGTGCTTGCGGATACGGACAATATGTCCTACTCAGTCTCCTGCACGACGCGCAAGCCGCGTCCGGGTGACAGAGAGGGAATTGACTACTGGTTTATATCCAAAGAGGATTTCCTGAAACAGATTGAGGAAGGGCTTTTTCTCGAATGGGCGGACGTGCACGGGAATTATTACGGAACACGCCGCGACATAGTTGAAAAAACGCTGGACGCAGGCAGGGACGTAATGCTTGAGATCGACGTACAGGGCGCGCTTCAGATTAAAAAGAAAATGCCTGAGGCAATTACCGTTTTCCTGATGCCGCCATCTTTTGAGGAACTTGAGCGCAGGCTGCGCGGCAGGGGCACGGAAAGCGATGAAAGTCTCAGAACGAGGCTTGCAAATGCCAAAACGGAGATTGCGTGCGAGCCGGAATACGATCATACAATAGTCAATGACACCGTCGACAGGGCGGTTGAAGAGTTTGAGCAGTTAATTAATTCCTACAGGAGGGAACAGCAATGATTTGCGGAGATATTGAAAAAATTTACAGGGAACAGGATATTCCCAACAAGTACGTTCTTACGCTGATTCTTTCAGAACGCGCACGTCAGCTGAGCGACAGGAAAGGCACAGGACTCGGCTATGACGAAAAGTTCATTACAAAAGCCATGGAAGACGTAGATGGCGGCAGAATTAAGTACACAATGACCCCTATTGAAGTCGGGACAGAGGAAAGTGTGGAAGCAGAATAAAAAAATTCTGTACGCCGTAAGCGGCGGCATTGCGGCCTATAAAGCTCCTGATATTCTGCACGGCTGGATTAAGCAGGGCTGCGAGGTTGAAACCGTGCTCACAAAAGCTGCAGAAGCTTTCGTGAGTCCCTTGTCGCTGTCTGCGCTCAGCAAAAAAAGAGTATGGCGCGAGGCAGATTTTCTTTCTGCCGAATACGGCTGGCAGATCCCGCACATTTCGCTTGCGGAATGGGCAGACGTTGTAGTTGTTGCCCCGTGCACCGCAAACGTGCTGCAGTCAGCCGCGTCAGGCAGCGCGGATACCCTGCTCGGCGCTATTCTGCTTGCCTGCAGAAAGCCTGCTGTGCTTTTCCCTGCCATGAACAGCAATATGCTCGAGCATCAGGCAACACAGACGAATATTGAAACCTGCAGAAAGTACGGCTATACGGTGGTGGAGCCTGACGCCGGAATTCTTGCCTGCGGCGCGGAAGGAAAGGGACGCCTGCCGTCGGCGGAAACGATTTACGAAAACGTTTGGAAGGCATTATGCCCGAAAAAAGATTTAACCGGCAAAAAAGTGCTGGTTACCGCAGGCCCTACGCACGAATATATCGACCCTGTCCGTTACCTGAGCAATCCGAGCAGCGGAAAGATGGGCTGCGCGCTTGCGAAAGCTGCGTGGTACAGAGGCGCGGAGACAACGCTTGTAACAGGCCCCTGCAATATTGAAACTGTTCCGCAGATAGAAAGAATTTCCGTTACTACTGCCGAAGAGATGTACAACGTCTGTACAGGCAGGCAGAAGGAAACGGATATAATCATAAAAGCGGCGGCAGTCGGTGATTTCCGCGCTGCGGAAAGCTCGGCGGAAAAAATCAAACGCGGCGGCAGAGAAAATTTCTTGGTCAGTTTTGTGCAGAACAAGGACATTGCCGCAGAGCTTGGCAGAAACAAGCCAGCAGGACAGCTGCTTATAGGTTTTGCGGCGGAAACTAACGACCTGCTTGCCAACGCCGAAAAGAAACTGCTGTCCAAAAATCTTGACCTTGTCGTTGTCAACGACGTGCTGCAGAAAGGCGCAGGCTTTGGCTGCGACACAAATTCCGTAACAATAATATCTGCCGGAGGGGATAAAATCGAAGTCTCCGGAACAAAAGAGGAAGTAGCCGATGCCATTTTGGACGCGGCTGTAAAAAAACAGGCTTAAAATGCCCGAAATTCACGTTGCCGTTCCAGGCCCCTGGTGGACGGCTCTTTCCTACAATTATGAAAAACAGCTTCAGGAAGGCGTACGCGTAAAGGTTCCGCTCGGCAAAGGTATGCGCGTTGGCGTTGTCGTGTCTGAAGCTTCAGACGGCAGCGTTGAAGAAACAAAAAATATTGCCGGCGTTATTGACGATACCCCCGTTCTTCCTTCAGAGCTTTGGGAAACGATAAAATATTTCGGCGCGAACTGGTTCACGGGAACGGGAAGCGCGGCAAAATGCCTTCTTCCTGCGGCTTTCTTTGACGGGGAAGAAGCGGATTTTTCCGAAGCTGTCAAAACAAATTCAAAAAGCACGGTGAAGTATTTTTACGAGCCGCGCGATGAAAAACGTTACGAGCAGTATATTTCTGAAAGCGGAGATTTTTCAGGCACGCTTTTTCTTTTTCCTGAGGTGGATGCGGCAAAGGCTTTCTGGAAGCTTCTGCCTGAAAACAAAAAAGCGGAAGGAATGCTGTTTCCGTCTTCAAACCCGAAAAAACAGTGGGAATGCTGGAAAAGCGCGAAAAACGGCGAATGCCGTTTCGTCATAGGTTCTCCCGCTGCCGCCTTTGTGCCTCTTAAAGGGCTGTCCCGCATAGTTGTTGACGAAGAAGAAAGCGGAGCATGGCTTACGCAGAAGTATCCGATATATCATCTGCGCTCGCTGCTTGCCGTCAGAGCGCGTTTTGCCGGTGCTCAGCTTTGGCTCGGCGGGCGTTTCCCGTCGTCAAAGGCTGCCGCGCAGAACGTTCAGTCAGGCGAAACGCAGCAGAAAAGGATTGTTTTTGTTGATCTTCACGACGCTTCGGCGTTTGAACTTAAAGGACTTAAGGACGGAATAGCAATCAGCCGTCCTCTGCTGCGCGAAACCATAAAGGCAAGAAAAGCGGGAAAATTTGCTTTATGGCTGCTTGACCGCAAGGGTTTTGCAGGAGAAATTTTCTGCGATGAATGCGGCGAAGCCCTGCACTGCAAAAAATGCGGCGGAACGCTCCGCTGGGAAGCAAAAAAAGGAAAGCTTGTCTGTCTCGGCTGTGCTTCGGAAACAGAGCTTCCCGAATGCTGCCCCGTCTGCGGAGGACGTTTTCTTGAAGGTGTGCGGCCGGGACTTGAGGCGCTTTACGAAAAAGCGCTGCCCATACTTCAGTACTGCGGCGTCGGAGAAGTTTTGCTGCTGGACGGCAAACTGCCTTCCGCGGCGTCTCTGCTTGAAAAATATCCGTCAGGCGCGGTTATAATAGGGACAAGAAAAATTCTGTCGCTCGCTTCGTCGCTTGACTGCGGAATGGCGGGTTGGGCAGACGTTGACGCGGAAGCGCGGGGAGAGAATTACGACGCGAAAGAACGCGCTTTCGGACTTGTATGGGAATCAGTATGGCGCGGAAAAAATCCTGACGAAAGAGCCGTTGTTGTACAGAGCAGAATGCCCGGACGCGGCTGGCAGGAGGGGTTGAAACGCGGCTGGGGCGTTTTCTGGAAAAAAGAGCTGCAATGCCGCAGGGAATTTGAATTTCCTCCGTTTGTACCTATGCTTGAAATACAGATGCCCAAAAACAGCGGCAGATATTTTGAAGAAAAGCTTGAGCAGACAGAACTGGAATTTATCGAAGGAAAAGACAGCGATAATTTTTTTGTGAGAACAAAAAAATTCGCTGAGCTTAGAAAAATTCTTGAACCATACTATAATATAAAAAACACGCGCAGGGGAATGCCTAAGGTTTTCCTGAAGCTTAACTGACGGAGGTGCAGAAATGAAAGCTATAATCACAGTGCTGGGCAGGGACAACGTCGGAATAGTTGCCTCGGTAGCCGCGAGACTTGCCGAAAAGTGCGTGAACATACTTGAAATTTCGCAGACGATTATCGGAGGCTATTTTGACATGCTGATGATAGTTGATATTTCCAAAATGAACTGCACGCCGGCGGAAATCGCCGCCGACATGGAAAAGCTTTCCGCCGAACTCGGACTGAAAATACAGTTCCAGAGAACGGAAATTTTTGAGGCAATGCACAGGATATAAAAATGATAAGCGGTCATGAAATAAGAGCCACAAATCAGATGATACGCGAGGAGAATCTTGACGTCCGTACGATTACAATGGGCATCAACATTCTTGACTGCGCCGATCCCGACGTAAAGAAATTCTGCGCCAAAGTCTACGACAAAATAACAAAGAAGGCGGAGAAGCTTGTCGCAACAGGGGACGAAATCGGAATTGAATTCGGGATTCCTATCGTCAACAAAAGAATTTCCGTTACCCCTGTCGCCCTCGCCGCTTCTGCCTGCGATACGGACAGTTACGTTGAAATTGCACATACGCTTGACAGGGCGGCTGCCGAAACCGGCGTGAACTTTATCGGAGGTTTTTCCGCGCTTGTTCAGAAAGGCATCACGAAAGCTGATCAGACGCTTATAAATTCAATTCCCGAAGCGCTTGCCGCCACCGAACGCGTATGCTCGTCGGTGAACGTGGGTTCAAGCCGTTCGGGAATCAACATGGACGCCGTAAAACAGATGGGCAGCGTTATAAAACGGCTTGCCTTTAATACAAGAAAGCAGGATTCGCTCGGCTGTGCCAAATTCGTCGTATTCTGCAACGCAGTCGAGGACAATCCGTTTATGGCGGGCGCGTTTCACGGTGCCGGTGAAGGCGACTGTGCGATAAACGTTGGGGTAAGCGGCCCCGGAGTTGTCAAAAAAGCGCTTGAAAGCATACGCGGCGCCGATTTTGAAACGCTTTGCGAAACTGTGAAGAAAACAGCCTTCAGAATTACACGCACGGGGCAGCTCGTGGCCAGGGAAGCTTCCGAACGGCTGGGAGTACCTTTTGGCATAATAGATTTGTCGCTGGCGCCGACACCTGCCGTCGGGGATTCGGTTGCGGAAATTTTCCGTGAAATGGGGCTTGAAGAAGCAGGCGCCCCTGGAACAACCGCGGCTTTGGCTATTCTCAACGACAACGTCAAAAAGGGCGGAATAATGGCATCTTCGTGCGTCGGAGGGTTGAGCGGCGCCTTTATTCCTGTCAGCGAAGACAGGGGAATGATAGAGGCGGTACAGAAAAACGCGCTGAGCCTTGAAAAGCTTGAAGCAATGACCTGCGTTTGTTCCGTGGGGCTTGACATGATTGCGATTCCGGGGGATACTCCGGAAGAAACGATATCCGGCATAATAGCCGACGAAGCGGCAATAGGCATGATAAACAACAAAACGACCGCAGTCCGTCTGATTCCTGTCTACGGCAAAAAAGAGGGCGACAGTGTGGTATTCGGCGGGTTGCTCGGCTATGCGCCTGTTATGAAAACAAACGGTTTCAGCTGCAGGGAATTTGTGAACAGAGGCGGAAGAATTCCGGCGCCTGTACACAGCTTTAAAAATTAAAACGGGAGAAAACCTATGAGCATAGTTGCAATAATTGGACGCCCGAACGTGGGCAAATCCTCGATTTTTAACAGAATACTCGGGAAACGCGCGGCAATAGTCGACGACCAGCCGGGCGTTACAAGAGACAGACTGTACGGGGAAGCCGAATGGTATGGCAAAAGATTTTACGTTGTCGATACAGGCGGCATTATGTCGGCTACGGAACATCCGTTTATGGATCTTATCGCCAAACAGGTTGACCTTGCGCTTGCGGAAAGCGACGCCGTTATTTTTGTCGTTGACGGACGCGAAGGTATAACACCCGTTGACGAAGACATAGCGCTTAAGCTGCGCAAAAGCGGAAAACCCGTCGTTGTCGCAATGAACAAACTTGACAGCACGAAGCTCGAAGAGCAGACCTTCTATGAAGCCTATTCTCTCGGCTTTGACGAGCTGTTCTCAACGAGCGCCGAGCACAATTCGGGAATATCCGAACTTATAGAAGCAGTATCGGCACATCTGCCTGAAGACGACATTGACGAAGACAGCGAAGGCGAAATCAGGGTGGCTCTTGTCGGCAGACCTAACGTAGGCAAATCGTCGCTGTTCAACCGCTTTGCCGGTGAAGACCGTTCAATGGTGAGCGACATCGCAGGCACAACCAGGGACGTTGTGGACTCTGTTGTGGATTACAACGGTGTAAAGCTCCGTTTCCTTGATACGGCAGGTCTGAGAAGAAAAAGCAAGGTTGATACCAATATAGAATATTATTCAAACGTACGCACTTATCAGGCAATAGACCGCTGCCACGTTGCGCTTGTGCTGCTTGACGCGCAGGATCCTGCGACGGAACAGGACAAAAGGCTGGTCGGGCAGGTGCTTGAACGCGGCAAGGGAATAATTCTTGTTGTCAACAAGTGGGATCTGGAAAACAAAAAAGCGCAGGGTGACGGAATGACCGAGCTTCTGCTTGACGAATATCCGTTTGCAAAGCATGCGCCGCACGTCTACATATCGGCGCTTTCGGGCAGAAGCCTTGGGAAGCTTCCGGAATACATCCTTCAGGTGGAAGAAAACCGCCGGCGCAGAATTTCAACCTCTGAGCTTAACAGGCTTGTGCGCGAAACGCTGGCTTTTGAGCAGATGCCGGGAGACGGAAAAGGGCACAGTTTGAAGCTCTTCTATTGTACTCAGGCAGACGGAGCGCCCCCTGCGTTTATATTCTTCGTGAACGATCCGCAGCTCTGCTCAAGCTCGTTCAAACGCCGTCTGGACAACTGTCTGAGAATGCTCGGGGACTTTAACGGGGTGCCGATTAAGATATTTTTGAGGGAAAAAGGTGCAAAATCTGAATAAAAAGACGAAAATAAGCGATAAAAAGCGGTTTTTTTGCATTTTGGTACTTGACGCTGACAGATTTATAAGTATAAAATAAACACAGTTTGGGCAACACAAAATATTACGGAGGTGCAACTCGCAATGACAAAGACAGATCTTATCAATGCAGTGGCAAAAGAAGCCGAACTTACGAAGAAGAAAGCTACGGAAGTAGTAGCAGCAACATTTGGCACAATCGCAGCCGAACTCGCCAAAGGCGGAAAAGTCCAGCTCGTCGGATTTGGCACATTCCAGGTCAACAAACGCGCTGCACGCACGGGACGCAACCCGCAGAACCCCAAGAAAACAATCAAAATCCCTGCAAAGAAAGTCCCCGCATTCCGCGCCGGCAAAGCTCTCAAAGACATCGTCAACAAATAGTTCTTTAATTTTTGAGCTTTAAGCCTGACTTCGGTCAGGCTTTTTATTTTGTACTTGACCAAATTGCGGCTCTGGAGTATGATACACTTTGTTTTGAACGGGATGTAGCGCAGTCTGGTTAGCGTACCTGCATGGGGTGCAGGTGGTCGTCGGTTCGAATCCGACCATCCCGACCATTGAAAATAAAAAGGAGCCTTGCGGCTCCTTTTTCTGTACGCTGTGTTATTTTTCAAAAATAGCAAATGTTCTGCAGGGCAGTCCGTTTGCGCCTTCGAAATTCGGCCATGCCGCAAAAAGTATGGCACCTGCGGGCGGCACCTTGTCCAGATTGCACAATACTTCAATCTGAATGTGTCCGTTTGCAAGTACGTAGCGTTCGCAGGCAAGGTCGCCTGCTTTTGCCGCCTCGGCGGAAGCGTCGGTATCAAGAGTTTCATGTCCGTTTGCCGCAGCTTTTCTGACCTCGTATATGTATTTTATGGCATCAAGCGACCAGCCCGGAAAATTTTCTCCCCCGTCCGCATCGGTGCCGGACATTGCGTCCATATCAGGCCAATTTTTGTACCAGTCAGTTCTCAGAGCGACAAAAGCGCCTTCAGGTATTATGCCGTATTCTGCTTCGTATTCCTTCATATCGTCTGACGTAACCGCATAGTGTGGATCTTTGGCTGCTTTTTCGGAAATATCAATTACGCAGAGCGGGAAAGAGGCGTTTTTCATAGTAAAGCTTTCGGCAGTTTCAGCACCCTTTATAAAATGCGCGGGAAAGTCGATATGAGTTCCGAATTGTCCGGGAAATTTGAACTGCTGAATTTTACATTCCAGCATGGGGTTGCCCCAGTCAAAAAGAGTATTGCCGAGTTCTGCAGCTCCTTCGGGTATTCCGCTCCAGTACGGACTGTCATTGTTCATGAGATGTGACAGCTCTACCCATTCCAGTTTTTTAAGTTCTTTTAAGTTTTCCCAAAGCTTGTACATTTGACTTCACTCCTTTTAAATTGTGTAAAATTTATATTATGTTTTTATAAAAGTTTTACGTCGTCAAGAGCAGGAAAAGCCCGTCTTGTTTCCACAACGTCATTTAGCGGGAAATCAGAGAATATAACTGTTTCTTCCAAAGAGCAGGAGACTGCAATCCTGCCGTCGGGGGCAATAATCTGACTGTTTCCTCCGCCTTGAATTTCATCATACAAACCTGTGCAGTTTGAAGAAACGAGCAGACAGAAATTTTCCGCCGCGCGTGCTCTGAGCAGCAGAGACCAAGTTTCTATTCTGGAAAGCGGCCATGCAGCCGGAACTGCAAAAATTTCCGCACCAAGTTCAAGGGTCATTTTTCTGAAAAGCTCAGGAAAACGCAAATCGTAACAGGTCGCCAGTCCTATCCTGCCCAGCTCGGTTTCGGCAACGGTTATTTCATTGCCGGCAGTAATAAGTTCCGTTTCTCTTGACCGGTATCCGAACAGATGAATTTTGCTGTATTTTGCAGCAGCATTGCCTTTTCTGTCGAAAAGTATTCCAGTGTTGTAATATTTTCCGTTTCTTTTTTCGACGAAAGTGCCGGAATAGACGTAAGCGCCGAGACGCCGTGCGGCATCTGATACTGCCGACATGGTTTCTCCTTCATCCGTTTCGGCGAGGGCGTAATAATTGTCAAAATTGTAAAAGCCGATATTCCAGATTTCAGGAAGCACGATAAAATCGCAGCCTTTACACATGTCAAGCAATGCAGAGGCGTGCCTGATATTTTCATTTTTGCTTCTATTTGGAATAACTTCAAGTTGTATTGAGGCAGCGCGCAAAGCTTTTTCCTCCTCCCAAAAACGACGTTAGAATTGATTATAAGCAATGTAAACTGCATGTCAAGACAACAGAAAAAACAGGAAAAATTACATTTAATTAATATAGATTGACAAAAAAGGAGTTTTTTATAGTAAAATATGCTATCAATAATTTTTGCGGATGGCAGCAGTAGACGAGAGGTGTTTGGATTGGACGCAGACAGCATGAAAAAAATATTATGCGACGCAGTTGATTCTGCCGCATGCACCGTTCAGAGTTATGCAGACGACATAGCCGCGCATCCTGAACTGGGCTTTGCAGAAACGCGTACGGCAGAGATGCTTGCAAAGGAACTTGAAGCGCTTGGACTCGGTGTGCAGAAAGGTCTTGCCCTTACAGGCGTACGCGCCGATCTTGCGTGCGGTAAAAAAGGTCCGCGTATTGCCGTTCTCGGCGAACTTGACGCTGTGCCCTGTGCCGCGCATCCTATGGCAGACCCTGTAACAGCTGCCTCACATTCCTGCGGACACAATCTTCAGACTTCAATAGTTTTGGCAGCCGCATCGGCTCTTGCCAAGACGGAAGTTTGTAAAGAACTTGCAGGGTCCGTGGCATTTATAGGAACGCCTGCTGAGGAATTTATAGAAATCACAAAGAGAAATGAAATGCGCAAGGAAGGGAAAATCAAATATCTTTGCGGAAAACCTGAAATGATCCGCCTCGGAGTTTTTGACGACATTGATATGTCAGTTATGATTCATGCGGGCGAAAACATTAAAGGCCCCGGTTTTGCAATTCCGAAAGGAGGCAACGGTTTCCGTACTTTCATGCTGAAATACGTGGGACGCCAGGCGCACGCCGCAGCTGCTCCCGAACAGGGAATTAACGCGCTGTATGCGGCGGTTGCCGGTATCAACGCTGTTAACGCACTGCGCGAAACCTTCAGGGACGAAGACAGAGTGCGCGTTCATTTTATAATCACCAAGGGCGGCGACACTGTTAACTGTGTTCCTGACGACGTAAGGCTCGAGGGCTATGTCCGCGCGACAACGGCAGAAAAAATTGACGAAATATTTGACAAGGTTATCTGCGCTTTCCGTTCGGGAGCTGATGCGCTCGGAGCAGAGTGTCTTGTCAATTCGTTCCCCGGCGATATGCCGTTTGTGCCTTCACAGGCTTTTAACCGCGTCTTTGAAGAAAATGCCGTTTCTGTTGCAGGACGCGGGAACGTTCAGGCTGACACAATTTTTGCCGCTTCTTCGGATATGGGCGACATCATGCACATAATGCCCGCAATTCACCCGTTCGGCGGAGGTGTTGAAGGCGCGTATCATTCAAAGGACTTCAAGGTTCTTGATTTTGAAGCGGCAGTTTTAATGCCTGCAAAAGCAATACTCATGTCAATCGTTGACCTTTTGGCTGACGATGCTTCAAAAGCGAAAGAAATTCTGGCAGATTTCAAACCTGTCTATACCAAGGAAGAATATCTTGCGGCAATGGATCGCAGATTCTTCTCTGAAATATAGAAAAAATCTAAAAAGGGGGATTTCTTATGGAACTCGTCGAAAAGGCGCTGCGCAATAAAAAGCTGCATATTCTTGCACTTATTCTTACGATTGCCGCAGAGCTGATAGGAACATGGAAGTTCAAACTTGGCCCTGCCATGCTTGTTCTTGTTCCTCTTCTCTATTCATTTATGCTGGGTGCCCTTTGCGGTATCAAATCACTCAAGGTGCTGAACGAAGATGACATGTATCAGGCATCGTCACTCGTCGGTGTAACCTTCTTCCTTCTTATGGCACGCTACGGCACACTTGTTGGTCCTAACTTCTTTGAAGTTATGAAAAACGGCGCCGCGCTCGTGCTTCAGGAATTCGGCAACATTGGCACGGTTTTCCTTGGTATTCCTGTCGCAGTCCTTCTCGGACTTCGCCGTGAGGCAGTCGGTGCGGCGTTCTCAAACGCGCGTGAACCGAACCTTGCAATCATCGGTGAAAAATACGGGCTCAACTCACCGGAAGGCTTCGGCGTTATGGGCGTCTACATCACAGGCACAGTGTTCGGCGCAATATTCTGCAGCCTTCTCAGCTCGGTAATCGCTTCAACAATGGGCTGGTTCTTCTCGCCGGAAGCGCTTGCAATGGCGACAGGCACGGGAAGCGCGTCAATGATGACCGCCGCGCTTGCGCCTCTTACCGAAATGTTCCCTGCAAAGAAAGAAATACTTACTGCCTACGCCGCGGCAAGCAACATGCTTTCAGGGCTTGACGGTACCTACATGTGCGTATTCCTCAGCCTGCCGATTTCAAACTGGCTCGTTCGCAAAATGGGCGTAAAAGATGCCCCGAGCGTTCCTGCGGCTGATGACAACGTCTATTCGACAAAGAAGTAGGAGGTAATATTATGAATTATCGTCAGATGGCAAAATTCCTCCCGTTATTCACAATCATCGCGCTTTTCGGCAACTGGATGAACTGGATTAGAAACTGCAAGGAATCCTATACCCTTATGCAGTCCTTCCAGGAAGGATTCCTCGCGGCAATTCCGGGAATACTTCTTCTCCTTGTAATAGTTGTACTCGGTATAATCATTGCGCATTTTATTCCGTGGAAAGGACTTCCCACAGTTGCTTACATAGTCACGCTCGGCTGCATTATGACAATTCCGGGATTCCCCGGCGCTGAATTTATCACCGCGGCAGTTAAAAAAGTGAACTTCATGGTTCTCTGCACGCCGATACTTGCATACGCCGGACTTGCAATAGGCAAAGACACTGAACTGCTCAAAAAACAGGGCTGGAAAATTATCCTTGTCGGACTCTTTGTCTTCATAGGAACATTTATCGGCTCAGCAGTTATCGCGGAACTTGTTCTCCGCGCAACAGGCAGGATTTAAGTCTTAAGTTGTCTAAAAATCCCTTCCTTCGGGAAGGGATTTTTTATTGGCTATTGTATAATAAACACGGCTAAAAAACATGGAGGGGCAGTCATGGCTCGTTATTTGGTTATTGAAATTTTTCTGTTATCCGCAAACGCCATTCTCGGAATGTCGTTTATGCCTGAAGTGAAGTGCCTTGCCAGTGAAAACTGCGAAGACGGAAAAATTGTGCCGTTTATGCTTGCGCCGCTGCTCGGTGCTGCGGTGTGGCTTTCCTTGAGCGTGTTTTTCGGAATGTTGTTTTCATACAATGCCGTGCTGATTTTGACTCTTGCCGCATTTTTTGCCGGTTTTGCGTACGTTCGCAGACAAAAGTTATTTTTTGTCCGTGACAAGGCTGTATGGTTGTTTGTGCTTGTCGCAGTAATTTTTTCTCTGCTTGTCATGTACGGTGTTATGCCGCACAAAATCGGCAGCGGCGTTTATTTTACACAATCAGCCTATGACCATGTAAAAACCGCGATAGTACACTCAATATCGGCAAACGGGCTGCCGCCGCTTAATCCGTGGCTTGCAGACGGAGGAAAACCGCTTATCATAGCCTACTATTTCGGCTGGCACGCGTGGGCGGCGCAGCTTGCAATGCTTTCGTGTGTCAGCGCGCTTGACGCTGAGGTGGTTATGACAGGCTTTACTGCGCTGCTTTTGTTTCTTACTGTCGGCGCTTTCTGCGTAAAACTGACAAAAAGAAAAATATCTCTGCTGTTTTGGTTCCTGCTGAACAGTATATCGTCAATAAGCAACGCGCAGCTGCAAGCCATTCTGCCAAAAGCGCTGCACAACACTCTTGCAGTTCCATACGAAGTCTACTGGACATTTTTCGACAATACTATGTGGAGTCCTCAGCATGAATTTTCTGCTGCAGTCGTGTTGATTGTCCTGTACCTTTACACGCTGCTGCTGAAAAGCAGAGACAAAAGGCAGTCGCTTGAGCTTGCACTGCTTTTGGGACTGCTTGCCGCCGCGGCATTCTTTACCTCTGTCTACGCCGGAATATTTGCTCTGCTGCTGTTCGTGCTTATGCTGATACCGATATACCTGACAGACAAAAGTTTCAGAAAAGATTTTAACGCTTCGTTTGTTTTTCAGCTTTCGGCAGTGGCATTTGCCCTGCTTCTTTCAGTAATGTTTATCCGCTATTTGCTGCAATACTATCCGGAAAGCCCACCGCTTGAGTTTGGAGTGTGCCCTTGCTATAAGGCTGTGTCAGGTTTTGCGCAAATTGTAAAGCACTGGTGTTATTTTTATCTTTTTGCTCTGCCGTGCAGAATTTCCCTGCCGTACGTGTTGTGTACACTTGCAGTTCTTCTTCCGCATGTGCTGCCGGAAGATCGCCTCACGAAACTTGGAAAATACTTTACGCTGCTGCTTCTGGCGGTAATATTTGTCGTGCACAGCACCTTTTATACCAACGATTTCGGCTGGCGTACACCGACGGCGGCGTTCAGACTCTGCACTGTATTTGCCGCGGTGCTTTGCGTAAAAATTTATGACGCTCTGAAAAAATCAGGTACAAGACAGGCGAACACGTTTATTGTGCTGCTTGTCTGCTTTCTCCTGCTGTGTCACGATGCATTTACAGAAGAACTTATCCCCCTAAAAAGTGACCCGCAGATACACACAGCCTTTGCCGAAGCGGCAAAAGGGTGGGGCGTTGTACGCGAGCACACGGACAAAAACGAAATTGTAATGTGCAATCCTGAGAACTTTAAAAATATGCCGAACCAGATATTTGGAAATTACTCAAACATTTTCTTTTCGTTTTACGCAGAACGTTATACTGCGCTTGCAGACCAAATATTTTCAAAATGCTACTCTGAATACTACAGCGAGAAAAAACTAAACGCACGATACGCAAGAGCGGTTTATTTTTTCAAGGGAAACCCGTCTGCGGATGAGGTTGCCTATGCGGCAGACACACAGAAAATCAAAGCCATGCTTGTAACACCGTATGACGGACTGTGGAAAAGACTCGGCGCGCTTGAAACGCGCTACCGCAAGGTTAAAGAAACAGAATATTACAGAGTGTACGTCAGAAAAGAAGCGGCGGAGAATTAATATACAGCTGATGCGGTATTTAACACCAAAAGAACGGAGATGAATTACCTGAACCGTTCTTTTGTTTTGTGCCACAATCCGGCTGCATACAGTCCGCCGAAAAATGCAGCGGCGATTTGCATAAGGTTGACAAGAAGGTATATGCCGCTGTTCGGAATTAAATCCATGGAGAATCTGTCAGGCTGAAATTTCCCGCCCAGGGTGAAATATACAAGCTCGACAAGGAAGAAGAAAAAAAAGTGAAGTCCGTATATCCACAATGTGTTTTTCCCTAATTTGCCCCAAAGTTTTATTTCGCTGCCGCAGCGCAGTTCATCAAGCCGTTTCATCAGCATAAGCAGCGCCGCCGCGCCGCAGGCACCGCCAATGCTGCTGATAAAGAGGCTTGCGACGCCGTAATCGCCGTAGATACTGCGAATAATTGACGCTCCGTGCGAATGCAGCGGAATGGTAAGAAGATATGCTGCGACGAGAAAGGCGAAAAGCAGATGGCGTTTTTTCAGGTCAAGCATGTCAGACGGGGCATGACGGCGAAGGCAGAAGCCTGAAAGCATTATTGCGGCTCCGTAAAAGCCGCGCTCTAAGCCCCACGGCAGCTGATTGAGACACCGGAAATGAACTTCAAGCGAGGCGAGACATAGCAGCGCAAATACAGTCAGTACGAATTTAGGCGCGGAAAATTCTTTTTTGAATTTTGGCGCAAGCAGAGCAAAAATTATGCTTGCGGAAAACATCGCCGGCAGAAACCAAAGATGGCAGTTTGTCGGCGATATGCAGACATTGGGAGGATCTGCAGGGCAGTTTATCACGCCTTTCATAAGGTTTGTGAAAAACGGAAAGTCAGGCAGGATAAAGGAACCGTAAAGCAGATTGGACAACGTGGCTTTCCAGCCTAAAACGTAGCCTGTGCCAAATATTTTGAGACGTGCCGCGTCAACTCCATTATAAAACATAATCAGCAGCCAATAGGGGATAATCAGCTGTTTGAAACGGGCAGCCGCAAGTTCACGCAGATTTCTTTTGCCAGGATTGAAGTTCATGCCTGCTACGAAGAAGAAAAACGGCATACAGAAAGCAACGGCATTGTTGAGCGAAGAAAATCCGCTGTGTACCATAAGAACATAAAAAATACAGAAAGCTTTTCCGTAGTCAATGTAATTCAAATGCCGTGTGCTAACGTTCGCGCTCATCCGTTATCTCTCCTGTATAGTTATCGGTTATGCCGGCTCATATATTTTTGCGGTTGTTTTTGAATTTTTCCCATGCACAGCCAGCGAGCACGCACAATACCACAGTACCCGATATTTGTATTATATGCGGCAGAAGCGTTGCCGCGCTGTACGGATAGAGAGTATAGTTGTAATCGCAGGGATTTGGCTGCATTCCGAATTTGAGGAATATAATGTCGAAAATGAAAAAGAACGGCATGTGCAGCAGATAAATCCAAATCGTTTTTCTGCCTGCCAGCGCTATGGTTTGAAAAAGCTTTGTGCCGCCGTATTTTTCTTCCATACCTTTCATAAACAGCAGCAATGCGCAGACGGCGGCAGAGCCTCCCAAGCCGAGAATAAAAAGGCTGCAGTATCCCGCTTCATGCATGTAGTCGCTGATTGCCATTTCTCCCGAGGTGCCTGTCAAAGCTGCCGCGAGTACGGAAACGGCGGCTGCACAGTAAATTTTGCACGCGCGTTTTCTGTCAGGCTTTTCCAGGAGAGCTTTTTTGCGGACATAACAGCCGATGAGCATTATTCCTGCTGCCAGGAAAGCGCGTCCAAGCCCCCACGGAAGCTGAAACGTGTACGGTGTCTGCGTTTCAAGTCCGGCAAGGCAGAAGAGGCAGAAAACTACCGCAGACAGCCTGAGCGCGGAAAAATTTTTCTCAAGAAATTTTGCAAGGGGATAAAAAAACAGTGATGCCGTGAACATTACAGGAAGAAACCATGTAGGACCGTTCAGAACTGAAACTGCAACAGTGGAAAGAGTACGGCCGAACCGCGGCAGGGAAAACGATTTGAAAAAGGCAAACGGCGGAAAAACCCCGCTTCCGTAAAGCGGAAAAAGAAAATAGGAAGCTGCAAGCGCAGACGAGGAAATGTTGAGCGCAAAAATTTTTATGCGAAGCAGGTCGAGTGCGAAGCAAAGCGGCTGGATAAGAAAAAACGGAATGACAATTTGTCTGAAACGTGACGCTGCAAATTCGAGTAAGCTGTATTTTTCAGTTTTGCAGAAAAAACCGAAAATGAAAAAGAAAAACGGCATAAGCAGGATTGCTATGCCTGTGGGATTCAAGATTTTTTTGCCTGAGTGAACTGTGCAGACACTCAGCATGCAAAGCAGCCGCCCGCAGTCTATGTAGTTCAATCGTTTCTGTTCCATAACGTGCCTCCGTGCGTAATGCAGATATAAAGGAGTTTATTTCTGCTTTTTGGAGTGTCCGGCTGTTTTCCTCAAAAAGGAGAGCGTTAAGATCGCAAATCCTGCAATAATGAACACGTCTGCTGCGTTCATAAATATTGCGCGTCCTGATATTTCCGAAACAAGAGGCGCTGAAAACCAGTCAATAACGTTTCCGAATACCAGCCTGTCGTACAGATTGCCGAGCGCTCCGCCAAACATGAGCGCAGAGGCAAGGCTTTCGGCAGACATTTGTTTTTTGCAGAAGCAAATAATAAGCAAAAAAAGGAAAAACGCGGCAAAAAAAGAGAGCAACAGTGTCACATAACTGGCGTTTCCCGCAAGAAATCCGAAAGAAACGCCGCTGTTTGCCGTTATGCTGATATTGTGTGACAGGGCGTAACGCTTTGTCAGAAAATCCGCAGCAAAACTTCCTGTCACAATCAGCAGGATAGAAGACAAAAGTCTTTTGTCCTGCATTTATTCCTGCGCGGCATCAAGCGCGAATTTCAGTGCAGCGCGCATAGCTGGCGTTCTGTAAGGATGTCCTACCGAATCGATTTTAACGGTAATACCGCCGCCGCTTTTTTCAACGAGCTTGATGTAAAAATGCTGTTCAAAGCCTTCGTCAGCCGTTATTACCAGTCCGAGAGCAACGCGCTCCACGGAAAGGAATACGTCTCTGTATGTCCAGTAGCCTTCGCCGTTAGTGCCTTTCCCTTCCGCGCCTTTTAGTTTTGCCGCAATCTCTTCAAGTTTCATAGCAGTTTCAACCACGCCTTCCATTTCCCATTTGCTCTCAGAATATTCTTCGTGCGGCACTTTGCCGTTTTTTCTGAGAACAACACTCCATATATCCTTGTTCATTGACAGCCACAAACGCTCATATTTCGTGACGTATTCGCGCTGCGGATTTTTTTCAAAAGATACGGTATCAAACGCGCCGGTTTTGGTTATTGTTTCGTTCGCGTCCTCGGCATACCAGTCAACATCGGTCGCAAGCTCAAACGTTCCGTTTGGCTTCAGCAGATAGTTGAGCAACTTTGCAAAAGCAGGCACGGTGACGCGTCTTTCGGCATGGCGCGTTTTAGGCCACGGGCAGGGGAAGTTCATAAAAAGCCTGTCAACTGTTTCCGGTGCGAACATTGCGCGGAGAAGGAAACGAGCGTCCCCGTGCATAATGCGGATGTTGTCAAGTCCCTGTGACAAAGCCCTGCGTGCGCCTTTCATAACGCAAAGCTGGGAAACCTCAACCCCTACGATTAAAACGTCAGGATATTTTTTTGCTAAAAATTCCAGATTTTCACCGTTCCCGAAGCCTATTTCAACGAATACTCTGCCGGAAGAGGAAAGCGAATTCCAGTCCAGCGGAAGATTCTGATTTTCTTCGACAATAATTTTGTTTAAGTTCCAGTTCATACAGCAGCCTCGTTTTATTTTGTCAGTTTGAAATCTTCAACTTCAAACAGTTCTTTCCATTTTTCAAGCGGAAGTTCCTCTGCTCTTGCAAGCGGTTTTAATCCGTGTGACTCAAGTATCTGCTGCGTGCGTTCTTTTGAGAGAGCGTAGCCTGCCGCCCAGTTGTTGGTCAAAGTTTTTCTGCGCTGGGCGAAAGAGCGCACAAGCAGCTGTTTCCATTTTTTGTCCGTCGCAAATTCCCTGTTTTTGTCTATCGTAATTTCGATCAAGCACGACATTACTCTCGGCTGCGGACGGAAGCATGACGGCGGAACATTGCGCAGTATTTTTGAACTTCCCATGGCTTCTATGGTTACGCCGAGCGGGGAGCGCTGTTTGTTTCGTTCAGGCGATGTTATGCGCTGTGCCGATTCAAGCTGCACCATCAAGATAAAAGAGGAAAGACCTTTCGGAACAAGTTTTTCAATAAGCGTCCAAAGCAGCGGAGTTGTTATATGATACGGAAGATTGGCGATTATTCTGTTCGGCATCCATGGCAGCCTGTTCGCGTAATCAAGCTGTACCGCATCACCCCATAAAATAGAGAACTTCGGATTTTTTAGGGCAATGGCTTCAAGCCCGGGCTTCAACCTTGTATCAAGCTCAACCGCGCAGACAGCTCTGCACGGAGAGGCGAGCAGCGCTTCGGTCAAAATGCCTTCACCGGGGCCTATTTCAAGAATCTGGTCTTCCGGCTGAATGTCTGCTTTTTTTATGATGTAATCTATAACGGAGTGGTCAATAAGGAAATTCTGTCCAATATCCGTGTTGTTAACAAAATTTGGTGTTCTCTGCATAATAAATTGTATGAAATTAATCCTTATTTTTGTACTTAATCATACGATCCAGTATTTCCTGCGGAACCATGTCGGAGATGTTGCCGCCCCATTTGAAGACGTCTTTTACTGCGTGGCTGGCAAGGAAAGAGAAACGCGGTTCCGTAGCGATGAAGAACGTTTCAACTTCGGGCGCCAGCTGACGGTTGAGCTGTGCGATCTGAAATTCATATTCAAAATCGGAAAGAGCCCGCAGTCCGCGTACTATGACGCGGCTTTTTTCTTTTTTCATGAAATCTACGAGCAGACCGTCATAAGCCGCTACCGAAATATTTTTGTCATTTTTGAAAACGCTGCGAATCATATCAACGCGTTCTGCTTTGGAAAACATTGATTTTTTTTCGGAATTGTCGAGTACCGCAACAACACATCTGCCGAATATATCAGCCGCGCGTTTTGCGATATAAACGTGCCCGTTTGTAAGGGGATCAAATGATCCTGGATATACAGCTTTAAGCATTACTCTGCCTCCGCTTTGCAAAAGTAAGAATTGTGCCACCGTAGGCTCTGTCTTCAGTATCCCATGCCTCGCAGAAATCTGCAGGCTCGCGTTCCGAACGCTCAAATATGACTGTTCCGTCGTTAGAGAGCAACTCTTTGTTTGCTTCAAGGAGCGAAGGTAGTTCTTTGCCCCAGCCCAGCATATACGGCGGATCCGCAAAGATTATATCAAACTTTGCTTCTTCATGCAGAAGTTTGGGCAGAGCGCGCCGCACGTCCATATTGATACAGCGGATGTCCTTAGGAACTTTCTTTAATATGCCGCCGAAATTTTTTCTGTCGCTTTCCACAAGACAGACCTCAGCACCTTTTTCAGCTGCGCACAGCGCAATTTGTCCGCTGCCAGAAAACAAATCAAGAAAACACAGACCGTCAACGTCTCCCAAAATGTTGAAAAGCGCCTGCATTACCTTACTGGACGTGGGCCTGAAATCTTTCATCTGGGATTTCCTTTGCGGATAAATTTTACGGCAGCGTACCAGAGTGTAATAAGCCACGGTACAAGAGCGACTGCGTACATCGTACTTTCAAGACCGATTTTGTCTGCGAGAGCTCCAACCGGATATGCTGCCAGATTAGCGACCCCCCACGAGGTTCCGGATGCTATTGAAGCCGCCGTGCTCATGGATTCAGGACAGCGTCTCTGTGCCATGGAAATCGTGGCGGGAGCGCTTGCTTCAAGCAGTCCGAAAAAGAGCATAAGCATGGCGACGCCGTAAAAATTTCTCAGAGATATTCCAGCGATTCCGGCGAACGGTGCAAGCGCCAAGGTGGTGAGCAGCAGTTTTTTTTCGCTGAAAACAGAGGCAAGCCTGCCGCCGATTATGTTTGCAAAGGCAACTGAAATGACAACGGAAAAGGTAACGGCTGCGGCTGATTTATGCGAGCCCCCGCGCATAATTACAAGCATCGGAAGAAAAACTTTTGTTCCCTGAAATACTATATCTCTGAGAGTTACAATAGCGAAAACGTCGAAAATTTTCCCAATCACGCTTTTTATTTCCCTAAAGAACTGGGCTGTATTTGCAGAGGCAGCCCTTGAAGTGTCTATTTTGTACGGAGAAAGAATTCGCCACATTATAAGCAGAATAACAGCATAAGGAAACGTCATCAGAGGCAGAAGCTTTTTGCCGAGCATTGAGTACCAGAAGACGAAAAGAATCGGTCCGAAAGCGCTTGCGAAGCTGCCGCTTGCTGTGAAAAGGGACAGATAAAATGCCATATCCCTGCCCATTGCTATTTTTCCCGTCATGCCGTTGCCTTGCGGATGAAACAGGGCGGTACCAAGCCCGAGCGTTGTGCAGAGCAAAACGGCAACAGCAAAATGCGGTGCTGACGGGAGCATAAAAATACTGATTATGCTCAGCAGAGGCCCCCATACGGCAAACCATGGGCGGGTCTGTCTGTCTGCGAGATAGCCTGATACCGGCTGTCCCAGAAAATGCATGATACCGAACGCCGCGTTCAGTATACCGAGCTGGGCAAGCGAAAGAGAAAGCGCCTGTCTGATTATCGGGAGCACGTTCGGCAGCGTTGTAGCGTGCAAATCATTGATAAAATGAAGCAGGGCGTAAGACGCGAGCTGTTTCTTTTCGTCAGCTGTCTTTTTGCCGGAGAACTGCTGTATGTTGTCCATTTGCTGAACCTCTGCCTTTAAAATATCCGTCTCAATTTTATATCTGTATGCTTATTTTGCAAGTGTTTGTGTCTGAAATCGGATTTAATCCGCAATGTAAATTTTTTCGGCGTGCGCAGCTCCGCAGTTTCCGCAGGGCAGAAATCCGCGTCTGAGTTCTGAAGCGAGCAGGTCATACTGCATAATTTTCTCCGCGTAATCGGAAAATTTCGCATCGCCGCATTTTGCAATTACCGGCAGTTTTGCAGTTTCCTTCATGATTTTGAGCAGTTCTCTGCCGTTAGCGTTCATCGCCAAAGGACGAATGTAAGGCACGCCAAGCCTCTGTACCGCGTACTTTGTCCAGCGGTCTGTTCCGAGCAGAAGCTGCATGGCTTGTCTGCGGATTCTTCCTTTGGGATAGCGTCTGCTTGTACAGCGTTCAAGCCACTCGTTGAAACTGCCTGCCGACAAAGCCTCCGCAATAAATTTATTTTCAATTCCTTCGGATATTTCCGCAGTTTTGAAAAAATCTTCGGAACTGTTTCTCAGCAGAAGCGACCTTAATGCTGTCCAAAGCCTGTCGTGCGAAACGTATGCTGTTCCGCGGCTTAGATTTTCTTTAATGATTTGTGCCGACTTTTCCGGAACGAATGATTTTACGGAAGACAAATTATTTTCCCTGAGCATATTTCTGATTGCAGATGACGAGGCATATGTTTCGCTCAAATCAGAGGTGTCGTGATCAGTGCCTGTCCGCTGTACCGGAACAAGGGAAATATCGCAATTATTTTTTATTATGGCGGCAGCATAATTCAAAGCAAGAGAATTGTTTGATCCCGCAAGCTTTGAGGCAGCGCCGGGAATGAAAGAATCAAGGGCGTTGATGCGTGCTTCGGCAAATGAAAAACCTGATTCTAAATTTTTTTTCAATAAAAACTTGAAACTATCCGGTTCTTCAACTAAAATAGACGCAGCGGAAATTAAATCCCAACTGGGGTCTTCCATGCCGAACGAGAGAGTCGTGACGATTCCCGTAGCGGCTGACAGCTTAACTGCGGAATCGGCAAAAATGCCTGCGTTGCCGCAGGAAAACAGGGCCGGAAGTTCCAGAACAAGGTCTGCGCCGTGCAAAACGGCGAGTTTGGCGCGTTCATGCATTGAAAGAAACGCAGGCTCTCCACGCTGTACGAAATCAGACGAAAGCACAACTATCAGCGCTTCTGCGCCGCTTAGTTTTTTGGCTTTATTAAGCTGGTAGACGTGTCCGTTGTGCAAAGGGTTGTATTCGGCAACAATCCCTGTTACTTTGGGGAGATTCATAAACTCACATCCTTGTGGTAAAGAATACCACAAAAACTGAAAATCGGAGGGGTTTGGTAATGAAAATTTTGGTTCTCAACTGCGGAAGCTCATCACTCAAATACCAGCTTGTAGACATGGACGGTGAAAAGCTTCTTGCGAAAGGTCTTGTCGAACGCATAGGCATGGCAGGCTCTCACATCAAACACACGAAAGTCGCCGGTAAAGAGAAATTTGACAAAGACGTAAGCTTCCCGACGCATACCGAAGCAATTAAATTTGTTCTTGATATGCTCGTTGACAAAAAATTCGGCGTTCTCAAAAATCTCAGCGAACTTTCGGCAGCCGGCCACCGTGTTGTTCACGGCGGAGAAGATTTTACGGAATCAGCGCTTGTTACGTCAAAAGTTCTTGAAGGCATCAGAAAGGTTACCCCGCTTGCACCGCTTCACAATCCTGCAAACCTTCAGGGTATCGAAGCCGTGCAGAAAGTTCTTCCCGACCTTCCGAACGTTGTCGTGTTTGACACTTCTTTCCACCAGACAATGCCGGCGACGTCGTACCTTTACGGTATTCCTTACGAATTCTACAAGAAGGAAAAAATACGCCGTTACGGCTTCCACGGCACAAGCCACAAATATGTTTCGCAGCGCTGCGCTGAACTGCTCGGCAAGCCCATTAAAGAACTTCGCATAATCACGTGCCACCTCGGCAACGGAAGCTCAATCACGGCAGTCAAGAAAGGAAAATCACTCGACACAACAATGGGTTACAGTCCGACAGCCGGAGTCATAATGGGAACAAGAAGCGGAGACATTGATCCCGCAGTTCTTATTCAGCTTGCAAGCCTTGGTTATGATATAGACAAAATCAACGAGATCTGCAACAAAAAGAGCGGTCTTCTTGGTATTTCAGGTGTATCAAGCGACCTTCGCGACGTTGAAGAAGCAGCGGAAGACAACAACTGGCGCGCGGAAACCGCACAGAACATGCTTATTTACGAAGTCAAAAAATATATCGGAGCCTATGCGGCGGCGATGGGCGGTGTAGACGCTATCGTATTTACGGCCGGTATTGGCGAGAACGGTATTGCATTCCGTGAAAAAGTCTGCAAAGACCTTGAATTCCTTGGCGTTAAATTTGACAAAAACAGCAATAAAGTCCGCGGCGAAGAGGTCCTTATCAGCAAAAAGAGATCTCCTGTCAAGGTTTTCGTCATTCCTACGAACGAAGAATTGATGATCGCGCGAGACACGCAGAGGCTGGTGCTTGGCTCAGCCCCTGTGAAAAAAGCAGCTGCAAAAAAGGCAACGGCAAAAAGAAAAACAAAGAAAACAGCAGCCAAAAAAACTGCGGTTGCTAAAAAACCAGGCAGAAAACCTGCCGCAAAAAGTGCGAAGAAAGCAAAATAGAAGGCAGAAATGAAATATCTTGAAGCTGTTCCCGAAACCTGGAAACGCACTCTGATACTTCCCGCAGTTCCCAAAGACGGGAGTGCGTACGAAGACGAGTGCCGTATTGAAGAGAAAACTCCGATAAGCTATTGGGGACAGTTATATGAGTTTCTGTCGCCTCTGTCAGTTAAAATCAGGGCATACCGTACGGAAGCAAATCTCTGTGCTGATGTAACAGTATCAGGCAAAGTCGGAACACCCTGTGCCCGTTGCCTTGAACCTGCAGAAACAGATTTTTCCGGCACTCTGAAATATCTTTTTTCACTTTCTGCCGATGCGGAGCCGCAGACAACGGACGAAAAACAATCTTCGGCTGACGGTGATGAAGACGTTATCTTTCTTGACAGCTGGGAAGATGAGATAGACCTTTCCTCACAGATTTGGGAAGTAATGCTTACATCTCTTCCGGCGGTGGTTCTGTGCAGAGAAGACTGCAAGGGGCTGTGCCCCGAGTGCGGCGTAAACCTGAATACCGAAACATGCAGCTGTAAAAAAACTGCCGGTGATGCGCGTTTTGAAGTTTTAAAACAGTTTATTGAAGAAGAAAAAGAATAACTTAATGCAAAAATAGAAAAAAGTGTTATAATCACCTCTGTAATTTTTGTGTTTAAGGAACTAAGGGGGGAACAAGATGGCAGTCCCGAAGAGAAGAGTCTCACATGCACGTTCACACAAGCGTAAATCACAGTACCTTGGCGAACTCACAACAAGCGGAGCAACGACCTGCTCACACTGCGGCGAAGTAGTACGTCAGTATTGCGTATGCCCTGCCTGCGGGTACTATAGAGGACGCAAGGTCCTTGATGTTAAAGAAGCCACCAAAACGGCTGAAGAATAGGTTAATCCTTTCTGTAGTTTATAAATGGGAGACCGTAAGGTCTCTCATTTTGTTTTCTGCACCGCAGAAAATATTTCAGCAGATAATATGTATGAAATTCTGCGTAAATTACGTATGCGCTTTCTGTTTAAAACGCCTATAATAAATTTACCATAAAAATAAATTCAGTGAGGTGATTCAGTAATGAACAGAAGAATATTGATTGTCCTGACCTGCGCAGTGTGTCTTTCAACAGTTTTTGCGGCTGCGTCTTTTGCCGGAAACGTGACTGTTGTTTCACGTGAGACGAGCGACAGGGATTTCAGCAGAAACTATATGGTGACGCTGGATGAGAACTCCGTTAAAAAATGCGGCAGTTATTACACGGTGCAGGTGACTTCCGTTTCGGAAATTAAAGAGACCTTCAAACCGGGCGAAACGCGTGAAACGAAACGGGAAGACCGCTTTTTATATGCTTTCCATAAAACTGAGCGAAAGTACAAAATTCTGGATGAGACAAGTTTTGAAAGTTCGAAGCTGTCAGGCTCTTCATACAGCCAGCAAAGCAGTCAGGGCAGCAGTTCGTCTGTAAGAACGTGCGGCATTGACGACTGGCAGCAGCTTCCTTCGGACAAGGAAGACTGTTTGAACAAACTGTATGACCAAACCATGGAAATTGCAGCAAAGAAAAAGCGCTGATAAACGGCCAAAATGCGGACTAATATCCGCATTTTTTGTTGACTTTTTCCTCTATTGGCATATAATATGTTCAAGTGTTAGCAGCAGGTCATAATTCTGATTTCCGGGGGTCCTCATGCGCACGGACAATGCAAGGGCAGTACGCCATAAGAAGCTTTTGGATTTAATAGGCACTAATCCTCTCCTGACGGATCAGGAGCTTGCTTCGTCACTTGGCGTCAGCGTGAGTACTGTTCGTCTTGACAGGGGACTTCTTTCTGTTCCTGAGGTTCGTGAACGCGCAAGGCTGATGGCAGAAAAGGCAACCAGCCGGCTCCGTTCACTGAAAACAGAGGAGGTTGTAGGCGAACTGCTGGAGCTTGAACCGAATAAAGGAGCGCTTTCGGTTCTTGTCGGAACAAGAGATCTCAGCTTTCGCCATACGGATATAATAAGCGACTATTATATATACACGCAAGCATCGACGCTGGCTGTTTCTGCGATTGACTGTGAGTCTGTCGTAATAAAAGGTGCCAGAATATCCTATAAGGAACCGGTACGCATAGGAGAACGGGTTGTTGCCCGCGCGAAGGTTGGCGTGCATAAAAACGGGGAATATATAGTAAGCGTTCATGCCAGCGTTGAAGGAAAAGAAATTTTTACAGGACGCTTTGTCGCTGCCGGATGCAGCGGCACGGAGCAAGCGTAAACGGGAGGTCTGAAAAAATGATTGCCATAGATGCTATGGGCGGCGATTTTGCACCGAAAGCTGCCTGCGAGGGTGCAGTCGAAGCGTGCATGAAACGGCAGGATTTGCAGGTAGCGCTTGTAGGTGATTTAGCACAGATTGAACCGCTTATAGCCAAAGCCCCTGCGGACGTGCTTGGCAGAATTAAAATTATCCATACGTCTGAAGTTATTCAGGGTGATGACCATCCTTCCGTTTCAATTCGTAAGAAAAAGGATTCCAGCCTTGTTGTAGCGCTTCGCATGGTTAAGGAGGGCAAAGCAGACGGACTTGTAACCGCCGGGAACACAGGGGCGGTCGCCGCCGGCGGAGTGCTTATTCTCGGAAGACTTGAAGGTATTGACCGGCCTGCTCTCGGCATAGTTTATCCTTCCGTCAGCCGTCCCGTGCTTTTGCTTGACGTCGGAGCGACTGTTCACTGCAAGCCGATAAATCTTTATCAGTTTGCCGCAATGGGGCATATTTATGCCCAGATTTTTGAGCATATCGACAATCCTGAGGTTAAATTGCTTAATATCGGTACAGAGGACATTAAGGGTGACGAAGCAATTTTGTCTGCCGCAGAAATGCTTAAAGCTGATGACGATATCAATTACTGTGGTTTTGTAGAAGCAAACGAACTTTCCGAAGGCTCCTGCGATGTTGTTGTCTGTGACGGATTTACAGGAAACGTTATGATTAAATTTGCCGAAGGGCTTGTGGATTTGATCAAGACTGAATTTAAGAAGGAATTTAAGGAACATCTGCTTCCAAAACTCGGTCTGCCGTTTATGCTTCCTGCCGTAAAACGGTTTTCGGCACGCATTGACTGGACAAAAATCGGTCACGCCTGTCTTCTCGGCGTCAACGGCACCGTTATAAAAGTACACGGAAGATCGCGAAAAACGCAGCTCTGTTATGCAATTCTCGGAGCCGACGATTTCGTGAAACGCGACGGTCTTGTTAAAATTATGGAAGCGATAGCCAAAAGATAAAAAGGGCGTATTGCAGCGGAGGTTTTTGCATGAGTTATGCTGTTGTTTTCCCGGGTCAGGGCGCACAGCGCCCGGGCATGGGGCAGGCATTTAAGGAAAAATACAGGGCAGCAGCGGAGGTTTTTGAAGAAGCCGACGAAGCGCTTGCTTTTAAACTGAGTGATATTATTTTTAACGGTACTCAGGAAGATCTTATGCAGACTGCAATAACTCAGCCGGCTATCCTTACGGTCAGTATCGCGGTCTACAGAGCTGTTCAGGAAGAAATCGGCGAAGTATTAAAGCCTGTATGCATGGCGGGACACAGTTTGGGAGAATATACCGCAATGGTTGCGAGCGGTGTTCTTTCTCTTGCTGACTGCGTGCGTCTTGTAAGGCTGCGCGGCAGGCTTATGCAGGAAGCGGTGCCAGCAGGCAGGGGAACAATGCTTGCAGTTATAGGGCTTCCTCTTGACGAGGTAATGGCTGTCTGCAAACAGGCAGAAGATGGACAGGTTTGCAGTGCGGCAAACGTTAACCAGCCTGAGCAGATTGTTATTTCAGGGCATGCGGAAGCTGTCGCCCGAGCCGGGAAAATTATAAAGGAACAGCACAGAGCACGCACCGTTCCGCTGCGTGTTTCGGGTCCTTTTCACTGCAGCCTTATGCGTCCGGTCGCGGAGAAGCTTAAAGCCGAATTTGAAAAGCTTGAATGGAAGAAACCGCTCTGTCCTGTTGTCAGCAATGCGGAAGCAACTCTGCTCAGAACTGTTGAGGATATCCGCCGTGCGCTTTACGAGCAGACGTTTTCTCCCGTGCTTTGGGTGCAGGACGTGCTCAGAATGAAGGAAGCAGGGGCGGAGAAGTACATAGAAATGGGGCCCGGAAGTGTTTTGTCAGGTCTCATAAGAAAAATATTGAAAGGCAATACGCC
>JAZUJX010000006.1:0-3468 GCA_045642965.1 Synergistaceae bacterium | reverse complement strand
GCCCCTCCGGAACGGCGTAAAAGCCGCGGAAAGCAAGCCCGTGCCCGTCTATGAGAAGAATTTTTTTATTCATTTTATCTGCCTCCGTCAGCGAAAAAGGGTCAAATATGCGATTTTTGCGGTATAATGCTCACGTGCTTGCATAATTATAAACCATAACAGGTCATTTGGAGGAGCAAAATGGACAGCAACGTAAGAGTAAGATTTGCGCCGAGTCCGACAGGCGCACTGCACATCGGCGGAGCCCACACGGCGCTTTTTAACTGGCTTTGGGCACGCCACAACGGGGGAAAATTTATACTCCGCATAGAGGACACAGATCTCGAACGGTCAACGAAGGAATACGAACAGAGCATAATGGACGGCATGCGCTGGATGGGCTTCGACTGGGACGAAGGTCCCGACGTCGGCGGAAACTACGGACCTTACCGCCAGTCGGAACGCATGGAGCTTTACAGAAAGCACGCGCAGGAACTCATTGACAAAGACATGGCGTACGTTAAAGACGACGCGATTTTCTTCCGCGTGCCGGAAGGCAGACTGCTTACCTTTGACGATGCCGTCTACGGACATATAGAAGTCCGCAGCGAACGCTGCTCAGTCAATCAGGACGGAACAATAAAAGACATAGTCCTCATGAAACGCGACGGAATGCCCACTTACAACTACGCCTGCGTAATAGACGACCACTATATGGACATAAACACCGTAATCCGCGGTGAAGACCACGTAATCAACACGCCGAAACAGATACTCGTCTATCAGGCGCTCGGCTGGAACATTCCGACCTTCGGACATCTTCCGATGATACTCGGCAAAGACAAAAAGAAGCTCTCAAAACGCCAGGGCGCAACCAGCGTATTTGAATACAACGATCTCGGCTATCTGCCTGACGGCGTATTCAACTTCCTCGCGCTGCTCGGCTGGACGCCGAGAGAAACGGGCGAAGTATTCTCAAGAGACGAAGCAGTTGCGCAGTTTGAGCTCAAACAGGTAACAACAAAAGCGGCAGTCTTTGACATGGACAAGCTGAACCACATAAACCAGGAACAGATGAAACGCATGGATCCGTACAAACTGCTTGAAATCATCCGCCCCTTCTGGGAAAAACTCGGCTTGAACCCGCAGAACTACAGCGACGACTACCTTGCGTCCTCGCTCAGAACAATGGGCGGACGCGGACAGACAACGCTTCAGGTTGCGGAATACAGCGATTACTTCCTCAGCTTTGACGTTGTAAAGGAACGTTACCACGCTTCGGAAATCAGCGAAGATCGCCGTCCCGTCCTTAAAGGCTTCTACCGTCAGCTGCTCGACAACGCTTCCGAATGGAAAGCACCGGTGCTTGAACAGTTCACCAAAGACTGGATTGAAGCAAACGGCAGCAGCATGAAAGAGCTCTGCCTGCCCCTCCGCTGGGTACTCACCGGAAGAAAAGTAAGCCCCGGCGTATTTGAATGTGCGGAACAGCTCGGCAAAGCGGAAACCGAAACGCGCCTCAAACATTACAACCTCGTTGACTAATTTCAAACAAAAAATATATCCCGGATTCGGGATATATTTTTTGTTTAATCTCATGTCTTATAATTTCAATAATATTTATTTCTTGGCAAATTTCACAACGTTAAAAATATTATAGGTCATTATAAAATCCTGACGATTTTTCCCTGCCCGAACCCCTCACAGAATACTACTGACACACAAAAAAAGACAGCCGAGGCGGTTGGTTCGGCTGCCCTATCGGAGATGTGTCATGCACATAGTACAAACACAATGCAGATGGTACTCTCTTTCAAACTGTTTGTCAAAGTGAAATTTCAATATTTTCGTTCTGCTTAAAAATTATTGACACAGTACAATAGTCTGCATATAAAAAACAAACGGGCTTGCGCCCGTTTGCGAGTGATATTTCTGTATCAGTTTTGTTATTTCCCTATTGCTTTTACAAATCTGAAGATGTCGCGAAGCGTGTTTTCGTAGTCTTTTTTGCTGCGCGGTTTTGCTTCGCTGAACGGTATTGCAAGGCGGTTGATGCTGAATATCGCGCTTACTCCGAGGTCGTACGCGCCGTAGGCATCGTCTGCAACATCACCGACAACCGCTACGACGGGGACTCCGCATTCTTTTGCCCTGCGGGAAACGCCTATTACGACTTTGCCGGTGAGGCTCTGCGAGTCGAGTTTGCCTTCGCCGGTTATTACAAGGTCTGCGCCTTCGAGCTGTTTTTCAAATTCAACCGTGTCAAGCACAGCCTGAATTCCGGGTTTGAGCTGCGCACCCATAAAGGCGATTACGCCGCCGCCCATGCCGCCGGCTGCCCCCGCTCCGGGTACTTCGGCTACTGACTCTATGCCGAGTTCGCGGACGATTATTCTGTCAAGCGCTTTGAGTTCTTCGTCAAGTTTGAGCACCATATTAGCGTCCGCGCCTTTCTGCGGCGCGAAGATGTATGCCGCGCCTTTCGGTCCGTGCATAGGGCTGTCAATGTCACACATTGCCGTTACCTTGACGCCTTCGAGAAGCTTTTTCGCTTCGGTCATGTCTATGACTTCAATTTTGGAGAGCGTGCCGCCGGTCGGTACAAATTCTTTTCCATTAATGTCTTTGAATTTAACGCCTATGGCTGCCGCGAGTCCGCAGGCGCCGTCGTTTGTCGAGCTTCCGCCGAGTCCGAGAAGGATTTCTTTTGCGCCGTTTTCAATGGCGTGCCTGATCTGCTCGCCTACCCCGTAGGTTGTGGTTACGGACGGGTTTCTGTTGGTTCCGACGAGGGGAAGACCGGCAGCTGCCGCCATTTCTATTATTGCGGTGTTTCCGTGGCGGAGATAGCGTGCGTCAAGGAGTTCCATGTGCGGCCCGTGGACTGTTGTTTCGACAAGTTCGCCGCCGATTGCCTGACGGAAACATTCGACTGTTCCTTCACCGCCGTCGGCAACGGGGAGATTTATTATTTCACATTCCGGAAAGCTTTCGTTAATAACTTCTTTGGCAATGTGGCAGATTTCAATTGAATCGATAGAGCCTTTGAAAGAATCCGATACAACTACTACTTTTTTCATTTTCAGCACCCCTTTTTGAAAAAACAGGGCAGGCATTTGCCCGCCCTGTTTTATTGGTATTTCTTAAAGAAGAATAAGTGATGCGATGTAGATTACTACGAGGCAGACAAGACCCATTGCGCCGGTCATACCGGTCTGGCACTTGTAAGCTTCTGACGGCTTCATATCTGAGAACTGTGATACAACCCAGAAGTAGGAGTCGTTTGCGTGTGAGGCTGTCATTGAGCCGGCGCCGATTGCCATTGTGACGAGGACTTTGCCCATCGTTGAATCGAAACCGAGCGTTCCGAGCAGCGGTGCAACCATCTGTGAGGTTACGATCATGGCAACCGTTGAGGCACCCATGGAGAGTTTAAGAATTGTTGAGATGAGGAACGGGATAAGGATACCGAGTCCGAGGTTAAGCAGT
>JAZUJX010000005.1:0-1857 GCA_045642965.1 Synergistaceae bacterium | reverse complement strand
AGGAAATAAATATTGTCCGTGTTTTTCAGATTCAGGGCAGGGCGTGTCTGCGCCATAGAGCGGTTTGCCATTTCCACAATTTTTCCCTCTCTGCTGATTCCGTCCGGTGTTCTGCGGCTGCCTGTGGAAAGCCACCAGTATTCGCTGAAGAAGCGCTTTCTTTGCGTCAGTTTTTCCGCTTCTACTCTTGTAAGCAGAGCTGAACTTCCTTTGATTTTGCTTTCAAACGCGTCCGTTATGCCCGAAGCATAGCTTCTGCCTGCCAAGACCGCATCTTCCCAGCTTTTGCTGCCGAGATTATCAGCCATGATAAGTCTTGTGTCAGAGAGTTTTGCCCATCTTTTTCCGCCGTACAATATTGTCGTGCTGCCGTTTCCGTCAAGCGTAGGAAAATCTTTCAGCGTTCTGAACACTCCGTGGGATTTCACGCTGTATTCGCCGCTGAACTCAGAGGCGTAGTCAGGCTGACTGTTGCCGTTGATTTTTTCGCAGAAGAATTTTATTTTGTAATTTCCTGCGGGTAAATTGAAAACAGGGATTTCAGCTTTTCCGCTTCCGTTTGCCGACGTGTCTGCAACCTTTGCGTAGTTAACAAGCTCCCCTTTTTCATCGTAAAGCAGCGCCGAGAGGAACATGTTTTCGCCTGTCACCGCGTTTTGGTATTCTACGACAAGCTTTTCGCCGTTACTGCCGGTTGGGGTCAGCGACGTTATTTCAGGTTTTGCAATGCTTTTGTCCAGTACTGTCACTTTCCAGCCGTCCTTGCCGTCATAGTCTGCAAGCGCAAAACCTTCGCCGGCTGAAACGTCAGCTTTACCGGTCGGAGCTGTTTTGAAATAAGATTGAAAGAGCGGAGATTTCAGATTGATTATTAAAGCGGGGCGCACGCCGCTCCAGCCGTTGACGTTGCTGCCGACGATGCTGCCGTAGTCGAAGAAGATGCCGCCGCCGGGGATGACAATCTCCGCACTGGTGCGATCCGAATAAGGCGACCGCAGCCACCACACGTCGCCTGTGTTGCGGATACTCCGGGGCATTGTCTCAAGTTCGCCTTGTGAAAGCAGATACAGGCAGTCTTCCGCAGCGCCGTTGCCCGACGTCGGCGAGTGCTGTATGAAGTTAGCGCTTCCGCCGTTTATATTATTCCACGTCAAACTTTCCATGCCGGTCTTGCCCGCTCCCGTGTAGTTTTTCATGTCTTTTTCGCGGTTGTTAACAACAGCACGAATTGTCGAGGTGGGATAGTAGTTTGACAATTTATCAAAGATTGAGTTTTGAACTGCTACGGTCGTTATAACATAGGCATAATTGTCATCAACCTTCCACAGAGTCCACTTTTGTCCGAGGAAATTCGCTGTACTGCCCACCTTGTACGTTCGTGAAGTTTCGTCCCAAAACGCGCCGGCGCCGCCATCAGCTATACCCGCCGCAAATGCGGGCGATACCGAAGCGAAGATAAACGATAAGAGCATTAAAACTGCGTAAAGTTTTTTGATTTTTTTCATTTTGCCAGTCACCTCTGAAAAGTTATCCGCTTATTTTTTCTTTCTGTAAAACATTCCGAGAACGGCGAGCAGCGCTATCGCGCCGAATCCTGCGTTGCAGCCGCCTGATGACGATGACGTGGAATTTTTCTGTTCTTCCCCGCCTTCTTCAAATTCGCCGCCGTTTTCGTCTTCCCACGCTGGTTCTTCCCAGTCGATTTTGCTGCATTCGTCCGATGCCTGTCCGCCAACGTAATAACATCCGGGAATTACAGTAATTTTGCGCTGTTTGGCAAGGTCATACACTTCTACCGGTTCATTTCCCCTGTTGGCTGTTATTGCGTTTGCTTCTGTCTGCAAAGGTTTGCCGCTG
>JAZUJX010000004.1:0-8999 GCA_045642965.1 Synergistaceae bacterium | reverse complement strand
TCAGCAGCCTGCTGAGTCCTGATAAGGCATTCTCTGTCTCCTGCAGCGGGTTAAAGCTTGCGCAGCGGAAATACAGGGACGCTTTTACCCTGCCGAGATGCCTTGCCGTGCTGTATGCAAATTCTATTTCTCCGCCGAAGCGTTTCAGGTAGCTGCGCATTATGCTTTCCGCAGAACTCTGCCAGGCGGCAGCAGTTTTCTGTTTGAAACCGAGAGCCGCTAAATCGCCGCAAAGCTGTCCGCACACCGCGGCAATATTTTCGTTTGTAAGCTTTCTGTATTCCATAAGAGACCCTGTCCTTAACCTGTATTCTTCCGGTACGTTTACTTACTCGCGATTATCTTCTCCAGTTCTTCCAGTACAAAGATGTTTTCTTCCATTTCGCCGATTGAGAAGCGGATGTATTTTTCTCCTTTGTATGACATCAGGCGCGTAAGTATGCCGTCTGCAAAAAGCTTGTCAAAAATTTCTTCCGTTCTGTTTCCGAAGCTGACAAGGCAGAAATTTGCTGCCGTCGGATAATATTTTATGCCGTGCGCGTCAAAAAAGTCCGCAAATCGCACGCGTTCAGCAGCAATAAGCGTTTTCGTGTCCGCCACGTATTCGTCGTCGTCCAAAACTGAGAGGGCTGCCGCCTGTGCAACAGCGCTGAGGCAGTACGGCTCACGCACTTTGTAAAGCTGCGCAATGACGTCGGGATCCGCAGCTGCCCAGCCTACGCGAAGCCCTGCAAGCCCGTAGAGCTTCGAGAAGGTGCGGCATACCATGAGATTGGGATATTCCGCAAGCATTGGCAGTACGCTGTCATTGTCAGGCGTAAATTCCATGTAGGCTTCGTCAGCTATTACCAGAACGTCCTGCGGCGCAGCTTCAATCAGCCGGCGCACTTCGGAGGAAGCGGCAAAGCTGCCCGTGGGATTGTTGGGATTGCAGAGGCATATCAGTTTTGTTTTCGGCGTAACAGCCGATATAAATCCGTCAATATCGAGGGCAAATTCATCCGTCACAGGCACTTCAACGGCTTTTGCGTCCATTATGTCGGCAATGCTTTTGTAGACCGAGAAGGTGAAGTCGCCGCATATCACTTCGTCGCCCGGATTCAGGAATGCCCTTCCTATCATTGTGAAAACCCCGTCAAGCCCGTTGCCGCATATTATCTGCTCAGGCTTCAGTCCGTTTTTTTGCGCGATTTTTTCGCGCAGTTCGGCGCAGCTGATGTCCGGATAGCGGTTGGCGGAGAGTATTGCTCTTGTCATTGCCCTCAGCGCTGAGTCGCTGACGCCGAGGTTGTTTTCGTTTGCCATTATGCGCACGCGTGCTTCGGGAACCTTGCCCGGATTGTAGGGCTGCAGCGGCATTACGCACGGGCGCACCAGTTTTTCAAGATTTTTTTTATCCATTTTTATTACCACCTTTGTTAAAGCATTTTTTCCAAAGCTTCGTCACAGTCCGCAAAGCTGTTTTCGGCTTCGGGCAGCAGAGTGCCTATCGCCGCGAACACACCTTTGCCGAACGCTTTGAATGCCCTAAAGTCGCTCGCCGTATCACCGATGTACAGCGGATTTTCAGCGCCGAAACGCTTGCAGAGTATTTCAAGCCCTTCAGGCGACGGTTTGCAGACGCCGGTTTCCCTGCTGACAACGTTTTCCTTCGGAAGCGGCTCCCAGCCGAGACTTTCGTAGGCACAGGCAAGCTCTGCAGAGTTTCTGCCGGTGTAAATCCCTGCGGGCAGCGGCAGTTCGTTCCATTTTGCGTGAATCTGCGGAGTTTCAAGCAGATGAAGACCTTTGCTGTTCTTTGTGCCAAGATACAAATCGTCGCAATATTTGCGGAACTCTTTGTAAGGTATCAGAGCCCCGTATCTTTCAAGCGTCCATTCTGTTACGCTGCCGGAAAAGCTTTCAAGCTCCGCCGCAAGTTTTTCGGGCGACGGAAAAGCCAGCGACAGTTTTTTTCCGCCTGCGGCGGCAGTCATCGAAAGCAGCGACCAGGCAAGGTCATACTCGTCGTTGAATGCGCCGTGCCGTTTCATTATTTTATCATGCTCCGTCGTATAGCCTTCAGAATCCGCTTCCCCGCCGCAGAAACGGACAAAGCCGTCCAGTATTGAGCGGCGTATCACTTCCGAAAAGGAGCGGCTGACGTCAAGAAGAACACCGTCAACGTCGAATATAACGGCGTCGATTTTTTTTCCGCTGCCGGTTTTCAAGTCTGTCATACCTCCGATAATTGCAAATCTCTGCTGACTGTGCTATTATAATCCGCGCGAGGGGTTCAATCAAGATAGCACTTTAGCACATTAAAGCACATGGCTTTTATTTTTTATTTACACTGATATAATTATATATGAAAGATCACGTTTTGAAACGGGGAATAGAAATGCAGGGAAATCCTAAGGGCTGCAGCAGTTTCGGGGGCAGCATGGCAGCAAAGCTTGAATATTGCAGAAACAGGGCCATGGAGCTTTTTGCTCTGTACGGCTACAGGCCTTTCAGCCCTGCGGAGCTTCAGCTGCTGAGCGGCGTGTGGGACAATCTGCCCCATTCGGAAGCCGAAAAGCTGATTGCGCTCACCTCGCCTTACGGGGAGCCGTGCGTTTTGCGCGGCGATTTAACGCTTTCCGCCGTAACGTACCTTTCAACGCATTTCAGCGATGAGGAACGTCCTCTCAGGCTTTCATACGCAGAGCGCGTTTTTTCGGTTCCCAAGCCGCCGAAGCACAATCTTGAACAGAACCAGATAGGCATTGAGCTTATCGGCTGGGAAGGCGCAGGCGCCGACGTTGAACTGCTTGCGCTGCTTTTCCGTACTCTGGACATGCTTGGGATTGATTCCGTCATTGCCCTCGGCGATATGTCCGTCACGGCAAAAATTTTCTCGGCGCTTCCGAAGGAGGTGTCCGAAATTCTTACCGGGCATCTGATGAACGGAAGCTATACAGCCTACGAAAAAACGCTTGAATCGCTGGAGCTTCCGGCAGACAAAATGGCTCTGCTTTCCGCGCTTCCTTCACTGCGCGGCGGAGTTGAAACGATAGACAGGGCGGCAGAGCTTACGGACAATCCCGCGCTTTTTGAGCCGCTGAAAAAGCTTTGCGCTTCGCTGGACAGCCTCGGTTACGGAAAGAAAATCTGTATTGATTTCAGTTTCCTGCGCGAACTCGGCTATTACAGCGGGCCTGTTTTCAACGTTTACACAAAGGAAGGCACGCTGCTCGGAGGCGGAGGGCGCTATGACGGCCTGCTCGCAAAGCTTGGCATGGACGGCGAAGCGGCAGGTTTCGCGCTTGATTTGAAAGAACTCGCGGACAACTGCAGCGGGAGTCTGCCTCTGCCGAAGCTTATGCTCTGGTGCGGCGCGGCGGACAGCGCGGAAGTGCTGAAATTTGCCGAAGAGCTGCGCAGCAGGGGCATTTCGTTCGAGCTCAGCTGGAACAAAAACAGGGAGGAATCAAAATCTGCGGCACACTTGAGAAAATACGGCATCTGGGCAGATTTTTCCGAGAAGAAAATTTATAATTTGAACAGCGGCAGGGAATACGGCTTTGACGCTTTTGACGGGGGGCTTCTGTAATGCTTACCTTTGCTCTCCCGACCGGACGGTCGCTTGACAGCTGCATTGTTCTGCTCGAAAATGCGGGACTGCCCGTTGAGGCTCTGAAAAACGCAGGAAGAAATCTGGTAATCGAGGACGGAAATTTCCGTTATCTGCTTGCAAAGCCTGCAGACGTCCCCGTTGTGGCGTACAACGGCGCGGCAGACCTTGCCTTTGCAGGCAGCGACGTGATTGCAGAGTCTGAAATACCTGTCGTTGAGCTGCTTGACACCGGTATGAACAGCTGCGTTCTCGCAATAGCTGGACCCGAAAGCGAAGCTGAGAAATTCAGCGGCAGCACTGCAAAGCTGACGGGACTGCGCGTTGCCACAAAATACATGAAAACAGCCGAGAAAATATTTAATTCCTGGGGCGTGCAGCTGAAGCTTCTGAAGCTTAACGGCTCCATAGAGCTTGCACCTGCGCTTGGTCTCAGCGACGTAATTTTTGACATTGTGCAGACGGGAAGCACTCTGAAAGCAAACGGACTGGTAGTCATAAAAGAGATTATGCCTGTTTCCATGCGGCTTGTTTCAGCCGCGGGAACAATTCACACACGCTGGAACGAACTTAAGGATATTGCTGCCGCACTGCGTCTTGCGGCTGAAAAGCAGGAGGCTTGAAATGGAAGCAAAAATTGAGAGAAACACGAAAGAAACGCAGATTTCGCTCGTGCTTGAACATCCGGCGTCAGCCGAACGCGTCATAGAGACGAACTGCGGTTTTCTGAATCACATGCTTGATTTGCTCTGCCACAGGGCAGGGCTCGGAATATGCCTTAAAGCGCACGGCGACGTTGAGATAGATTACCATCATCTCACCGAGGACGTAGGAATTGCGCTCGGCCAGGCACTGCGCGAAGTCGCTAAGGAGCGCCCGATTGAGCGCTACGGTTTCCTGCTTCCCATGGACGGTTCCCTCGTTCAGACAGCGCTTGATTTCAGCGGACGCGGCGCTCTTTACTGGACGGGAGATTTCCCGACGGAGAAGGCTGCCGATTTCGACCTTGAACTTGTGCCTGAGTTTTTCAGGGGCTTTGCGCGCGAAGCAGGGCTTACGCTGCATATTGACCTGCTGAAAACCGACAATTCGCACCACGCGGCGGAAGCGGTTTTCAAATCTGTAGGAATGTGCCTCAGGCAGGCTCTCGTGCCCGCGCAGGCAAATCCGAGCACAAAGGGGCTCTGGCTGTGATTCTCCTTCCGGCGATAGACCTTTTCGGAGGAAAGGTCGTCCGCCTTACGCAGGGCGATTTTGACACACGCAGGGATTACGGCGTGGACGCGCTGGATACGGCGAAGCAGTTTATGGACGCAGGCTGCGCCTATATTCACGTTGTTGACCTTGAGGGAGCAAAGCAGGGACATCCCTGCCACCTCAATATTCTTGAAAATATAGCAAAGCTCGGCATGTACGTTCAGTACGGCGGAGGACTGCGCTCTGAAGAGGCTGTTGCTGACGCGCTTTCGGCAGGAGCCGGACGCGTTATGGTAGGCAGTCTGCTTTTCACGGACAAGGATGCGCCGGCAAGGCTTTTCGACCGCTTCGGAAGCGCCGTTATGCCTTCAGTCGACGTAAAGAACGGCAAAGTCGTTCATTCAGGCTGGCTTAAGGGAACCGACTCCCTGCCGGCAGACGAAATTAAAAAGTTCAAAATCTGCGGCTACAACGTATTTCTCGTGACAGACACGGAGCGCGACGGTAAAATGGAGGGCGCAAGGCGGGAGCTGTACGAGCCGCTTGTCAGCGACAATCATGAAATAGTCGCAGCGGGCGGAATTACCTCCGCGGATGATTTAAAAATGCTTGCGGAAACAGGCCTAGCCGGTGCCGTCATAGGCAAAAGCCTTTACGAGGGCGGCATTACTCTTGAAGAAGCTCTTGCGGCAGTGAAAGGAAAATAAGATGGCAGACAAAATCGATTTTTCAAAAATTAAGTTCGATGAAAAAGGGCTCGTTCCCGTTATAGTTCAAGACTGCGTTTCAGGCGAGGTGCTTATGCTCGCCTACGCGAACGAAGAATCGCTCAGGCTCACGGAAGAAAAGGGCGAGCTTGTGTTCTGGAGCCGTTCGCGCAGGGAAATATGGCACAAGGGCGCAACCAGCGGAAGCTTTATGTGCGTGAAAGAGCTGCGTCTTGACTGCGACGGCGACACAATTCTTGCAATTGTGGATCCTCAGGGGCCTGCCTGCCACACGGGTGCTGACTCCTGCTTCTTTACGTCGCTTGCCGGCAAAGAGAACTCAACGGCAATGACCTTCCTCGGAAGGCTGTGGCGCTATCTCAACAAAAGGCGTTACGCCTCGCCGGAAGAAAGCTACACAGCAAGACTGCTTTCAAAAGGCTCAAAACGCGTTGCGCAGAAGGTGGGCGAAGAGGGGCTTGAAACTGCTCTTGCCTGCGCGGTAAAGGACAGGGAAAATTTCCGTTACGAAGCGGCAGACCTTCTCTATCACCTGCTTGTCGCCTGCATGGACACGGAAGTGCCGTTCACGGACGTGCTTGAAGAAATAGCTTCACGATACAAACACAAACAGGAAGATTACAGATGCTCGGAGTAATCGATTACGGAGCCGGAAATCTCAGAAGCGTTGTGAATGCACTTGAATTTTTGCACGTGCAAAATAAAATCGTGTGCAATGTAAATGAAATTAAAAGCTGTTCATCGCTGATACTTCCGGGCGTAGGGGCATTCGGCGCCGCTCTTGACGAGCTTGAAAAGCGCGGCCTCAAAGAAGCAGTCGCGGAAGCTGCACTGGAAAAACCTTTTTTGGGAATATGTCTGGGTATGCAGCTGCTTTTTGAAGAAAGCGAAGAAGCCCCGGGCAGAAAGGGGCTCGGCGTGCTGAAAGGCTGCGTGCGCCGCTTCCCCGCCGGCATGGGGCTGAAAATTCCCCACATGGGCTGGAATTCTCTGTCGATAAACAGCTCAAGCAGACTGTTTGCGGACACGCCGCAGAACAGTTACGTTTATTTCGTACACTCGTTCTGCTGCTCTGCCGCAGAACGTTCGGACGTCGCCGCCGTATGCAGCTACGGGCTTGAGTTTGACGCTGCCGTTGAAAAGGGCAATCTGTTCGGCTGCCAGTTCCATCCTGAAAAAAGCGGGAATACCGGACTTGCGCTGCTGAAAAAATTCGTTTCACTCTGCGGAGGAACAGAATAATGTTTGCAAGCAGAATAATACCGTGCCTTGACATCAAAGACGGGCGCGTTGTAAAGGGAATAAATTTCGTTAATCTGCGCGACGCCGGAGACCCTGTCGAAGCGGCGCAGGCATACGAAAAACAGGGCGCGGACGAAATTGTTTTTCTTGACATAACTGCGACAAGCGATGCACGCGAGACGGTCGCAAAGCTTGTGACGCGCGTCGCAAAGAACGTGTTCATCCCCGTAACGGTAGGCGGAGGCATACGCACCGCCGAAGATATTCGCGCGATACTCCGCGCCGGAGCAGACAAGGTTTCTCTCAACTCTGCAGCCGTAAAACGTCCCGATCTGATAAACGAAGGCGCGGAGCTTTTCGGCAGCCAGTGTATCGTCGTCGCCATTGACGCAAAAAGAAACGGGAATTACTGGGAGGTCTATACGGCAGGCGGAAGAACTCCGATGGGAATCGACGCTGTAGAATGGGCATGCGAAGCTGAAAAGCGAGGTGCAGGAGAAATTCTGCTTACAAGCATGGACACTGACGGCACTAAATCAGGCTACAATCTGGAGCTTACCTCGGCAATAGCGGAAAAACTCAGCATTCCCGTAATAGCTTCCGGAGGCGCCGGCTGCATGGAGCATTTTTACGACGCGCTTACGAAAGGCAAAGCCTCCGCCGTGCTTGCCGCATCGCTTTTCCATTTCCATGAAATACCTATTCCCGAGCTGAAAAAATATCTTGCGGGCAAAGGAATTTCTGTCCGGCTTTGAGTTTTAAACCTCAACACAAAATGAGCCTTAAAGGCTCATTTTTTTCAGGCAGAAATAAATTGCACACTATCTTTTATTTATCAGCCCTATAATTTGTCCTGATATGGTAACGGTAAGCAGCGACCATATTATTCTTGAAAGAGGTATGTAGGTCAGCGAAAGCAGAAGAACCGCCGCATCGGAGAAGAGATACAGCCACTGTATTTTAATCCCGGTAATGTGTGAAATTCCCATGGACAGGGCATCGTCTCCTGCGCTTGCCGCGCCGAGTTTTACGCAAAAGCCAGTACCTGTGCCTATAAACAAAGCTCCCGCGACAGCAGCCGCAAACGGCATATCAGCAAGCTGCGGCCATAACGGGGGCGATAAGGTTTCATACAGTCTGTATGAAGCGGAAACGGCACATATCGAAGTCAGCGAACGCACTATAAAACCGTCGCCGAACTGCCTCCAGCCGAAAGCAAAACAGAGAACTCCGGTAACAAAACTGGTTATGCCCGGAGAAATTCCGAACCAATTGTACAACAGCAGACAGAGACCTATAATTCCGCCTTCTGTTACCTTTGAAACGGCATGAATGTTGTATATTCCGAAAGATATTACGCTGCTTGACAGTGCAATCAGCAGATACCGGACGGCAGACGTTTCCGCAAAGGCGTTTTTCAGGCGCACGCAAGTTTTGTCCATTTTGGCAGATATAAGAAATAACGGCGGTAACCGCCGTTATTCTTTTTCGTACTCTCTGTCCGGGAAATTTTTCAGCCGCACTTCAAGCACCCTGTGCTTTTGAACGTCAAGCACGTGGAAATCCCAGCTCTTGTAGCTGATTGTTTCTCCCTTGCTCGGGAAATTGCCCGACAGCTCAAGAATCATTCCTGCAAGTGTATCGACTTCGTCAAATTCCTCACAGAACGGATAATCTACCGCGTCGGACAAATCTTCAAGATTTGCCTGTCCCTGCGCAAGCCAGCAGTTTTCGCCCTCCTGCTGAATTTCAGGCGTTTCCCTGTCGTACTCGTCCTGTATGTCGCCGATTATTTCTTCAATAAGGTCTTCGAGCGTGACAATTCCTGCTGTTCCGCCGTATTCGTCAATGACTATGGCGATATGCTTTTTGGATTTCTTCATCGTTTCAAGAGCTTCGTCTGTTTTCATCGTTTCGGGAACAAACATCGGCTTGCGCATAAGCTCCGCGATCGTTTTTTTCTGTCCGCCCGCAAGCAGATTAAGCAGGTCTTTAGCGTAAAGCACGCCGCGTATTTCGTCCAGGTCCTCTTCGTAGACAGGTATTCTCGAATGTCCCGATTTCAGCGACAGTTCAACGGCTTCTTCTATGCTGCTTTGAATTTCGATAGCTTCCATGTCAACGCGCGGAACCATGACTTCCGAGACCTTTGTCTCTTCAAAATCGATTATACTGTGTATCATTTCGCTTTCGTCTTCGTCAAGCACTCCGCTTTCGCTGCCCTCTGTGACTATGTG
>JAZUJX010000003.1:0-2261 GCA_045642965.1 Synergistaceae bacterium | reverse complement strand
CTGTCCGCGACCAACTCGAGAATGTTCAGCGCCTGCACGTCCCGTCCGCGGCTCTCATATTCGTCCGCCAGCCGGAAGGCGGCGCGGGAAAACACCACCCGCGCCTCGTCGTCGAACCGCTCCCCTTTCTCCCGTCCTTCGAGGAAACGAGAATAGTTTTCAATTCCGGAACAGTAGCCTACCTCGTTCAGCATTTCAAGGTCATAGGTCGTGCGCATTTTAAGCCGTTCGGCTTCGAGCAGTTTTCCCTCTCCGTTCAGCTTCAGCAGACATTCTTCAAGCTCCCGTTTTATGCCTTCTGAGGCGCGTTCGATAGCTTCTCTCGTTGTAACGTACTGTTCTGACGGATAAATTCCTATGTGATCCGTAACCTTTACGCAGTGTCCGCTTACAGGGTCTATTTCTTCGAGCCTGTCTATCTCATCGTCAAAGAACCCTATACGCACCGCCGTATCGCTGTAAGACGGGAAAATCTCTATAAATTCTCCCCTGCTGCGGAAGGTGCCCGGCGTAAGTGTCAGGTCATTTCTTGTGTAATAGGCGTCAAGAAGCCTCGTCATAAACGCCCTTCGCTCCCAGTTCTGACCCGTTTTCAGCCAGATAATCGCATCCTCGTAATTCTGCCGCTTGCCGAGTCCGTATATGCTGGAAACGGAGGCAACAACTATAACATCGCGCCGTTCAAGCAGAGCCTTCGTCGTCGCAAGCCGCAGCTTTTCAATACGTTCGTTGACGGAAGCGTCCTTTTCAATGTATATGTCCTGTGCGGGCATGTACGCTTCCGGCTGATAATAGTCATAATAGCTTACAAAATAATTTACGGAATTTTCGGGAAAAAACTCCTTAAATTCGCTGTAAAGCTGCGCCGCAAGCGTTTTGTTGTGCGCCATGATAAGCGTCGGACGCTGAAGCCCCTGAATAATGTTCGCCATGGTAAAGGTCTTTCCGCTGCCTGTAACCCCAAGCAGCGTCTGAACGGCGTGTTCCTCTGTAAATCCCTTCAGCAGTTTTTCAACAGCCTCAGGCTGGTCTCCGGACATGGGCCACGGAGACACAAGCTTAAATTTCTCATTCATGACTTAATTTTAACACGGTAATCCGCCTTTTTTAGTGTATACTTTCAGCATGAAAATTATCTCTTGCAGGGAGTGAAACACATGACGACAAAGATAGGCATACTCGGCTACGGCAATCTCGGACGGGGCGTTGAATGTGCCGTAAAACAAAACCCCGACATGCAGCTTGAAGCGGTTTTCACAAGGAGAAATCCTTCCGATGTAAAAATACTGACAGACACGGCGGTCGTAGAAAACGTATCGTCGCTTGAAAAATACAAGGGCAGAATAGACGTGCTTATTCTCTGCGGAGGCTCGGCACGCGACCTTCCAGTCCAGACACCGGAAGCAGCAAAGCTTTTCAACGTCGTTGACAGCTTCGACACCCACGCAAAAATTCCGGAGCATTTTGCAAACGTCGACGCCTCGGCAAAAGCAGGCGGCAATCTCGCCGTTATTTCAGGCGGCTGGGACCCCGGAATGTTCTCTCTGCAGAGACTTTACGCCAACGCAATTCTCGTCAGCGGAAAGGATTACACCTTTTGGGGACGCGGCGTAAGCCAGGGGCATTCCGACGCAATCAGGCGCATTGACGGGGTAAAGAACGCCAAGCAGTACACCTGCCCCGTACAGGCGGCGCTTGATCCTGTCAGAAACGGCGAAAATCCGGAGCTTACGACAAGGCAGAAGCATACGCGCGAATGCTACGTTGTGCTTGAGGAAGGCGCTGACGCCGAACGCGTTGAACGCGAGATAAAGACAATGCCGAACTACTTCGACGAATATGACACGACAGTACATTTCATCAGCGAAGAAGAACTGCTTGCCAAACACAGCGGACTTCCGCACGGAGGGTTCGTAATACGCGGCGGCAAAACCGGCTGGAACGAAGAAACGAAACAGATAATCGAATACAAGCTGACGCTTGACTCAAATCCGGAGTTCACAAGCAGCATTCTCGTCGCCCTTGCGAGAGCGGCTCACAGAATGTCACAGGAAGGACAGACAGGCTGCCGCACGATTTTTGACATACCGCCGGCGTATCTCATCGCAAAAGACGGAGAGTGGCTCAGGGCGCATCTCCTGTAACCGAATAAATATATTTCTGTCAAATTCAAAGATAAATTTTGCACTTCCAATAACGCTTGACAGATTACAAAAACTATTCCACTTTTAAAGAACACCTTTAAAACCCGCCGTTTTTTC
>JAZUJX010000002.1:0-22299 GCA_045642965.1 Synergistaceae bacterium | reverse complement strand
AAGAAAGTTCGCCGTCTTGCACTTTGCAGCGCACTTACGCTGAAAGTTCAGGAAGAGAAAATGCTTGTTCTTGAAAAATTCGACGTTGAAGCACCGAAGACAAAGACAATGGTCGCTTTCCTCGCAGCCGTAAACGCCGAGAGAAAACCGCTCTTCGTAACACACGAAACGAACATCGCGGCATCAAGATCAGCAGCGAACATTCCGGGCGCACAGGTCCTTCATGTTGACAGCATCAACGTCTATGACCTTCTTAATCATGAGCAGCTTATCGCGACACCTGAAGCGGTTAAGAAGCTCGAGGAGGTGTTCGGCTAATGAACGCAGCAGCATACGATATCATCGTTCGTCCGATTATCACAGAAAGAACGAGCGCGCTTATGGAACTCGGACAGTACACGTTTGAAGTTCTTCCCAAAGCCAACAAGATAGAAATCCGCAAGGCTGTCGAAGAAGTTTTCAACGTCAAGGTTGTAAGAGTAAACACGATTCAGGTTCGTTCGAAACCGAAACGCATGGGTGCTTTTATGGGCCGTTCACGTTCTTGGAAGAAAGCAATTGTAACGCTTGCAGAAGGCGAAAAGATTGCATTCTTTGAAGGCGCAAGCGCGTAGGAAAGGGGAATAAACAATGGGAATCAAGAAATTTAAACCCACTACACCCGCCCGTCGCCAGATGGCTCTGCCTGATTATTCAGAAGTTACAAAGGCAAAGCCGGAACGCAGCCTTGTCACGGCACTGAAACAGTCTGGAGGCCGTAACAGCAATGGACGCGTAACATCACGCCACCTTGGCGGACACGGCAGAGTAAAATATCGCATTATCGACTTCAAGCGCGACAAAACCGGAGTACCGGGAACAATCGTTTCAATCGAATACGATCCGAACCGTTCAGCCCGTATCGCACTTGTTTCCTACCTCGATGGTGAAAAACGTTACATTCTTGCGCCGGTAGGTCTTGGCGTCGGCGACAAGATATATGCCGGAGACGACTCCGACATCCGTCCGGGCAATGCTCTCAAACTGAAAGCAATTCCCGTCGGTACCGTTATTCACAACATCGAACTTGAACCGGGACGCGGCGGAGTACTTGCACGTTCAGCCGGTACGTCGGCACAGCTCATGGCAAAAGAAGGAAAATACGCATACGTTCGTATGCCGAGCGGAGAACTCCGCCTTGTCCTTCTCGAATGCATGGCGACAATCGGCCAGATCGGCAACGAAGAGCATGAAAACGTTGTGTCAGGCAAAGCAGGAAGAACCCGCTGGCTCGGAATCAGACCCCATATCCGCGGTATGATTCAGAACCCGGTTGACCACCCGATGGGCGGTGGTGAAGGCAAGAGTAAATCTCACAAGCACCCTGTTTCACCGTGGGGTACGCCTGCCAAGGGTTACCGTACGCGCAAGCGCAAAGCTTCGGACAAATTCATCGTCCGCCGCCGCAAGAAGTAATCACGGCTTGTAGGGAGGAAATTATAAATGTCTCGTTCAATTAAAAAAGGACCCTATGTAGATGCGAAACTTCTTCGCAGGGTTGAAGACATGAACGAATCGGGCAAGAAGACAGTTATCAAAAGCTGGGCCCGCAGTTCAAGCATAACGCCTGAAATGGTCGGACATACAATCGCAATTCATAACGGACGCATCCACGTTCCTGTTTATGTCAGCGACAACATGATCGGTCACAAACTTGGGGAATTTGCACCTACGCGTAAGTTCGGCGGACACGCCGGACAGGAACGTTCCTCCAAAGTGAAATAGGCATAAGGAGGAACGACAATGGACGCGAAAGCAAAAGCAGTTGGACTTAGAGTTCCCGCAACGAAGGTTCGCCGCGTTATCGCCCTCGTAAGAGGCAAAAAAGCAGCAGATGCCCTCACGATACTTAAGTTCACACCCAACAAAGGCGCACGTTTTGCCGAAAAAGTTCTCAAAAGCGCAGTTGCCAATGCAGAACACAATTTCGGACTTGACATCGATAAACTCTATGTCAAAGAAATAACGGCAGATCAGGGAACATACATGAAGCGCTTCCGCCCTGTCGCACAGGGACGCGCTCATACGTACAGACATCACACCTGTCACATCACGGTGACAGTTGCTGAGAAATAAGGAGGGGTGACTAGTGGGTCAGAAAGTTCACCCGGTAGGTTACAGACTTGGCGTTATCTACGACTGGGAATCACGCTGGTTCGCCGATAAGAAAAAATATGCCAAATTCCTCCACGAGGACCTCGAGCTCAGAGAATGGATCAAAAAACGCTGGGCAGCAGCAGGAGTCAGCCGCGTGGATATCGAGCGTATCGGAAACGTAATGCGTTTTACAGTTTCGACCGCCCGGCCTGGTGTCGTAATCGGCAAACATGGTGCAGAAATTCAGATAGTTCGCGAAGAACTGCAGAAAAAGACCGGAAACCGGGTCATGATCAACATTCAGGAAATGAAGAACCCTGATATAGAGGCACAGGTTGTTGCCGAAGGTGTTGCTTCATCACTCGAGCGTCGTATAAGCTTCAGACGCGCAATGAAACAGTCAATATTCCGTGCCATGAAATCAGGCGCAAAAGGAATTAAAGTCCAGTGCGCAGGCCGCCTCGGCGGTGCTGAAATCGCACGTACGGAGTGGTACCTTGAAGGCCAGCTCCCGCTTTCAACACTCAGAGCGGACATTGACTATGGTTTCGCAGAAGCACGCACAGTCTACGGAATTATCGGTATCAAAACTTGGATTTACAAAGGTGAAGTAATGCAGCGCAAACCCATAGAGGTTGAAGCTGTCAAAGCTCCGAAAGAAAGGGGATAACCGCGCATGTTACAGCCGACGAGAGTTAAGTTCCGCAAGCCTCATCTGACGCCGCTCCGTGGTTATGCCAAAGGAGCAAACAAGGTTGACTTTGGTGACTTCGGTCTTCAGGCATGCGAAAACGGATGGATCACAGCCCGCCAGATAGAGGCAGTCCGTGTCGCGCTCAGCCGTAAAATGAAGAAAGGCGGTAAAATCTGGATAAGAATTTTCCCTGACCGCCCTGTCACGCAGAAGCCGCTTGAAACACGAATGGGAAAAGGTAAAGGTAACGTCGAATATTGGACAGCAGCAGTCAAACGCGGCCGTGTAATGTTCGAAATCGCCGGAGTACCTCTGGAAATCGCTGAAGAAGCGTTCCGCACAGCCGCCTTCAAGCTGCCGATCAAGGTCAAATTGATTACCCGAGAGGGAGCAGGTGAATAGATATGGATCCCAAAGAATTACGAGATCTCAGCATATCTGAGCTGAAAGACAAAAACAAACAGTTCAAACAGGAGTTGTTCAACCTCCGTTTCCAAAATGCAATCGGACAGCTGAGCAACGTAGGACGTATTAAAGAAGTCAAGAAATCCATTGCCCGTGTACTTACAATCATCACGGAAAAAGAAATGGAAGCAAGGAGGTAACCGGCTATGGCAGAAGAAGTCAAATATCGCAAGGCTCGCGTAGGCATAGTCGTCAGCGACAAGATGGAAAAATCCATCGTCGTCCGCGTTGACCGCATGGCCAAACACGAACTCTACGGTAAACCGGTTCTCCGGTCCAAAAAGTTTATGGCTCACGACGAGAACAATGAATGCCGCATAGGCGACAGAGTTCAGATCGAAGAAACACGTCCTCTCAGCGCAAGAAAACACTGGGAAGTCACAAAGATTATCGAAAAAGCGCCTATCCTTGGCGGTGAGGAGGAGTAAAGCATGATACAGCTGCGTACAGTACTTAACGTAGCCGATAACAGCGGTGCAAGAAAGCTCCTCTGCATCCAGGTTAAAGGCGGCAGTTTCCGCAAAGTCGGAACAATCGGTGACGTCATAGTGGCAGCCGTACGCGAGGCAACTCCGAACGGCTCAATCAAAAAAGGCGACGTAGTTAAAGCCGTTATCGTCAGAACGAAAAAAGAAATCCGCCGCAAAGACGGTTCCTACGTACGTTTTGACGACAACGCGGCAGTCGTGATCGATGCCAACGGAGATCCGAAAGGAACGCGTATTTTTGGTCCTGTGGCGAGAGAACTCCGTGAAAAGAAATACATGCGCATCGTATCGCTTGCGCCTGAAGTTGTGTAGGAGGTAAGGGTCATGTCCAGAATGGGAATCAGAAAAGATGACCGTGTCAAAGTTATTTCCGGCAAGGACGCCGGAAAAGAAGGCAAAGTCCTCCGCAGAAATGTAGAGAAAGATACGCTTATTATCGAAAACATTAACATGGTCACAAAAAGCGTTCGTCCGAGTCAGAAAGACCCGCGCGGCGGACTCATCAAAAAAGAAGCAGCTGTCCGCGCTTGCAAGGTAATGCTTGTCTGCCCGTCATGCGGCAAAGCTACGCGCATTGCCCATGCGTATCTCGACAACGGCGACAAAGTCCGCGTTTGCAAAAAATGCGGCGAGATTATCGATAAGATATAGGAGGGGATAGAGAATGACTCCGCGTCTTTTAACAAAATATACTGAAGAAGTCGCTCCCCGCCTCAAGGAACAGTTTGAATTCAAAAACGTGATGCAGATTCCGCGTATGGAGAAAATTGTCATCAACATCGGCGTCAATGAGGCAAAGCTTGATACGAAATACATGGATGCCTCCATTAACGAGCTGACAATAATCACGGGCCAGAAGCCTATGCTCAAACGCGCCAAAAAATCCATCGCAGGCTTTAAGCTTCGCGAAGGACAGCCTGTCGGCTGCTGCGTTACGCTCAGAGGCGCCAAAATGTGGGAATTCCTTGATCGTCTTATCAACATAGCACTTCCGCGTATCAAAGACTTCCAGGGTGTTTCAAAGAAAGGTTTTGACGGCAGAGGCAACTATAACCTTGGTCTGAAAGAACAGCTTCTTTTCCCTGAAATAGACTTTGACAAAGTCATTCGTCAGCGCGGAATGAATATTTCGTTTGTTACGACGGCGAAAGCGGACGAAGAAGCTCAGGCTCTCCTTAAAGAGCTCGGCATGCCGTTCGCCCACTAAGAAGGAGCGCACACCATGGCAAGAAAAAGTCTTATCAACAAATCAAAGCTTGAACCTAAGTTCAAAGTAAGAAAACACAACCGCTGCCCGCTCTGCGGACGTATCCACGGATACATGCGGAAATTCGATATGTGCCGCTGCTGTTTCAGAAAACTTGCACGCGAGGGAAAAATCCCCGGCGTTGTCAAGTCAAGCTGGTAGGCACGTGCAAGGAGGATACTGAATGTATATTACAGATCCTGTCGCGGATATGCTTACACGCATCAGAAACGCAAACGTCGTCTATCTTGAAACAGTCGACATGCCGCTCAGCAAAATGCGTCTTGAGGTTGCACGCATCCTCAAAGAAGAAGGCTACATCCGCACTTACAAGACAGTAAACGACCCCAAACAGAAAATGGCGCTTCTCAGAGTTACCATGAACTACGGTCCGGCAAAAGAACGCGTTATCCAGGGACTTCGCCGTATAAGCAAACCCGGACGCCGCATCTATGTCGGTAAGGAAGACCTCCCGAAAGTTATGGGCGGACTCGGAATAGCCATGATTTCAACGTCAGCCGGACTTATGACCGACGCTGAAGCCCGCAAACGCGGACTCGGCGGCGAAGTCGTATGCTTCGTGTGGTAGCGGAGGTGCCCAGATGTCAAGAATTGGACGCAAACCGATAGCACTTCCCAGCGGCGTTGAAGTTAAAATCGACGGCAGACACGTTGCAGTCAAAGGCGGCAAAGGCATGCTTGAAATGGACATTATGCCGCAGATCAACGTCAAGCTTGAAGAGGGCAAAGTTATTGTAGAGCGTGAAAGCGAAATTAAAGCCGTACGCGCTGCTCACGGTATGACAAGAGCTCTCCTCAACAACATGATCACCGGTGTAAGCTCAGGTTTTGAGAAAAAACTTGAAATCGTCGGCGTAGGCTACCGTGCTGCCATGCAGGGCAAAACGCTTGTGCTCAGCCTCGGCTATTCGCACACGATTGAAGTCGTTCCCCCTCAGGGAATCGAATTCGCCTGCCCGTCACCGATTAACATCACAGTCAGCGGCATTGACAAACAGATCGTAGGTCAGGTCGCGGCTAACATACGCGAATACCGCTCACCGGAACCGTACAAAGGCAAAGGTATCAGATACGAAGGCGAGTACGTAATTCGCAAGGCCGGCAAAGCCGGTGCTAAATCGAAGTAAAGGCGAGGTGTAGGACGTTGAAAAATCGCAGTCGTAATGCAATGCGCGAACTCCGCCACCAGCGCCTCAGGAAGCACGTATCCGGAACAGCGGAACGCCCGCGTCTTTCGGTATTCGGCAGTCTGAAGCATATCTACGCTCAGATTATCGATGACGAAAAGGGATGCACGCTTGTTTCAGCCTCAACGATGGACAAAAGCTTCGGCGCCGACAAAAAAGGCAACATCGAAGCAGCCAAAGAGGTTGGCAAACAGATAGCGGAACGTGCTCTGGCTAAAGGCGTCAACACAGTTGTTTTTGACAGAGGCGGACACATCTATCACGGAAGAGTCCAGGCTCTCGCAGATGCAGCTCGTGAAGCCGGCCTGAAGTTCTAAGGGGAGGCAGAGTACCGTGGCGAAAGAAAACAAGACAAACAACAAAAAAGAAGCCAATAAATCATACAGCAGCAGAGGAATGGAACTTACGGAACGCGTAGTTTTTGTCAACCGCGTAGCAAAGGTTGTCAAAGGCGGCAAACGTTTCCGTTTCGCAGTCCTCGTTGCGGTTGGTGACGGCGTTGACCAGGTTGGTCTCGGCATGGGCAAAGCGAAGGAAATTTCCGAAGCAATGCGCAAAGCTGTAGAGCATGCAAAGAAAAACCTTATCGACCTCAAAAAGGTTGGTACGACAATTCCTCACCCGATTATCGGCAAATTCGGCGCAGCGGAAGTTCTCTTCCGTCCCGCAGCCCCGGGTACCGGAGTTCTCGCAGGTTCATCGGTTCGTCCGATTATGGAACTTGGCGGAATTAAAGACGTTATCGCTAAGGTAACGGGCAGAACGGCAAACCCGATCAACATCGCATACGCAACCATGGACGCGGTTAAACGCTTCCGTACGCCGGAAGAAATATACCGTCTCCGCGGTATCGAGCGTAAAGACGCATAGGAGGTTCACAGACTATGGCCAAACTTCGCATTACATGGAAAAGAAGCACAGTCGGACGTCCTCCGCGTCAGGAAAGAGTCATTGCAGCCCTCGGACTCCACAAGCTCAATGACACTGTAATTCACAATGACACTCCGCAGATTCGCGGCATGGTCAACAAGATCAGCCACCTGCTCGAGTGGTCAGAGGAAGAATAGGAGGTTCCGGCATGAAGCTTGAAGAACTTTGCCCGGCACCGGGCTCAAGAAAAGCCAAAAAACGTCTCGGACAGGGACTTGGAAGCGGACAGGGTAAAACAGCAGGTAAAGGCCATAAAGGTCAGAAAGCCCGCAAAAGCCCGGACATCAGCCCGAACTTTGAAGGCGGCCAGATGCCGCTTGCCCGCCGCATCCCTAAACGCGGCTTCAGCAACTTCCGTTTTGCTGTTAAATATCAGGTCGTGAACCTTGACGAACTCGATGCCCGCTTTGAAGACGGGGCAGAAGTGGATGCGGCTAAGCTCGCAGCTCTCCGCCTTATCTCAGACGCGGCGGCGCCTCTCAAGATTCTCGGTGAAGGCGAAATCACGAAAAAACTTACAGTAAAGGCAAAAGCATTCAGCGCTTCAGCAAAAGCAAAGCTCGAAGCAGCCGGTGGAAAAGCCGAGGTGATCTAAGGTGTTAGACTCCTTAAAAGATGCCTTCAGACTGCCTGATTTGAAACGCCGCTTCCTCTTTGTTCTCGGCGCGCTCTTTGTGTACCGTCTCGGTGCGCTTATTCCGACGCCGGGTATCAACGCAGCGGCACTTTCAAAGCTTTTTGAACAGAGCGGTATATTGGGTTTCCTCGACCTCTTCGCAGGCGGCGCCCTCAGCAGATTTGGTATCTTTGCAATGGGCGTCACGCCGTATATCAACTCAAGTATCGTTATGCAGCTGCTCGCAGTTGTTATACCGAGCCTTGAGAAAATGATGAAGGAGGGTCCTGAAGGCCAGAAAAAAATGGTGCAGTACACACGTATCGGTACCATCGTTTTCGCGGTTGTTCAGGCTCTTGGTATGACAGGCTGGCTCAGAAGCGCAGGAATTTTCTCCGGTTCATGGATTGACGTGTGCGTCGTAACGCTCACGCTCACGACGGGCGCAATGGCCGTTATGTGGATCGGTGAGCTTATGTCCGACTACGGAATTGGCAACGGTATTTCAATGCTCATTTTTGCGGGTATCGTCGCAAGAATTCCCGATGCGGTCATCCGCACGTTCCAGCTTCTGAAACTCGGCGAACTTAATTTCATCGTATTCCTCATCGCAATCGTGTTTATGCTTGCGGTTATAGCCGGATGCATCCTTCTTCAGGAAGGTCAGCGCCGCATGTCCGTCCAGTACGCCAAACGCGTAGTAGGCAACAAAATGTACGGCGGACAGAGCACGTTCATCCCGCTCAGAGTCAATACGGCAGGTGTTATACCTATTATCTTCGCGTCATCAATACTGCTTTTCCCGTACACTATCGCCGGATTCTTCCACGGCGCCACAGCGCAGAAAATCGTGCAGTGGTTCAGCCCGACGAGTCCTGTTTACATGATACTGTACGTAATCCTGATAGTTTTCTTCGGATTCTTCTACACGGCTGTTGTCTTCAAACCGGATGAAATAGCCGAAAACATGAAGAAAAACGGCGGCTTTATCCTCGGTATCCGTCCGGGCAAGCCGACCGAAGAATACATAGAGAAGGTTATGGAGCGCATTACGCTCGCCGGATCTGCGGCCCTTGCACTCATCGCGGTTGTCCCGACGATTATGACGAGAGTTCTCAACATCCACTCCTTCTATTTCGGCGGAACCGCGGTCATCATCGTTGTCGGTGTCGCTCTTGACACTGTTCACGAGATCGAAGCTCAGCTTCTTATGCGCCACTATCAGGGCATTTTGAAACGCCAGAACAAATCAGGCGGTCTTCTCAGACTGTAATAAGAACTGAACAAGATGAGAATAATCCTTATAGGCGCCCCGGGCGCAGGCAAAGGAACACAGGCCGCAACGATTAAAGCCAAATATCCGATAGCCCACATTTCAACGGGCGATATGCTCAGGGCCAACGTCAAAGAAGGCACTGAGCTCGGAAAATTGGCGAAATCCTATATGGACGCAGGCAAACTCGTTCCGGATCAGGTCATAATTGACATGATGGAGGAACGCCTCAAGGAAAACGACTGTATCGCCGGATTTATGCTCGACGGTTTTCCGAGAACGCTGCCCCAGGCAGAAGCACTGGGCAGACTTCTTGACAAACTCGGCATGAGACTCGACGCGGCGGTGGAGCTTGAGATTGAAGACGAAGTCGTTGTCAACAGACTTACTTCAAGAAGAGTTTGCAAGGCGTGCGGGGAAATTTACAACACGATGCTCAAACCTGCAAAGGTTGAAGGTGTCTGCGACAAATGCGGAGGAGAGGTCATTCAGCGCGATGACGACAAAGAAGAAGTCATCCGCAAACGCCTTGCCGTATTCCACGAGCAGACGGCGCCCATAGTCGATTACTACGGCTCACAGGGCGTTCTTCTCAAAATTGACGCATCGGGAGCTAAGGATGCTGTCCTGAATCTGCTTGAGAGCAAAGGCATAAGATAAATGATAACCTTCAAAAGCGACCGTGACCTTGTGAAAATGAGGAAAGCGGGACAGCTTGTAGCAGATATACTTAAACTGATGAGAGACCTCGTAAAGCCGGGTGTGGATACGTTGACTCTGGACCTGGCTGCCGAGGATCTTATCAGGAAATCAGGCGGTAAACCTGCTTTTAAGAATTACAAAGTGTCATGGGTTCCGGTAGCATTTCCAGGAACGATATGCGCCTCAATCAACAATGAGGTGGTTCACGGAATACCTTCAAAAGACAGAATCCTCCAGGAGGGTGACATCTTTACGGTAGATACAGGAGCCTCCATAGACGGATTTTTCGGCGATGCCTGCTGTACGTACGCAGTTGGACAAATCAGTGATGAACGCAAGCGGCTGCTCGACATCACTCTTCAGTCTCTCCACAACGGTATGAAGGCAGTCAGACCGGGGGCAACACTCGGAGATATCGGTTACGCGGTTGAACAGACCGTTATACCGCAGGGCTACGGTCTCGTCAGGGACTATGCCGGTCACGGAATAGGCAGGAGACCGCACGAAGCGCCTCAGGTTCCCAACTACGGGAAACAGGGCAGCGGACTTGTCATAAAACCGAGAATGACCTTTTGTGTTGAACCAATGGTAATGACGGGCGCTGAAGAAGTTAAAACTTTGGACGACCAGTGGACGGTCGTTACAGCTGACGGCAGTGACGCGGCGCATTTTGAAAATACGCTGCTCGTCACGGACAACGGGGTTGAGATACTTACTCCGTGGGAAGAATAGCGCAGCGGAATTCAGACCCGGCGATCTTGTAAAAGTTCGTCAAACAAAGTACGCAGGAAATTTATTCGTGGCAGTGCCACGGAAGGTGATTCGAAAACGGGTGGCGCAGACGCGGATTTTGGCAAATGCGCAGTCCGGAATGAAAGAACATGAAACACCTTCACAAGACGCAGATCAATCTTAAAGAGCTGCCGAGCGGTTGCGGGAACAGAACCCCGGATAACGTCTGGCGGATCGGTAAGATTCCAGCAGTCTGAACAAAGGCAGCGTATCCTGCAAACAGGGAGGTTGAGAAACTGCATGGACAAGGAAGATGTAATTGAGGTAAAGGGTAAGGTTGTTGAACCGCTGCCCAATGCCATGTTCCGTGTAGAGTTGGAAAACGGTCATAAAATACTGGCCCATGTTTCCGGAAAGATGCGGATGAATTTTATAAGGATTCTTCCGGGTGACCGTGTACAATTGGAGCTTTCGCCATACGACTTGACCCGTGGGCGAATCACATATAGATACAAATAAAAAACAAATCTATAGTATTAAGAATTTCTCAAGGAGGTCTGCAACAAATGAAAGTAAGACCGTCGGTCAAACCAATTTGTGAATTTTGCAGAATAATCAAACGTCATGGCGTCGTACGCGTTATTTGCAGCAAAAACCCGCGTCACAAACAGCGCCAGGGTGGAAGGAGATAACAGCTTATGGCACGTTTAGCCGGAGTCGATCTGCCGCGCGAAAAAAGAATCGAAATCGCCCTCACCTACATCTACGGAATCGGACCTGCCTACGCAAGCCGCATTCTTGAAGCAACGGGTGTAAATCCTGACGTCCGCGTCAAGGATATGAGCGAAGAAGACGAACAGAAACTTCGCGCAGAACTCGAAAACTACGTTCTCGAAGGCGACCTTCGCCGTGAGAGAGCAATGAACATCAAACGTCTCATGGACATCGGAAGCTACCGTGGTCTCAGACACCGTCAGGGACTTCCTGTCCGCGGACAGAAAACCAAAACCAACGCCCGCACCCGCAAGGGACCGAAACGCACGGTTGCCGGCAAGAAAAAAGCTACGAAATAACGCTTTACAGGGAGGGAATATCAAGTGGCCAAACGCGTACAGCGTACTCGTAAACGCAAAGATAAGAAGAACGTAAGCTACGGTGTTGCACACATTTATTCAACGTTTAACAACACAATCGTAACGCTTACGGATAAACAGGGCAATGCGCTTTCATGGTCTGCAGGCGGAAACGTCGGTTTCAAAGGCGCACGCAAATCAACTCCGTATGCAGCGCAGATGTCAGCAGCCCAGGCAGCAAAAGCAGCCCAGGAACATGGTGTCACAGAAGTTGACGTAATCGTCAAAGGTCCGGGACCCGGACGCGAATCAGCAATTCGTGCCCTTCAGGCAGCAGGACTCAGCATTAACGTCATTCGTGACGCAACACCGATCCCGCACAACGGATGCCGTCCGCCGAAGCGTCGTCGCGTGTAGTTTTAAAGGAGGAAACAAAGTATGAGCAGATATACAGGACCTGTATGCCGCCTCTGCCGTGCAGAAGGCTGCCAGCTCTTTCTTAAAGGCGACCGCTGCTATACCGAGAAATGCGCATTCAAAAAACGCAATTCAAAACCGGGACAGCACGGAACACGCCGCGGCAAACTGAGCGAATACGGACTCCGTCTTCGCGAAAAACAGAAACTTCGCCGTTTCTACAGCCTCAACGAAACACAGTTCAGCACAATTTACGCTGAAGCAGCAAGACTTGCCGGACAGACGGGTCACAACTTCCTTCAGCTTCTTGAACGCCGCATAGACAACATTGTTTACCGTCTTGGTTTCGGCGTCAGCCGTGCACAGGCACGTCAGCTTGTCCGCCACGGACATTTCACCGTTAACGGACGCAAGCTTGACATCCCCAGCGCAATCCTTAAACCGGGCGACGTGATCGCTGTTGCGGAAGGCAGCCGCGAACTCGCAGTCATCAAGGAAAACGTTGAAAGCGCCGCGACCCATGCAGTTCCGGCATGGCTTGAACTTAATGCCGACGCGCTTACGGGAACGGTCGTAACGCTGCCTGTCCGCGAACAGATTGAAGTTCCTGTCCAGGAGCAGCTCGTCGTCGAATTCTATGCACGTTAGTGCGAACAAGTGAAAGGAAGGGGTTAGTATGGAGCACGATCGTTACGATGTCGTAATGCAGGAGTCTACCCCCTCATACGGTAAATTAACAATCGAGCCGCTTGAAAGAGGCTACGGGGTAACGCTCGGAAACTCACTCCGTCGCGTTTTGCTTTCTTCGATCTCCGGAGCGGCAATCATTGCGGTTCGCATAGAGGGTGTTCTTCACGAGTTCAGCACGGTTCCCGGCGTAAAGGAAGACGTGATTGAACTTCTTGTAAACCTTAAACATATAGCAGTCAGCTGCAGCTCAAATACCGTAAAAACGCTCAGACTCGACGCAGTCGGCCCGAAGCGTGTTACGGCGGCGGATATTGAGCCGGACGCGGATATTGAATTCCCTAATCCGGACGCCTACATCTGCACGCTTGAAGAAGGTGCCCGCATTGCAATGGATATCTACGTAAGCACCGGAACAGGCTATGCGCCTATTGACAGACCGCGCGCAGCGTGGCTGCCGGCAGACGCGCTTCAGACAGATGCGCTCTTCTCGCCTGTTGAAAGGGTTAAATACGAAATCGCTGACAAACGTCAGGGACAGCGTACAGACTACGACAGTCTCAACCTTGAAATATGGACAAACGGCACGGTCAGCGCCGAAGACGCCATAGTTCAGGCAGGCAGAATCCTCAAAAGCTACTACGTCTCAATAGTAGAGGCAATAGCCGGTCCGGGAAGCAGCGACATTGAAGATTTGGGCAGCGGCGACAATACGCCGAAACCGAAAGCATACCAGATAGGCGACAATGCCTGGCTCGGACGTTCCGTCCGCGATCTGGAGCTTTCCGTCCGCAGCGAAAACTGTCTGCTTCGCGGAGGCGTGCACCTCATAAGCGACCTTGTTGAAAAGAGCAAAGAAGACCTTATGAAGACGCGCAACCTTGGAAGAATTTCCCTTAAGGAAATCGAAGAAAAGCTTGCAAAGCTTGATCTTCACCTTGCAGGAGACAAAGAAACAGAGGAGGAAAAATAAATGAGACACCGCATGGCACTTAGAAAACTGGGACGTTGCAGTTCCCATCGCTGGGCAATGCTCGGCAACATGGCGGCAAGTCTCTTTGTGGCCGGCAGCATAGTTACAACGGAAACAAGAGCGAAAGAACTTCGTAAGGTTGCCGAAAAAATGATTACAAAAGCAAAATCAGGCACACTTACCGACCGCCGCCTTGTTATCGCCCGTATGCCGCACAAAGAAGCGGTAATCAAGCTCTTCAGCGAGCTTGGTCCGAAATATGCCAACCGTAACGGCGGATATACAAGAATAGTCAAACTCGGAACACGCCCCGGCGATGCGTCGCCTATGGTCGTAATCCAGTTGGTTGACTAATCTGGATTACGGACATACGAGAAACAGACGCGAAAGCGGCTGGTTCTCGTATCAACAAAATCCAGCTGGTTGACTAATAATTAACAAAAAACGGTTCGAACCAAAAAATAGAGCCCCGCGAAAGTGGGGCTTCTTAATTGCTTTACAGTTCTTCAAATTCTGCTGTTCAGCTGCACTATACCGTGTTAAAATGTAAACTGACGACAGCGGGCAATAAATCAGGCAGTTTAAGCGCTGCGTTCAAGAGCCAAGGGGGAAGAGAAAATGAAAAAAATTGCTGTGTTACTGATTTTTGTATTCTGTTTCGGAGTAATCTCACCGGCATTTGCGGACAGCAGAATTATACATATCAATGACAGGCACCATCATCATCACCATTACCATAGGCACGAAAGCGACAACACGGGAGCCATAGTGGCGGCGGGCGTTTTGGGACTGCTCGTCGGGGCGGCAATAGCGGATTCCAGCAAAAGCGAACCTGCCAAACCCGCGCCGGCTGAAACCCCGAAGCCTGACTATCAGCAGAAAGCCAAAGACATACTTGATACAGAACTCAAATTTCTTGTTGAAACGATCGAAAGAAAAGGTGAGGGCAGGGCTCTTGAATACATAGACGACTATTGGCACAACAAATCTGTCCCTACGCTCTACAAATTCGGCGATACTGTCAGCTCTCTGCAGGTTGCGGACGTACACAACGGATTTTCTGTTCTCTATCTGGTTGACGTTGGCAGGGCAGAGGCGACCGTGCGCGTGGAACAGCCTGACAACGACATAAAAGAAGAAAGAACGCGCGGCTATATCAGAACGGCTGAAAGCATAGTCGACCTTCAGAAAAAAATAGGCTTTACGCTCTCGGACGGCAGCAGAGACGAACACAGATACATGAAAGCCCTCAGCGTTGTACAGGGCACTGCCGCATGGTATCTCGGAATCAGAACGGGCACCGTTATTTACAGCATAGACAGAATAGACACGTCGCAAACCGATTATCGTCACATTGCGCAGTACATAGCTGAAAGCAGCGAAGCGCACGCAACGATAGAAATCACCATAATGCAGAACGGGGCAAAGAAAAACTGCCTGATAAAGCTGTAAGCCGCAAGCGAAAAGCGGGAAGCTGTAAGTTTTGCAGCGGAAGAACCAAAGAATTGCAGCAGCGGCTTGGAAAATTCCAGGCCGTTGTTTATGGCGGTTGAAATTATGGCTGAAATCCGCCAAAATACTTACTGAAAAATCAGTAAAAACGCTTAGAAAAAACGCAGAGAAAAGCAGTGTAAATTCTTTTGGAAATGCTATAATAACGGCAGGAAGGAAAAAAGCCATAAGCTGTAAGAGCGGTAAGCATTAAGCATTAAGCTTTTTCTTCCCCGTCTTCCTGCGTGAAGCGCAGCGGAAGTGCAGGAGCCGGTGGCTTGCTCTCCCTGTCTTCCTGCGTGAAGCGCAGCGGAAGTGCAGAACCAGGCGGCTTGCCTCTCCCCGTCTTCCTGCGAAGCCCAAAGGGCTTGCGCAGGACCCAGCGGCTTAAAAAAGCAATTAAGAATGAACAATGAAAAATGAAGAATGAGAAAATTAGAAAGTAATTAAAAATGAAAAGAGAGCCCTTGACGGTTTTAATTCTTCATTATTCATTCTGCATTATTCATTGGCGCGAAGCGCCATTAAAGACGCCGGATTTACCCCTGCGGGGCATACCACTACTGGGCACAGGCAGGCAGAAAGACGAAGATTTTAGAGTAATTGGCAATTAAAAAACGGCGCGGGAAATATAAATCCCGCGCCGCTTTTAATTTCTGTTGTAGCTGATTTTTGTTTCTCAGCTGACAGCCGACAGCGAAAAAACTAAAAGACGCTGTATTCCGCCGTTTGCCGGAATCCCCCTGTTCATGTAAACTGCCTGCTTATGCTATAATAATACGCGTAGCAGATTGAATTTTATAAGGAGGCGTCAGTATGAAGAAGAAATTTTTATGGCTGTTGATTGCAATTCTTGTCGGTGCTTCTGTTTTTGGTTTCTCGCTTTACAAGTCCTGCAATGCAGAATATTTGGCAAAGCCTGCCGAAGCACTGAAATTTGAGAAGGTTTCGGATTATCTTTACAGGGTTCGCTATGCTGAGCCTGACTACAGTGTGGTTAAGGACGAGAAGGCGCTGCGCGGATATTTTGAAAAAAGGGCAGATGCCGGAAACGGGAAAGCCTTTGCCTGCACCGCTGTAGTGAACGGAAATATATACGGGCGCAATTTGGACTATCACATTGGGCAGTACCCCGAAGTTATAGTGTGGGTTGACGGAAAAGACGGGCGTTACGCAAGTATGGCAGTAGGAGTTCTTCCCGTGCATTATAAGGATATGGAGAGCGGAAAACTGTCCGACGATATGAAACGCCTGCTTCCGTTTATGATCGCCGACGGCATTAACGAAAAGGGCGTGACGTGCAACATGAATTACGTTCCTTACGACGTTAAAAACGAGAGCACGAATCCCGGGGCGGAAGAACTGCCGTTTATGATGGTGAACCGTTACATTCTTGACAATGCCGGAAGCGCGGCTGAGGCGGTTGAACTGCTGAAGGGCAGAAACCTTGTTGAGAAGCCGAAAAATCTCGGTCTGCACTGGATGATAGCCGACACGAAAGAGAGCTACGTTGTTGAGATAGTGGACAATGAACTGCGCGTTGTCAAAAATCCGAAGGCAATGACGAATTATTACCTGTCGATTGACGGTTATACGCCTCATGCCTGCGGCATGGAGCGCATGGATATCGTTAACAAAAATTACGATAAGGCAAATACTGTCGAGGGTATGCGCAGCCTGCTGCAGAGTGTGCATTATACGCAGTCGTACAAAAAGAGTACAAATCCGTTCTGGTATTCGGAACACTATCAGTACTACAGCGCAACGGGAACAGATTACACTATAGATACACCGAAAGAAGAAATGATGAAGTTTACTGAAATGGTTACGGATAAATTTTCGCGCTGCACGCGCGACAACCCGGACGGTTTCTGGGAGACGGTTCACAGCTCGGTGTATGACATGAGCAGGCAAACGCTCCGCGTTTCCATGCACGAGGATTACAGCAAATACTGGGATTTCAAGCTGAAATAGAACACGGCGGAACAGACTGTTCTCTGTTGTAACGTTTGAACCGGAGGATAACAAAATTGGAGAACGCAAAAAAAATTCTGGCTGCGCTTTTTCTTGTTGCGCTGTTTGCATTTCCTGCAGCCTGTGAGGAAGTTGTTCCGGACATTACAAAATACACGCTTGCTCTGGCTCAGTCAAAATTTTCAATAATAGACTCGATTTCAGACGCGAACAATCTGCTTTCCGGCGCCGGATTGGAAAACGCCGTGCTGGCGGCAAACAGATCGAAGGGACATTTTAACCCGTTCTTTGCCGCAAACTGGACGCACAGCAAAATGAAACCGCTGGGCGAAGTGAATATGGACAGCAGCAACTTTGTATTCGGTCTTTCAAAACGGACTTCGGACAGATTTGTGTACGGCATTTTGTTTCAGGCGGGCAGGGGGCGCTATGAAAGCACCGACGAGTATATCGTTTCCAAAGGCGACGCCGCCTATATGGGCGGCGGACTGTTTCTGCGGTACGACTCGCCCAAACGCTGGTACACGCAGTTTGCCTTTGCTGCCGGACGCGCATGGGGAGATTTCGCGAGCGACGACATGATTACCGCCGAGGGCAGAAGATACGCCTATGATTATGACACCGGCGGATACAGAATTTTTAACCTTGCTTTTGGAAAAATTACCGAATTGAAAGGCGGAGAACTGAACACGTATTTTAAACTGCTTGACGAACTCGGCGTCTGCGCCGCGTTGATTGTGGACGATTATGACATTCACGTGGCGGCTCAGGATCTGACAAGGCTCCGCGCCGGTTTCAGATATCAGACGCGAAAAGAAAATGCCCTGAACGGCTATTTCGGGCTTGCCTATGAATACTGTTTCAACTTTAACACTGGCGTTTCTTTTGTTTCCACGCTTTGGGCAGACACTGAAGACGTGACAGCGCCTGATATATCCGGCGGAAGCGGCATGGCAGAACTCGGCATCACGTATAAAAAGCAGGGCTCTCCCTGGAAATTTGACCTGGGACTGCAGGGTTTTGCGGGAAAACAGGACAGCCTGTCCGCAACCCTGACCGCTGTAAGGGAATTTTAATAGCAGCTCGGTGTATGACATGAGCAGGCAGACGCTCCGCGTTTCCATGTACGAAGATTACAGCAAATACTGGGATTTCAAGCTGAAATAGAACGGAGAGAATAAAGCGCAGTTTTTTGCGGGGACGGGTTATGCCGCTCCCGTTTATGTTATAATAAGCGTCAGGTATAATTCAGTTTTTACAGGGATAAAGCGGCACGAAATTTAAGTATGGAGGACGGACAGAATGAAGAAGGTTATTTACGGAAATATTATTACGGTTGACGAACACAAGCCGCGTGCGGAAGCTTTGGTTATTGAGGACGGTATTATAAAATACGCCGGTTCGCGCGAGTACGCCGAGAAGCTTTCAGACGGAGCGGAGATTGTCGATTACGGTGAGAATTTTGTTTATCCCGGCTTTATGGAAGCTCACTGCCACGGAATTTCCGCGGCGGAAAGGTTCTGTTTCAATGCCGATTTGTCAACTGCGAGAAGCTGCGAGGATATGATTGAAATTATGAACCGTTATGTTGCGGATAACCCGGGCAGAAACGTATATCTCGGTTCAGGCTGGGGAGAGACAGGCGGAACTCCGATGGCGCAGAGAAAGATTGCTGAGATTTTTGACGCCGTGAAAACAGACAAGCCGATTTTCATGCGCAGCGCGGATTGTCATTCAGGACTGCTCAACAGTGCCGGAATGAAATATTTCGGCATCGACGCGAACGCTGTTAAGGAATACGGATCTGCTTTGGTGCGTGCTGACGAAAACGGCAATCCTACGGGCTACGTCTGCGAAAACGGGCTGCTTTTGGTTTTGGGCAAGCTTAAATTCACGGTTGAGGAATACAAAAAAGCGCTGCTTGTATGGCAGGACTATGCTTTCAGCCGCGGCGTTACGGCGGCGGGCGAGGCGTATGCGGATACCGGCGGCGAAAACGGCATACGCGCCTATTCGGAGCTTGACAGGGAAGGAAAGCTCAAGCTTCGCAGTTTCGGAATGCACTGCGTTATGGAAACTACGGAAACTCCTGTTGAAGACGTACAGCGTATTGCGGATCGTGCAAAAAAATACAACGGTGAACATTTCAAAATAAACGCGCTGAAGCTTTTTATGGACGGCGTTATTGAAGCTCATACAGGCTGGCTTGAAGAAGAATATGCCGACCAGCCGGGCTATTTCGGCGCAAAGCGTTTCTGTGACAGGGAAAAGCTTGCGCTGACAATCAAAGCCGGTTTTGAAAACGGCCTGACTTCGCATATACACAGCGTTGGCGACGCCGCTACGCGCTGCGCCCTCGACGCAATAGAGAACGCGGAGCTTGAAACGGGGAATTTCGGCATGCGCTGCGCTCTTGCACATCTTCAGCAGGTTCGTCCGGCAGATGTAAAGCGTTTGGCGGATTTGAACTGCGTCGCGGTCGTTGCCCCTCTCTGGTGCGCAAAGGCTCAGCCGTATTACGATATGGAGTGCGGCTACGTCGGAGAGGAACGCGCGTTAAGAGATTATCCCGTAAAGGCTTTCAGGGATTATGGCGCGGCGATTGCTTTCCATACGGATTTTCCTGTTTCGCCGAGCTTTGATATGCCCGGACAGATATACATGGCGAATATGAGACAGATGCCTTACAGCTATGCGCCGCTGCTGGGAGCTGACAGCTGCGGGGCAAAATCGCAGCGCGGCGCGGAGCAGGCGATAGACAGAATGGAAGCGCTGAAAGCGATGACGATTAACGTTGCGTGGATGAACCATGAAGAAAACAGGCTCGGTACGATAGAAACGGGCAAAATTGCAAACTTTACGGTGTATGACACGGATTTTGTCAACTGTGACGTTGAAGAAATTCCGACTGCCAAGCTTGTCGCCACGCTTGTTGAGGGAGAAGAGGTCTATAAAGCTCAGCAGTAAATCAGAATGAGGAAACTGTTCAGTTTTGACGATATTATAGTTGCTTTTGTCAGTGCCATAGGCTACGGCGTCGGTTTTTGCGTGCCCGACGCGTATGGCGCCGGAATGATTTTCTCCGGAATAGTTTCAATGATTGCCGGCGATATTCTGTTTGTTGCGGCGGATAAGCTTGTGGCGCGTAAATATTTCCAGATTGTTCCGCGCAGGAAAAAACTGCTGTTTGCGGCAGTCGTCGTCTGTTTTCTAATTTCATACGCGCTGTGCATGAAGCTGTGGGGATACAGCATTTACCGTAATCTTGCAGAGATGCTGGAATTTGTTGTAGGTTTCCCGATTATTGTTCTTGCAGTGTCGTTTGCAGTCCGCACGTACAAAACGCGAAAACTCAGGGCAGAATACGGAGACGGCACGGAGGGTGTGACGATTGACGAAGATGAAATAGCGTCAATTAAAGACGCCTGCGGTGAAAATAACACAATTACCGGAGATTATGACGAAAGCTGCGCCGTCAAAACGCGGACAGGGACGTTTGTCGGAAAAGAGAGGAAAAAAGTCCGTGCGTTTCTCGGAATACCGTACGCCATGGCTGAACGCTGGAGAGCGCCTCAGCCGCTTGAGAGTTCTGACGCTGTTTTTGAAGCGTATCATTTCGGATCTTCTGCAGTCCAGATACAAAACAAACGCAATTATGCGGGGTATTTTCCGCAGTCGGAGAACTGTCTGACGCTTAATGTCTGGACAGCCGCAGGCAAGTCCGGGAAAAAATGCCCTGTTCTCGTTTATATTCACGGAGGGGATTTTGCCTATGGAAGCTCGGCTGTCCCGCTGTATCACGGCAGACATTTTGTACGCAGGCACAAGGACGTTTTGTTCGTGTCGTTAAATTACAGGCTCGGGCTGCTTGGTTTCGCAAATTTTTCAGGACTTCCCGGGGCAGAGGAATATCCGGACAGTCAGAACCTGGGGCTGCTTGACCAGATTGAAGCTCTGAGATGGATTAAGGAGAACATAGCGGCATTCGGCGGGGATCCTGACAATATAACTGTTGCCGGCGAGCATGCCGGAGGCGTTTCAGCACTGTTGTTGAGCGTTATAAAGCAGGCTGAAGGACTTTTTGACAAAATTTTTGTCCTTGCAGGAAATTTCGAGTCTCTTTACACGCCTGAACAGCAGAACGAGCTCAGTTTGAAATTTGCAAAAGCCGCCGGTGTCGAAAATATGGAACAGCTGCTTGCGCTTACGCCTGAACAAATTCTTGACGCGCAGAAAACGCTTGGCAGCGACGTAACAATGCCTGTCTGCGACGGAATTGTTCCTTCCTGCCCGTACCGCGAAATTGCGGACGGTGCTGTAAAGAATATCAGTATCATTGCCGGAATGGCTGAAAATGAATTCGGTTCCTGGGTTTCTTCCATGGGTGAGGCAGACAGCGCGGAAATGATTACTTTCTATCTGAAAGCGGCTATTGAAGAGGATTCGGAAAGAGGCAGACTGCTGAAAAAACTGTATGAAGAACAGCTTGAACAGGGCGCGGCGGAGGAAGATGCTCTGGAGTGTATTTTCTCGCGTTTCGGCTGCGAGGCGGGACTGCTTTTGACGTGCAGACTGCAGAGCAAGGCAGGGGGCACGGCGCGCTGTTTCCGCTGGAAAGCAGGTTCTCCGATTGAAAAATTCGGGGCAAGCAGCTATGCATGCCTGTTTCACCTTTTGAGCAACAACGAATATGCAGAAAAGTGCGGCTATCTCTGCCGTTCCGATTTGGAGGAAACGCTTCAGACGTGCCTCGTCAACTTTATGAAAAAGGGCAATCCGTCGCTGTATCAGCATGAGGTTAAGAACGTCAACGAAATAAAATGGCAGACCTTTGCGAAAAAAGAGGCTGTTATGGAGTTCACGGAAGACAGCGCGGAATACGGCGCGGAGGATATAATCGAATACTGCCGGAAATTCGACGAAATTCTGCTGAACGGTTAATACGGACGCTGCGCTGCCTGTTTTCAAAACCGCCGCGCGCGGTTTTGTTTTTGTTCTGCAAATGCCGCGCAAAAGTTCGTACGAAAAAATGCTGCGCGTACCCTTTTTGCGTTATAATCTGTGCGGGGTGATTGACGTATGAAGTTTCTGAAACAGTTTGCTCTCATACTTGCTGTCAGTTTTACGGGAGAGTTTTTGCATGCCCTGCTTCCTTTTCCTGTCCCTGCCGGAATTTACGGCGTCGGGGTTTTGT
>JAZUJX010000001.1:0-3866 GCA_045642965.1 Synergistaceae bacterium | reverse complement strand
CTAAAACAAAGGTTGAGCCGTGAAGCGCCGGAGTAAGCTTGACCTTTCCGAACGGGAAATTAAACGAAGCGCCGATCTGCATTCCCTCAGTTTTTACGCCCTGAGCTGCAAGAAACGGCGCAAGCTCCGTCGGGCATACTATTGCCGCGCCGCAGCGTTTCGCGATTTCAACGGCGTTTCCGACATGGTCACCGTGTCCGTGGGTTACAAAAATATAGTTCACGTCTGTAAAATCGGAAGCTTTGGCAGCGGCAAGCGGATTGCCGTCAAGGAACGGGTCTGTAAGAGCTTTCAGCCCCTCCGCTTCAATATAAAACGCACTGTGTCCGAGATATTTCAGTTTCATTTCATTCACTCCTGTCTGCTGTACAATTTATTTTGCTGTAATTCTGTTCAGAAACTAAAAGGAAATCTGCACAGGCAGATTTCCTTGAATTATTAAGCAATAACCGTGAATTTATCAGCCAAGCAGCTCGTCCGTTCTGATTGAGAGCTCCTGAAGCTGGGCGTCGTCGACCGCGCTCGGCGCAAATGCGAGCGGGCACTGCGCTTTCTGGTTCTTCGGGAATGCCATAACGTCGCGTATTGATTTGCAGCCGCACATAATCATGACAAGCCTGTCAAGACCAAAGGCAAGTCCGCCGTGAGGAGGTGTGCCGTAGCTGAGACCTTCAAGGAAGAAATCAAAGCGTTCGCGTGCCGCTTCTGGCGTGAAGTTAAGAGCCTTGAACACCTCTTCCTGCATTTTAGGGTCATGAATTCTTATTGAGCCTCCGCCTATTTCAGTGCCGTTGAGAACAACGTCGTAGGCGCGTGAGCGTACTTTGCCCGGCTCCGTGAAGAGATAGTGCATATCTTCGTCAAACGGTGCCGTAAACGGATGGTGCATTGCCATCCAGCGGTTTTCTTCGTCGCTCCATTCAAGAAGCGGGAATTCCGTAACCCAGAGGAACTTGAAGCCTTCTTCGACAAGACCGCGTTCGCGCGCAATTTCAAGACGCATCTGTCCGAGAATTGTGCATGCCTTCTGCCAGTCAGCGTCAGCCATAATGAAGAGAGCATCGCCCTCCTTGATTTCGGAAAGCTCGTAAAGCTTTGCAATCTGCGTTTCGTTAAGGAATTTGACGAGAGGTCCTTTGAGTTCCCCGTCTTTTACCTGGAAGTTTGCCATGCCTGCGGCGCCGAGTTTTTTCGCTCTGTCTTCAAGCACGGTAAGGTCTTTGCGCGAGAGGGCTGCACCGCCTTCAAGACGGAGTCCCTTAATGGTTCCGCCGTTCGCGAGAAGTCCGGCAAACGGATTTTCTCCGCCTGCGAACACTTCGGCGAGGTCAACCATCTTCATATTTATGCGAAGGTCGGGCTTGTCGCTTCCGTAAGCGTCCATAGCATCCTTCCACGTCATGCGGAGGAACGGCGTCTGAACGTCAATACCGAGAACTTCTTTGAAAACGCCTGAGAGATAGCCTTCTATAAGTTTGTAGATATCCTCTTCTGTCGTGTAGCTCATTTCAAGGTCTATCTGCGTAAATTCAGGCTGTCTGTCAGCGCGGAGGTCTTCGTCGCGGAAGCACTTTACAATCTGCATGTAACGCTCGCAGCCGCCGACCATAAGAAGCTGTTTGAAAAGCTGGGGTGACTGCGGAAGAGCGTAGAATTTGCACGGATTGAGACGGCTTGGAACAAGGAAGTCACGTGCGCCTTCCGGTGTTGAACGCGTAAGCATCGGTGTTTCTATATCAAGGAATTCGTTCTTCGCGAAATAATTTCTCGTGAAAAGCGTAATGTCGTTGCGTTTTTTAAGGTTATCCTGCATACGCTCGCGGCGGAGGTCAAGATAACGGTATTTCATACGGAGATCTTCGTTGACCTCGTCCACGCTGTCCATTTCAAACGGCGGAAGCTTTGAAGGCGACAGAACGAGGAAATCTGACACTACAACTTCAACGTTGCCCGTTGCAAGGTCAGGATTTTCAGTTCCTTCAGGACGAATACGGAGTTTGCCCTTGACTGCAAGGCAGTATTCGCTGCGGAGCGCACCGGCTCTCGAATGAGCTTCAGCGTTCAGTTCAGGGTTAAAAACAAGCTGTGTAACGCCTGACTTGTCCCAAAGCTCGATAAAAATAATTCCGCCAAGGTCACGGCGCGCGCGAAGCCAGCCGTTGAGTACGACTTCCTTGCCGGCGTCAGCTTCCCTGGGCTGACCGCATTTCATTGTTCTCTGCCATGAAGCATCAAAATAACGTCCCATTTACAATTCCTCCCGCGACCGTTAAGGTCTGCATATATATAGCTAAAAACTTTTGCTTTGCAACACTTTTAAATCTTTTAAAATGAATCTTTTACAAGCAAATATTTATCTGCTCAAAACTTCCGCAATCCTGCCGCGCTCAATTTCCTGCTGCGACGCGTCTTTAAGGTTTTTAAGCGTCACCACGCCCTTTTCAACCTCGTTTCCGCCGATAATGCAGGCGTACTGCGCTGCTGACGAAGCTGTTTTCATCTGTGCCTTCATGCTCCGGCATGCATAATCCATATCTGCGGAAATGCCGGCGGAACGCAGCTCGTGAACCAGCTTTACCGCTTCCAGCCTGCAGTCCTGATCAGCGTAAACAACGTAAGCCTGCGTTGACGGTGCTTCTCCGAAACTGCAGCCCTGTGCCTCCATTGTCAGAATAACACGGTCAATACCGGCAGCAAAGCCAATTCCGGGCACATGAGGCCCTCCTATGGACTCCGCCAGATTGTCGTAACGTCCTCCGCCGCAAACTGCATTCTGCGCGCCAAGGTCGCCGGACTGGATTTCAAAAGCTGTCTTCGTGTAATAGTCAAGACCGCGGACAAGACGCTTGTCAAGCACGGTAACCGCGCCTATTTTTTCAAGCCCTTCGCGCACCGCGTCAAAATGCGCCCTGCATTCGTCGCAGAGGCAGTCAAGAATTGACGGCGCATTCTCCGTAATCTCCTTGTCCGCAGGATTTTTGCAGTCAAGAATTCTCAGCGGATTTCTGTCAAAGCGGCTTTGGCAAGACTCGCAAAGCTCGCCGAGATGCGGACGGAGATAATCCTGCAGTGCTTTCTTGTATATCGGACGGCATTTCGGGCAGCCGACCGAATTAAGAACAACCTGAAGATTTTTTAAGCCAAGGCGGCGGAAAAGCTCCATCGCATAGTCTATTATCTCTATATCCAGCGCAGGGTCCTGAGAGCCGATAGCCTCAACGTCCATCTGTACAAACTGACGGTAGCGCCCCTTCTGCGGACGCTCATAGCGGAACATGGGACCAAGGCCCCACATTTTCACTGGCTGAGGCCCGTTTTTCATATTGTGTTCGAGATAGGAACGCATCATTGAAGCCGTCATTTCAGGGCGCAGAGTAACGCTTCTTCCGCCTCTGTCAATAAACGTGTACATTTCCTTTTCCACAACGTCGGTAGTCTCGCCTACGCCGCGGCTGAACAGCTCCGTATGCTCAAAAATCGGCAGCTGCACCTTTCCGTAGCCGAAATCCTGCGCTACCTCCGCAGAAACCTTTGCCACGTATTCCCATTTCCATGCCGCTTCGCCGAGAACGTCCTGTGTTCCCCGCGGCGCTTTGACTGCTTCCATAGATGTCGCCCTCCGCCAGTTTCAAGCAATTTACAAATGAATATAATACTTTATTTTCTTCCGTCAGGCAAGAAAAAACCCGCCTGTCTGGCGATTTTTTTTGATTTTTATGACAAAATTCCGTCACTGCCGCAAAATACTGTATCCGTTCTATATCGTTTCCTTATAGAACGTCCTTTCTTCACAGGCTTTGCTGCCGTTATACGCCTGGGCGTCGTCCACTCCGTCAATAATTTCAAGATGCATCGGCGGGGTTATG